>CALUQN010000008.1 GCA_944322945.1 Candidatus Gastranaerophilales bacterium | reverse complement strand
GAGTGAACAGTTGTCATCAAACCTTTAACAATACCGAATTTTTCATCGATAACTTTAGCTACAGGAGCCAAGCAGTTTGTTGTGCAAGATGCCATTGAAATTACATTGTGTTTAGCAGGATCGTATTCTTTGTCGTTAACGCCCAAAACGATTGTAATATCTTCGTTAGTAGCAGGTGCAGAGATGATAACTTTTTTAGCACCGGCAGTGATGTGAGCTTTAGCTTTTTCAGCATCTGTAAAGAAACCTGTTGATTCAACAACAACTTCTACGCCCAAATCTTTCCAAGGCAATTGAGCCGGATCTTTTTCAGCAAAGAATTTAATTTTTTTGCCGTTTACGATAATACCTTCATCATAAGCTTCAACAGTACCGTCAAATTTACCCATAACTGAATCGTGTTTGAAAAGCAAAGCTGCTTCAGCAGGTTTCAAACCAGGGTCGTTGATAGCTACATAATTAATTTTGTCAAAAATACCTTCTCTGATAGCGGCTCTCAAAGTGTTACGGCCGATTCTACCAAAACCGTTAATTGCTACATTTACCATAAGTATTTACTCCTTCTTATTCTGTAAACTTATTACAAGTCTTTTATACATCAAAAATTTTTTGATATCAAGCAAATAAGTATATCTTTAATTTTTTATTAATATTTGTATATATTTCATATATCCTGATAAAATGTCAGTAATGTGCATTGCGCGGCTATTTTCAGGCTTTGCGTTTTTTCAATTGTAACAAAAACTTAACAAAAGAGTATCAAAAATTAAAGTTTTCAACAAAAAATGCCGAAAACATGAGTACTAAGTTACGAAACAACGAAAGGGACTAAGCCTTATGGGAATGGCAGCATCACAAGCAAGATTTTTAGGACTGACAGCGAGAAAGACTAACGTTGAATTTGAAGGTCAGCAGATTAACCAACAAAGAACAACATTGTCTAACCAATCCGCAAACTACTACAATCAGTTGTTAGGAATGAGCGTACCGGTGGCACCGTCAGTCGAAGATTATACAAAGACAGTGTATACGTTCAACGACGGCGCATTGACAAACACCATCACATCATTGGTAGCGACCGGCAACGGCGAATATACAGTCAGCTACCTCCGCGAATGGAACGATGACTTTGCAGCAGTATCAGCAGCAACAAGTATTATCACTAACGATGGCGGCGCATACTATGTAGGCGATACCCCGTTGAGAAAACTTGGCGACACTGCAAATCCTGACGATGATCCATATTTGTCAACAGTGGATGATCTTGCGGGTTTGAAACGCGAAGAACAAGCCTACCTTGACGCGTTGAACGAAAAATACGGCGATGCGAATGCTGAATGGTATGTAAGATACGTTCAAAACTCAACATCAGGAGCTTACATCCCATACTTCTACAAAGCAAGTGAAGTAGAGGATGCAACGAAATATGAAACAGATACCGGCCGATCAATCGCAAACATCAACTGCTACACAATGGGTACAGACAAGAATGTTGAAGAAGTCAAAGCCCTTGAAGGCTGCAAAGTTGAACAGGATTCAACAGGACGTTATATATCAATAGCATTACCGCAAGAAGATGGAACAACAGTCAAATACGCCCTGACTACAACAACAGTAACCGACCAGGAAAAATATGACGATGCTATGAACCAATACGAATATGACAAATATTTGTATGACCAAACAATCCAGGAAATCAACGCTAAAATCGAGATTACTCAAGCTGAAGATAAAAACCTTGAATTACGCTTGAAACAATTGGATACTGAACAAAACGCCATCCAGACTGAAATGGATGCAGTGGAAAAAGTAATCGAAAAGAACACGGAATCGACATTTAAGACATTCGGTTAGAGTGATGAATAGTGCATATTAAGCAGCTATTCAGCCTCTGACACGGATGAGTCCGCGGGAAAGACTGCTTAACATACACTATTCATTAGAATAACTGAAAAAAATTCCTTTCCCTTTTTCCTTTTTTCCCTATTGATTTTCCAACGACACGTAGAAACGGGTCGTTTTTTATTATCTAAAAGTAGAAAAAATGAAGAGTTCAATTTAATTAATAAAAAACGACGGAAACATGGTGATTGTGTATCCTGTCTACGTGCGTAGCACTTGATTTTCCAACGACTATAAAAAGTCGTTTTTTTTGCGCAAACATGATGTTTGGCAAACGTAACGTTTGCATCAATAGGACTATTCAACTTTTAAAAAGTCGCCTTTTGAAGATGTTCAAGAAACTTTAAAAGTCTTTGAAAATCCGGTTTTTATTTCGCCCGTAAGAGCTTTTCAATCTTAGTAGGAGAGGGGCAGGGGTGAGGTCTTACTGTCAGGCAGTGCCTGACCTACAGAAACTGTGTAAAGAATAATGATGCAAACATTATGTTTGCTGTCATCCTGAAAGCGTAGAAAATCCGTTTTTTTGAAAAACGAGATTTTCAAGCTGTTCAGGATCTTGCAGTGCGGAAAATCTTGCCAGCACTTTACGAACTAAGACCCTGAAATAAATTCAGGGTGACAATAAGTAGGTCAGGCATTGCCTGACCTACTTAAACTTTGTACCCTCCCCAGGTCGGGGAGGGCTAGGGTGGGGTGCAAACGTTACGTTTACTGTCATCCTGAAAGCGTAGAAAATCCGTTTTTCAAAAAACGTGATTTTCGAGCTGTTCAGGATCTTGCCGTGTGGAAAGCCAACGCAGGACTTTACGATGGCTGGACCTGTTGCTCCCCATCCCAGCCTTCCCCAACCCGGGGAAGGTGGTCAAATTCAGGGTGACAATAAGAAAAAAGGAAGTTTCAGAAACGTAGTTTCTGATAACTCGTTTCTTTTGGTCGCGTTTTTCTCTTTCTTTGGTTCTGTTTCTAGTTTTGCAGTTTTCTTTAATTTATTGCTATTTTTTCTTACATAGTGATGCAAACGTTTCGTTTGCTCTTTTAATCGCAATAAAAGAGAAAGAAATGAACAGCAAACATTCTCGCCTTCCCCCCACCTAACCTGTCTTGGATTTGCTTCACGCTCACGGAGACTCGCCTGTAAGCCCTGTGGGCTTAGCTGGCTCGTTCCGTTCGCTACCCGGACTATCGTCCCCTCTCACAAAACCAGACATTTAGTCAGGTTTTGTTCGGCAGAGTGCAAATCCGCTCCCCCACTGCTTCGCAGGGGCAGGATATTGTTGGGCAAGTATGCCCCAACCTACAGTGACTTTTACGGGCATGACAAATTTGGTGGGCACGCGTTCGCTTTGCACACCCTATAACTCTTTTTAATTTATATTCTTAACGCTCAGAATGACAAAATAAAAAACATTATGAATTATAAACATCAAATGTCGCTTTTAAAAGTTTCGCACCCTGCAAAATGCTTTGATAATCCACATTTTCGTCAGATGAATGCATGCTGCATACATTTGCTAATCCCACCAAATACGGTGCGAATTTTTCACCCTTGGAATTTATGTTGTTTGCGTAAATGTGAGTTTCTGCGCCAGCATGGAATGATGAAATTTCTGGAGTGATTCCGAGTTTTTTAGCTACCGTTTCAAACAGTATCGGAATATATTCATCCTTAACTTCCTCAAATGGAGGCAGGTGCTCTTCAAAGAGTATTTGCGCCTCCGCCAGTTTGTCGTAATGTTTATTGAACTTTTTAATACACTCAGTCATGACGTTTTTCAAGGCTTCTTCCATTTCTCTGCTTGAACTTCTTATGGAATAACTTGCGCATGCTTCCGGATTGATAATATTCGTTACGTTAACGTCACCTGCTTTTATTCCGCCCAGGTTGCATGATGTCACAACCTGATTGTCTTTTGAGTAAAATACACCCTGAGGCATTTGCGCCAATAATTCAGCAATAAGTTTTGCAGCATTCTTTCTTGATGTATCCGCTATATCAACACCGGAATGTCCGCCTTTTGCTGATTTAACAGTAATTTTCACCTGCGTGTAGCTTGCTCCTGCCGTCATAAGCTGTCCCAAACTGTCACTATCAAGCACAAGCACATACTTGGAATTTATTTTTGAAAAATCTATATTTCTTATTCCTGACATACCGGATTCCTCATCTCGCGTAAAGACAATTTCAAGTCCGCCATGTTTCTCCTCAGGATTCTCGACAATCTTTTGTGCCAAATATAGCGCATTTGCAACTCCGATTTTATCATCAGCACCGAGTGTTCTGCCCTTTGCTCTAAGCAAATCTCCATCCATATAAATTTCAACCGGAGTATCATCTCCTATTACGTCCATGTGCGCTGAAAGCAATATTGGCTGTTTAGAACAATCCGTTGCTTCAACTTTTATTATGACGTTTCCGTATGAATCAATATTGCAATCCAAATTGTGTTCTTTACAATAATTTTTTATAAACTCTGCTACTTTTTCTTCTTTTAATGACGGTGACGGAATTTCCGCCAATTGACAAAACAAATCAACTATTTCATATTTTACTCTTATTTCTTGTAATTCCATAAGGCAGCCCCTCTCTTTTGCAATATTTTATCACATAATAACTTCTATGCGCAAATTTTTACAAAATTATCATTTTTAATTTCGGACGGCAATTTGAGCATTTTTCCAAGCAAAATTCCGGCATCAGAAGGCGAAAATTCCGTTGCGAATCCATCCGGTACAAAGCTTATTTCATCTATGTACAATCTTTCTTCTATGTTGTAAAAATCAATCTGCATAAAACAAAAATCCTTGCTTAATTTTTGACACGCATCAAGCAGCCGGTGCATATTTGCGGGCGGCTGAATCATCTTTTGCGAATTTTTGTATTTATATTCAAAAGGCTGAAGTTCCCAGTCTAAATCGTAAATGTTACGGGTTATATTTTTGCCGCTGCCTTTTTCTGCGCAAATGTAAACAGGACTGCCGTTAAAACACCAAGCTTTGTATTTGATTAGTTCTTCGGAAAAATTTTCCGGAATCTCTTCGATTATAATTTCAGAAGAAATATTTTGAGATCTGTGTGGTTGATATTCAGAAGCTGAAAGTGCTTTTTGTTTAAAAATTTTTATACTGCGGCTGATTTTATTCGGGGCGATGTCTGCTCTGTTTTCAGCCAACATGCTGCAAGATTTTATATTATTCAGTTTAACAATAAAATGCTCGGATAAATCATCAATGTCGATATTCTCCGCAGCGTCCCAAATTCCGGCAAGCGGTAGTAAGTAATCACTGCCTGCAGTCTTTGTTATATACTCCCGTAATTTTAATCTTTCGGATAAATCTGATTTTAATTCTGAATTTTCATTCAGTAAAAGCCATAGTATTTTCTCATTAAAACTTTTAGGTTTATCCATATTCGGCTCGTCACCGGTCTGCGCAATATACCATTTTTTCAGTACTTTGTGGTAATCTTTATTTAAAACTGATTTCTTTAATTTTACACATTTACCCAATATATGAAACTCATTGTAAAATCCGGCGTCTTTATAAGAAAATAAAGGACCGCCCATCGTATGATGCCCCCAATTTGTATTCATTAAGCCCTCCAAGTTTTAATCTAACGATTTTAAAATCAAAATAAAACCTTTTCAATTAGTCATGTTGCTAAATTATACCCTCGCATTTGTACGAATTTGTTGAATTTATACACCTAATACGTAGTTTGTTAATAATTTACCGGAATATTAAAATATATAGAAATAAGGAAATATCAAATGTATACAAATTTAAAAAATTTATTTGGAAGAAGAATAAGAGAGCTAAGGAAAAAAGCCGGCTTAACACAGGAAGAATTATCCTGCAAAGTTGACGTTGATTCAAAAAGTATAAGCAGAATTGAAACAGGTAAATTTCTTCCATCGTTGGATTTATTGTACAGACTTTCAAAAGTTTTCAATGTTGAATATTATGAAATGTTGATGTTTGAGCATCACAAAGACACAATTGATCTGCGCAAAGAATGTTTTGAACTTGTTAACAGTCTGCCCGATGAAAAAATGCAGCTTGGATACAAATTGCTAAAAGTACTAGCGGAAGACTAATTCAAATCAACTATACTAACCCCGTCCCCGCCTTCGGAATCTTCACCCGGTCTGAATTTAGCAACATACGGAGAAGTAGAAAGATAATCTCTGACTGCTGTTTTCAATGCACCGGTGCCGTGACCGTGGATTATCTGGACTTCATGCAGATTGGCAAGGCTTGCTTTATCCAGGTAAAATTCAAGATTGTCAAGAGCATCCTCTACCCGGTACCCGCGGATATCCAGAGTTGAAGAGATGTTTACTTTTCTGAGTTCAAAACTTTCTAATTTTGACGGCTGATAAGGATTTTGGGAGCGCTGAGCACGAGTATCAAACGGTGCGAGCTTATCTGATTTCATTTTTGTTCTTATAGTTCCCATCTGCACAAGCACATTACCGTTTCTATCAGGCAGTGAAAGTACTGTTACAGGCTGATGAAGTTCTTTCAGCATAAGGGTATCATTAGGTTTGACGGATGCCCAGTCTACAGATGTGTAATTTTCTTTATCTTCAATATCTTCAATTTTATTTCTATATCCCTGCTCAAGCTGTGCAAGTCTTGCGTATGCGCGCCGGGCTATTTTTTCAGATTTTTCTTTTCTCAACTCATCCAGAATACTTTTAATCTCTGCCTTTGCATCCAATAGTTCGTAATTGAACTTGTCTTTTATAACTTTAATGGTTTTCTTTTTGTCTTTTTTTATTTCCGAAAGGTTTGTCTCGTATTCCTTTTTGAGATTTAGGGAATCTTCTTTAAGCAGTTCTGCTTCTTCGAGATTCTGTGATAATTTTTGTTGAGTTTCCTGTAGTTTTTCGACAACTACTATAGACGGGTCTTTTTGAGATATTATAATACTTTTTGCTTTTTCAATAATATCCCTGTCAAGTCCAAGATTTGATGAAATAGAAACAGCGTTACTGAGCCCGGGAATGCCTATCAATAATTTATACGTCGGACACAGCGTAGATGTATCAAATTCAACTGATGCGTTTTTGAAATACGGATTTACATATTCTAATGATTTAAGTTCTCCGTAGTGCGTTGTGACGGTCGAAACAACCGCTTTTGATGCAAATTTTTCAAGAATACATTCAGCCAAAACTGCCCCCTCTAAGGGGTCAGTTCCTGCACAAATTTCATCAAGTATAACAAACGAATCGGCATCGCTTTTATGCAGAATATCAATCAGAGTCGTCATATGGGAAGAAAATGTTGAAAGGTTTTGCAAAATATTCTGCTCATCACCGATATCTGCAAATACCTGTTTAAACGGATGAATTTTTGCAGCTGTACACGGCAGATATAAACCTGCTTTTGTCATAAGCAAAAACAGTCCTATTGTTTTTATGGCAACAGTTTTGCCGCCGGTGTTGGAACCGGTAATAACAACAGATTTGTAATCTCTGCCAATAGAAAAATTATTCGGCACAACATGTTCAACCGTTCCGATTAAGAGCGGATGTTTCATATTTTCAATTTCAAGAATTTTGTCATCTGTCAGCTCCGGCTCTACCGCGTGAAGTTTCACGGCATAGCGGGCTTTTGCAAAATGAAAATCAATTTGAGCAAGCAGACTCTCGCTTAGTTTAATTTCAACAATTTTACCTTTTATTTCACGGGTTAAATCAGAAAGAATTTTGACACATTCTACGTGAATTTTAGATTTTAATTCTCTGATTTTATTATTAAGGGGCACAATTTGTTCCGGTTCAATAAAAAATGTCCTGCTGGTCGCGGAAACGTCGTGGACAATCCCCGGCACCTTACTTTTGGATGATGCCATAACCTGAAAAACAATTCTGTCCTCACGGGTTGTATATATATTATCCTGAAGATGTTTGGTGAAATCAGGAGAATTTAGCATGTCAGCGACTCGTTGTTTAAGATTTTTCTCTGTATCTTTCAGAGAAGAATACAGTCCGAAAAGTTCCGGCGTTGCGTCCTGCCGGATATTAAGCGCTTCATCAAATGTTGAAAAGATTTTATCTTCAAGCATTTTGTCATAAATTAAATCGCGTGAAATCTGATGAAGCCTGGTGCCTGAATCAAGATTTTCAGCAAGGAATTTTTTAGTAACACGGGATGAACGCAGCGTTTTTGCAATATCAACGAGTTCTTCTTCCGTAAGATATGTTCCTATAACATTTTTTTGAATTTCCTCAATATCAGCAATAAATTCAATCGGCACTTCCATTGCATTATCAAGGATGTATTTTGCTTCACGTGTAAATCTCAGCGCAGACTTTATTTCTTCAAAATCCGTATAAATCGGTGCACTAAGACACATCTCACGACTTTGCTGAAATTTTGCAAAGCCTGCAAGTTTTTCTCGTACCTTATCAAATTCTAAACATCTTAGAGTTTTAGCCAGTGTATCCATATTCTAATTTAAAAACAAGCATGCTTTATTTGCAATTAATTATTAACTTTCTTGCACAAAGCACTTTTTTTGAGTAACATATTATAAGTAAAAACTATATAAATGAACATTCAAAGGGGATATAAAAATGGTAGTAGAAAGACAACACGTTCAAGAGCAGGACAAAATTCAGCGCCGCTCAAACTTTAATCCGGTCGAGAGTAACTTAACAGAAGAACAGGTAAATCTTGAAGCTTCAAGATGCCTTAACTGCAAAAATCCAAGATGCGTACAAGGTTGTCCAGTTAATATTCAAATTCCGCAATTTATATCAGCAATAAAAGAAGGTAATCTTGAAAAAGCCGGTGATATAATACGTGAAACAAGTATGCTGCCTTCTGTATGCGGTCGTGTTTGCCCGCAGGAAAGACAATGCGAAGGAAACTGCGTACTGGGGATTAAGGGGCTCCCTGTTGCAATAGGGGCGCTTGAAAGATATGTCGGAGACAACACAAAAGCTGAAATGCCTGAAATTAAACCATCCGGTAAAAGAGTTGCAATAGTCGGCTCAGGCTGTGCCGGAATTACAGCAGCTGCCGATTTACGCAAAGCCGGACACGAAGTTGTTGTCTTTGAAGCTCTGCATGAACTCGGCGGTGTTCTGCGCTATGGAATTCCGCCATTCAGACTACCAAGAGTTGTTCTGGATAGAGAAATCGACAACCTCAAAGCTATGGGAGTTGAATTCAGAACAAACGTTATTGTCGGAAAATCTATTACCCTCAAACAATTAAAAGAAGACGGTTTTGACGCAATATTTATCTGTTCAGGAGCAGGATTACCCAAAATGCTTCACGTACCCGGAGAAAACCTTAACGGAGTATTTTCTGCTAACGAGTTTTTAACAAGAGTAAACCTTATGCACGCAGGGCAGCCTGATAGTCCGACACCGCTCAGAGTAGGTAAGAAAGTTGCTGTATTCGGAGGCGGCAATGTTGCGATGGATGCTGCAAGAACTGCTGTCCGCGTCGGTTTTGAAGAAGTTTACATAATTTACAGACGTACGGAAAAAGAACTGCCTGCGAGATTGGAAGAAATCCGCCACGCAAAAGAAGAGGGTGTAATTTTCAAATTTTTGTACGCACCGAAAGAAATTCTCGGTGAAAACGGTTATGTAAAATCTGTAGAGCTTGAAGTAATGGAGCTTGGCGAACCGGATGACTCCGGCAGACGTAAACCTGTTCCTACAGGCAAAACAGAAACCATCGACCTTGATACAGTTATAGTAGCATTGGGCACCGGACCAAATCCGATTATCCAGCGTTCTGCAGAAGCTGACGGCTTGGATTTGGAAACTGATAAACGCGGCTACATTGTTGTTGATGCTGAAAACCGTGCAACTTCTATCCCGACAGTCTACGCCGGCGGCGATGTTGCACCTGTTGGGGAATCTAACGCAATTAACGCAATGGGTGCCGGCAAAAAGGCGGCTAAAGCTATAAATGAACTTCTTAAATAAAATATTATCAATTATATTCTCGCTGATATTTTTGAGCACTCCGGTACTCGCGCTGGAGCTTGATTTGTCTGTGGATGAGGAAATAAGAAAGAATTATAACCCATCCAAACTTGAAGACGAAGCTCTTCCGCCGCTGCCCAAAATTAACGGCACATCCGCTGGTACATCAGGAACCAATGCCGGCAGTCAGACTTCCACAACGCCGCCCAAATCCCTGCCTGCAGGTTCTCAAACCTCGCAAAGCCAATCTGCAGGATTTCAAAAATATCCGGTAAAAACAGGTGAATACAAAAAGAAAAACGGAATAAAAGTACGACGCGGGCAAAAATTCACAGTACGTTCACAGCAGGCTGTATCTTCCGCTACACGTGAAGGCGCAAGAATTTCGTTTGCACTGAGCGCAAATACTCCCCTTAAAAGAAGCGGATTTGTTATACCTGCCGGCACTGTATTCCACGGAGAAATAGTTGAAACGCACAACCCGCAGATTACCGGCAACGGCGGGTTACTTGTAATGATGGTGGATAGCGTGACTTATAACGGAGGAACTACTCACATTGATGCAAAAATTACAAAAGCTAACGACAAAAAAATATTTTTTGATAATATAAAAGGCGAACGCGGATATATAGACGGAATGGTTAAATCAATGAAGCCCGGCAGAACATTTTTCAACACAATGATGCGCTGGACAAACAAACTGTCAAATCTCGGTATCCTGGTTATTCTAACCCCGATAACAGTTGTATCAGGAGTTGTGGTTTATGGTGTAAATATGGTCGGTTCTCCGCTTTTTGCAATATTTTCAAAAGGCGGCAAAGTTTACTTCCCGGCTGGAACTGAATTTGAAATTAAGATGCTTGAAGAAGCGTACCTCTAAAAACTGTATTCAATGTTAATCCGCCTGGTGCAAGTTTACATACAACAATTAAATATAACACTCGATCGCCTGGTTTATATATTTGTGGTATTTTAGAGGTATGGAAACAAAGGAAGTAAGCATAATAGGAGCCGGACTTGCAGGAAGCGAGGCTGCAATACAACTTGCAAAACGAGGGATAAAGGTCAACCTCTATGAAATGAGACCGCAAAAAACGACCGGAGCTCATACCACAGAAAAGTTAGCTGAATTTGTATGTTCAAACAGCCTTGGCTCTTATGATACGACAAATGCCAGCGGGCTATTAAAACGAGAAATGGAACTTCTAGGCGGAGAACTTATCAAAATTGCCTATGAAACACGGGTTCCTGCAGGGAATGCGCTAGCCATTGACAGAGAAGGTTTTTCGGAAAAAGTAACGGAGCTTATTGAAAGCAATGATAACATCAATCTAATACGAGAAGAGGTTACCTCAATTCCTGACGGCAATGTAATTATAGCATCCGGTCCGCTGACCAGTGATGCACTTGCAGCGTCTATCAGAGAATTTACTGAAAGCGATTACCTATATTTTTTTGATGCAATTGCACCTATTATTGAAAAGGACAGCATAAACTTTGACATCGCATTCTGGGCAAGCCGCTATGACAAGGGAGAAGCCTCATACATCAACTGTCCTATGAACAAAGAGCAGTACGAAAAATTTTATAATATACTTATAAATGCGCCTCGGATAGAGCTTAAAACATTTGAAAAAGGAGCAAAATTTTTTGAAAGCTGCCTTCCGGTAGAAGTTTTAGCATCACGCGGAGTTGACACCTTGAGATTTGGACCGATGAAACCTGTAGGACTGATTGACAAGCGAACAGGCGAGGAAAATTATGCAGTTGTTCAGCTAAGACAGGATAATTCAGCCAAAACTCTTTTTAACCTTGTAGGATTTCAGACGAACCTCAAATGGGGTAGTCAAAAAGAACTTGTACAATCAATTCCCGGGCTTGAACACGCCAACATTGTAAGATACGGAGTAATGCACAGAAATACATTCATAAACTCACCAAAACTCATTAACTGCACACTACAAGCAAGAACACGCGAAAACCTGTTTTTTGCAGGACAGCTTACAGGAACGGAAGGATACACGGAATCAATAGCCTCCGGACTGCTTGCTGGAATAAATATGGCAAATTACATAAAAGGTAACCCGCTGTTGCAACTGCCAAAGACAACTATGCTAGGAGCTTTGTCAAGATACATCACAGATGAACAACACGAAAAATTTCAGCCGATAAATTCTAACTGGGGGATAGTAGAGCCGGTTGAACTCCCTAAAAAAGAGCGTAAAAACAAAAAACTCAAAGCCGAACTTATCGCAAAGCGTTCACTTGAATACATAAACGATAACATTTCCGGCAAAATTAGTGGTTAGTGGGTCACAGCATTATGGGGTGAATTGTAAGTGAATGGTGATTGAGCGATAAGAGAATAGACCTTTGCATTAAGAGACCAGGTGACTAAGTGATCAGGTTCTCAAGTGCTCAGGTGATTAAGTGATTTACATTTTTTAATTGTCCCCTCTCCTGGTTCAGGAGAGGGGTTGGGGGTGAGGTCTTAATGTCAGGCAATGCCTGACCTACAGAAACTGTGTAAAGAATAATGATGCAAACATTATGTTTGCTGTCATCCTGAAAGCGTAGAAAATCCGTTTTTTTTGAAAAACGAGATTTTCAAGCTGTTCAGGATCTTGCCGTGCGGGAAATCTTGCCAGCACTTCACAAGCTAAGACCCTGAAATAAATTCAGGGTGACAATAAGTAGGTCAGGCATTGCCTGACCTACATAAACTTTGTACCCTCCCCAGGTCGGGGAGGGCTAGGGTGGGGTGCAAACGTTACGTTTGCATCAATAGGACTATTCATCTTTCAAAAAGTCGCCTTTCGGAGATATTCAAGAAACTTTAAAAGTCTTTGAAAATCCAGCTTTTATTACGCCCGTAAAAGCTTTTTAATATTCTTCCCTCTCCTAAATTAGGAGAGCGGATTTGCCGGCTATTACTAACTCCTCCCCCTTGACGGGGGAGGCTGGGTGGGGGTGTCTCCCTTAGGGCAGGGGTGAGGTCTTAATGTCATCCTGAAAGCGTAGAAAATCCGTTTTTTTTGAAAACGTGATTTTCGAGCTGTTCAGGATCTTGCCGTGCGGAAAATCTTACCAGCACTTCACAAGCTAAGACCCTGAAATAAATTCAGGGTGACAGACCCCCTCTCCTGTTAATTATTGACACCCCCTCACCCGAATCCGTAGCTCACTAGCGTTTCGCGCGGCTTCTCCCTCTCCCCATAGGGGCGAGGGAAAGAGGTAGAGCGGATTAAGTCGCTTTGAAGACGATAGGACATTTTCACCCTCTCCCGATTTGGAGAGCGGATTTGCGGACGGACGATAGTCCGGGTAGCGAACGGAACGAGCCAGCTAAGCCCGCAGGGCTTACAGGTGAGTCTCCGTGAGCGTGAAGCAAATCCAAGACAGGGTGGCACATAGTGCCGGGTGAGGGGACGGACAACCGCAGGAGACATTTCAGGGGTGAAGAATCTCTTTTTTAATTGAGATTCTTCGCTAACGCTCAGAATGACAGCCCTTAAAGAATATATATAGTCGACTGGTGGGCACGCGTTCGCTTTGCCCACCCTATAACTCTGTCAGGCATTGCCTGACCTACATAAACTGCAAACATGATGTTTGCATCAACATTATTTCCACAAACTAAAATACCGCCTTTTGAAGATGTTCAAGAAATTTTGAAAGACTTTTAACAGGCGGCTTTTAGTACGCCCGTAAGAGCTTTTCAATCTTAGTAGGAGAGGGGAGGAATATAATAATGTAAATCACTCAATCACTTAGTTACTTAATGGAATGCTCTATTCCCTACTCACTACTATTGATGCAAACATTATGTTTGCTATGCAGCGGCTTTTGTTTCTTCTGACGTTTTTTCCTCCGCAGAGGTGTCGTCTATTACCTGAATTCGTCCGTCTGCTTTAACTTCCATTGGTTTGTTTTCGTGTTTGATGTAATTCCCCACTACTATATCTTTGTCGTGGTCAAATTTTTGAAGAGCTTTTTCATACCTGTGCGGCAGTCCAAGCCCCATTTCCGGACTGTTTATACAGTAGTCATCCGAAGCTACCGTGTACATTTTGTCAGTTCTCGGGTTATTAATGTCAATCGGAGTTTCTTTGCCGTCTTTGTCTACAAATGTCATTGACAGCAATTCTCCTGATTTCGTAAATGTATATTTTAATCCTGATACCTGCACAATTCCGGGTCTGTGTGATTTTGAGGACATTGAGGCTTTGACTCTGTTTTTTATAGCGTTTACAAGTTCGGCTTCAGAGGCTTCTACAACCGCAACTTTGTTGGCAAATGGTGAAATTATTGCCAAATCTCTTGTATCAATTCCGCCTTGCTCAAATTGACCGCGTATGTTGCCGGAATTCATTACTGCAATATCCGTGCCAAGTTCTTTTCTCAGGGCGTCAACAATAAAGTCGCAATGGGCATTTTCTGAACCGTAGGCATCTTGCGGATATTTTTCAACCGATTTTATAAATCCGACCCGTTCGGGTTTGCCTAAGATTTTTTCAAATATATTTCTTGCAACAAGATTTCGGCTGTACGCGTCAGTGTTGCCTATGTTATTTTGTGCTTTTGTTATCACACCGTCTTTGTCAAATTCGACATTCAATATGCCGAAGTTTTTACCGTCGCGGCCGGCTTGTGTTATGATAATAGGTTCGCCTGTTTTGGAAGTAAAGAGGTTGACATCTTTTTCAATACCGTTTAGCAGGTTATGAGTGTGGGCGCCAAGAATTATATCTATGCCGTTTACAGATTTTGCTATTTGAACATCATGCCTGTAGCCGGAGTGAGAAAGTAATATAATTTTATTTATACCCTGAGCTTGCAGTTTATCAACTTCTTTTTGCAATTCCGGTATTGCTTTGTTGAAGTCAGTTTCTATATTGAGTGCCGGCAGGTGGTCTTGAATTTTTACGTGATCTGCCAAATCCGGCGGAACTAAACCTATTATACCGTATTTGTTGCCGTTAACTTCCTGTATATATGATTTTTCTATAATCCCGTGAAGAGGGTTATCTTTATTCGGGTTAAGATTTAACCCGAGAAGTCTGTAGGTTTTATCTTTGATAATATTGACAAATTCAGGTGTTGGTTCATCGCACTCATGGTTGCCGAGTACATTTGCCATAAACCCGCCGAGATTTAAAAATTTGTTCCCGACCATAAGGTGCTTGATATCTTCACCGAGCATAATATCACCGGAGGCAAATTTCATTTTGTCCACCTGCCCTGACGGCGTAAATGAATCAAATTGCTGAACAGCCGTGAGCAGTCTCTCCATTCTTATGTTTTGTCCGTGAACATCGTTTATATAAAAAATACTTGCTTTTGTTGTATTGTTGTTAAGGTTGTCTGTCAGTTGACGATTGATTTTGAAGTTAGCCCAAACCGGACTTTTGTTTGTTTTATTCTGTGCCGAATACTGCGGCAGCGAGTTAAAATGGCTATATACGCTTTGATTTACTGAATTTATCATTAATCTTACCTTCTACCATATTTTCATTGTTACTAAAACTTGTGAATATTTTTTCTTACCATTTTTTATGTTTTTGTTAAGTAATTTTTACAATAAATAAGGCAAGTCCTACGCGGCTTGCCTTTTCATATCATTGTAGCTATTTAACCCTTCAACCCAATTTTCCACCATATCTATATCATCTCTTAGAACCGCCTCCGGCAATGCCGCGTGGTGTATTTTGGGGAGAAGAAATTTTTCATTATACTCTATCGGTTTTGAAATATTATCATCAGTGTCATTACAGATAAAGTTAATTGTTCCGTCTTTATTTTGTTTTGTACCAATGATTGTAATCTCGTGACCGTTTATGATGACGTTATTCGGGTCGACCTGCGTGTAGCCGATAATAACATTTTCGCCCATGTTCAGAGCTTCCAGAATATGTTTTTTCATAGTGTTGAAGTCTGTTTCATACCCGACAAGCCGCGCATTTTCATCAACTTTTTGATAAGTGATGGAAAGTTTATTTTTATCTTCGACAACGGATTCAGTGAATGTTTTTTCAAATTCAATGAGCCCTTTGTCATTCTGGTTGAATTTACCGGCACGCTTGTCTGAAAGTGTGTTATAAGACTGCTGTGAACCTATCTGCATCAGAGTTGACTGCATAAGAACATCAATAGGAGAACGCTCAAGCGGGTCTCTGTGAGTGGTTTGAATTTGAGCTCTTAATAGTGCATTTTTGTCAGGCGCAAATGTCAGTTTTGCTTCGTTAAAATCATTTGCTTCAAACGGCACTTCAAACGCGTTCAAAAGCCAGATTGCATCAAGTGTATTATCCGCAAGGTTTTTGAGTTTGATTGTTTTATCCACGGAAACTTTAGGGGAAGAAAGCCCTTCTACAAATCTGGTAAATTCCGCCGGCATTTCTTTTGCGAGATTGAATTCAATACTTGACGCAACACAGGTTCCCGAGTGCGGGACATCAATTTCTTGTTCCGCAAGTGCTTGTTTTATCAAGTTTGTTTCACTGCCTGCGCAATATGCTTTTAGGGCTTTGTCTCGGTATTCATCCGGCACGTCGCCAAACTGCTGGGTGATAATAAACGGATTTGCAAGAGTGTTGATAGTGTCGCTTAAAAGCCCTAAATTGCTCAAACCGCTGGCGCGTTCTGTTGTTGCTATTTTGTATAAATTATCTAAGACGGATGAAGCATCGTTGGAATTTGAATTCAGCAAAACACCGCTTTTGAAAAGCATTTCAAGATTTTTTCTTGTATTTTTATCTGTCATATTCAAAAGGGTAGTATATTTCTTTTGTTCATCCTGCGAAACAAATTCCGCTCTGAAATTCGGCGCCGCAGAAATATTTTTTGGTAAAGAGTCCGCTGCCGGATTGGAAGTAAAATTAAAGTTAGTCCCATTAGTTCCATGCTTTTTTGTGTTAATATCTGAATTCGGCATGCAAACACTTGTGTTATAATTATAATGTTGATAGTTTGAAATTTTAGAATTCACTATTTCCACTCCACTATTATATAAAAAACAACATAAAATAAAAAGTTGCTATAAAGTCACAGTAATTATAAAAATTGTTACAAACAATAAAATGGATAATGTATCGAAAAGTCTAAAAATTAAACCAATGAGCGAAGAACAGCTGATAATTTCAGCTGACAGGCTTACCCGGTTTAAACATCCCGAAACTAAATACACCAGAGTTTTCAAGGATATTTTGAGTAATAATCTAATCCAGCCTAAATTCAAAAAAAGAGAGCTAGATAACGTTTCTTATATTGAATTACGGGATTATGCCGAGGAAATAATAAATTACTCGCTTGTACAGCTAGGCTTTAACCTGACTGATAATTTTTTGATTAATCAGCGTTTGTATGATTATGAAAACAGTATTTTTTTATTAGATACAAACACTCAAGAGCTTTTAAAAAACAGAATAAATTATGACGCGCTGATAAAGTTATTTAAAACTGACATCCCAAAGAATTTACAATGGCTTAAATCATTGTCAACAGAGGCTGATATAACTCTGGTAAGAAGTGAAAAATCGCAGCTATATCCGATAGAACGTGTAATAATTACGGAAGGGATAACAGAAGAAATTTTGCTGCCGGTATTTGCAAGGTTGTGCGGGTATGATTTTGACAAAACCGGAACATATCTGATATCGGCCGGCGGCAAAAATCAGGTCGTAAAATTATTCTACAAATTGTATGAGACATTGAAGCTGCCTGTTTATATACTGTTAGATAAAGACGCGGAGTCAAATCTGGAAGAGATAAAACCAAAACTGCGGGAATTTGACAAAATACATTTGCTCAAAAGCGGTGAGTTTGAAGATTTGCTGCCTCCGGAGTTAGTGCAGCGGACTCTGAATGATGACTTTAAAAACTTTTCGCAAATTGAACTTGAAACACTGAAACAAAATATTCCTATGGCAAAGCTTTTGGAAGAATTGTTTAAAGAGAAAGGTCTGCACGAGTTCAAAAAATCAGAATTTGCAGAGCACGTTGCCAGACAAATCACATCAAAAAAGGATGTTTCAACAGAAATAGCAGACATTGTAGAAGAAATTAAATCGAAAAAATAACGGTCAAAATAAAATCTTGTCAGTATGTCTCAAGTCAGCCAATGAAACTTGTAGGTCAATCAGCAGTATTGTGTAACTTGCTTTCCGATGCTGAATTATTCATCCTTTCTATCCACTGAATAATGCACTTTACATATTGAAATTATACAAATTCTATGATATGATACAGACATGAATGAATAAATTTTATATTCGTATTATGGAAGCTGAAGAAAAAGAGCCGTTTTAAATGTCAGGTACACTAAATAAAAAACTGCACAACGAGAGCAATTCCGCCATTAGGGGGGGGGGGCAAAACCCTTACTGACAGCGCTTTTTGCCGGATGTATAGCTTTAACAATACCATCAGCAGCATTCGCAAGTGAAAGCAACGCGCCTGCTCCGATTTTAGATAAACTTCATAATGCAGGGACATTGATTCCGGATACACAAAGCGTATATCCGGCAAGCGAATATACGCTCGTTGAAATTCAGCCTGCTGATACCGAAAATTTAGCTCCTAATGTAATTAAAATTTACAATCCTAATACTGTTGATGCTAATGTACATTATTATGAAATAGGGTTTAAACAACCTGTTTACGGAGAAGGTACAGCTGAAAAATATTACAAGTGGGCAAAGGATGAAAATGGAGTAAAACTCGTTGAGACAGAAAACGCAGCTGATGCGGCATTAACGTTGAAATACAACCCTGACAGTGCTATAGCACCTATACAAAACGGTATGGGCGAAACTCTTGCTCAAATAAATGAAATTTACGTTGAGCAGGATATCAAAAATATAATATCCGCACGCGGAACCATAGACAACATATCAAGCATATTCAAAGGAAATTCCATTGAAGTTACGAACGATGACAACTACAGATATTCTGCCATAATTTCCGAAGTCGGCGGAACAATCAAGAATATCACGTCAAGCTTCATTGGAAACAACATAGATGTTGTCACTAATAACAAAACAGTATACGGCGCTTTTATAAAAGATTTGTCAAATATAAATAACATTACCTCGGAATTTATAGCAAACGCAGTCCGGACGGATTCAGCGACAGTAAACGGCGGTATGCTTGAAGTTGCAGAGGCAGGCGTACTGGGCAAACTCTCGTCAGATTTTCTATCAAACAGTGTTATCGGCGAGACAAGCATTATTGAAGGTGCAGTTCTTGCAAATGACGGGAAAATAAATGCAATTGATTCGTCAATGTTTATCGGCAACTACGGAGTGTCAGGTTCCGGAGATGTTTTAGGCGGTGTTATATATAACGGCAATGGCGAAATAACAATTATAAAAGACAGCATTTTTGAGGGCAACTACATATCATCGGGCAGCGGAGATGCACTAGGCGGCGCGATTTATAATTATAACCTTATTGAAAACATTAACAACAGCATATTCACGGATAACTACGCATCATCAGATAGCAGTCAAGCCCTTGGCGGTGCAATTTATACAGATTCAAGCCTGAAGATATCCGCGACAGACGGCAAGTTGACAGAATTTACCGGCAACTATATCATAAACAACGGTAAAAAAGAAAACCAGGCGATATATGTATCCTCGGACAGAGCGACCTTAACCCTTGAAACACGCGGCGGCGGACAGATTTTGATGAATGATATCATAAACGGTGTCGAGGGTTATAATGTGCTGTTTACCGGTGACGGCAGCGGAAAGATTTCTATTTACAACCAGATTTTAAACGCAGAAATAGAAGCTTTATCCGGTGCGAACATTGATTTTGCAGACGGGACAAATACAAACTATGACTTTTTGTCGTTAACCGCAGGACAAGGTGCGACTTTCAGCATTGATGCGAACTTTGCTGACGGAACGGCAGACACTCTGACGCTTGGCGAAGGTTCAAGCGGAATTATTTATATAGACAGCATTAACGTCCTCGGGAAAGCACCTACTGAAGGTTCAAAGATAATACAGATATTGAAGTCGCCGAACACTATTTCTATCGGTTTGACAGATGAGTTGTTACAAGAGTTTACCAGCCGTGTGGAAGACGGGGAAGCTTATGTTATTAATGACGAGGTAAAAGCGGCGTCAAATTGGAGCGATGAGTACGAAAGCCACACATATCAGGATTATATAGATGAGTATATTCGTACAGCCATAACCGATAAAGACAGAACAACGGCAGACAGTATTGAATACTATACAGGGACATCCACTGATGAAATTTTGACGGAATCAATGGGGGACACGCTGCGAATACTTGCGGAACAGTTGACAGGTACGAGGAGTTTTACTGCAGGAAGTGCGGACGATGTCTACACCTTGACAGCTGACGGCGGGGTAATGACGGATGGCTCATACACAGTTGCCGGCGTAAGAGATACCAAAAACGGCAAGATGTCAACTATTGATGCGGGCGGACACAGTCTGCTTGAGGTTCAGGGCGGAACGCTTACATATAAAGATGTAAATATTACCAACACGGCGCAGACAGATGGTGCCGTACTGAATATATCTTCTGCGGACGCAAATGGCACACTGTCAGGAAATGTTAACATAAATTCAGAAGCCGCAAACGGGATAGTGAACAAAGGAATGCTCACTATTACTGATAATTCCGAGGTTAATACCAACACAAGCATAATCGGAACAGGTGCTTTCTCAACGGGCAATAACGTTACGCTCAACCTGACTAACGGCGCCTCTATCATACAGGATACAATAACTTTCGGAAACGTTGTCGGCGGTGCTATAACACTGGATTCCGGCGACATTACTGCGAAAACAGTTACTCTTTCCGGTCAAAGTCAAGGTTCAGGACCGACATTGACTCTTGGCAATGAGAGCATATTGACCGCTGATTTGGTTGAGATATTATCAGGAACATTAAAGATAAATGCGGACAACCTGCATTCTAAGGTTAACATTGGGAACACCTATGCAGCTCTCAACCTTGGTACAGGCGCGTTAAACTATGATATATCCACTTGCGGCGACGGGGAAGGCTCTCTTAATATAATCGGGGATGTTATAAACAATGCTGTATTATCTTCCAACATTAATATTAAAGACGGCGGAACTCTCACGACAAACGCAGACAATCTTCTGTCAAGCAGTATTACCACGCAAAACAACAATGCCACACTTATTCTGACAGGCGGAACCGTGACCCAAAACGGCATCAACGCGCAAACAAACGTCACCGGAGATGTCAATATTGATGCAAACATTTCAGGCAAATGGTCTATAGCAGAAGGCGCCTCTGTTTCAACAGACAATGCAGGTTTCCTCAACTGGTCAGCCAACATGCAAAACAACGGCACTATCAACCTCAGCGGCGGAACTATGAATTCGGGACGCTATATAATCGGCGGGGAAGTTAATATCCTCGGAGATGTAGATATGAAGTCATATATCCAGTCTGAAGTTTTGAATATAATTGAAGGTGCTGTATTAAAGACGAGTGTAAGCGCAAATTCTATTCGTGCAGCAAAAGTAGTTAACGACGGCGTCATCTCAATTACTACCGGCGGCGGCACTATCTCAAATCAATACGTCAAAAATCCGATAACAGGCAGCGGGTATATAGAATTTGCAAACGGAACTTCATATCTTCAGGCTGTAATAGCTCAGGATATTAAAATACGCAACGGGGCGACATTTGCCGTCAAAACAGGCGGGGATATTCAGGATGACGTTTATGTAGATAAAGGCGGAACATTACAATTTGAATCTAAATACACCTTTAAACAAAACGTAACAGGCGACGGCAGAGTGTCTATATACAGCAACACTACGACAAACGAAGGACTTATTGATGTAGCAGGCGGTATAGATATCAAAGGTACATTAATTACCGATGCAGATGACATCGGAGACAGCGCGGTCAGGACAGAATCCACAGGTACAGTCACCTTCACCGGCGGAACTATCACAAACTCCGTGAGCGGCAATGGTACGACCCGAATTCAGACAGATTCAAGCGTAATATCAGAGGCAATAATCTCAACAACAAACCTACAGTTATACGACCGCGCAACCCTCACAATTGACGCTGATGATATACAGTCTTCGTCTGTTACTATGAATACCGGCTCTAACTTAATCCTCGGTGACGGGACGATTAACTATGATATAAAAGGTGCCTCCAATGACAGAACTGTCACTATTGCCGGGGATGTCACGACATTGAAATATATTAATAATAAGGTTGTTGTTAATGCAGGCGGAAAACTTACATCAAACATATCACTGCTAAAAAATAATGTGATTAACAACGGTTCTTTGTATCTTTCAGGCGATTTGAAAAAGAATATTGCAGGCAACGGCACAACTTATATTAATGGTGCTCTTCAATTAAGCAGTTCAACCTCATCTATTGACGGCACACTTAATCTGAACAATGGATTATTAATCACTGACAGACCGGAAAATCCGGCAAATGCTGTTATCAGAACTTACGATGTCAACAAAGCAACAGGGGAAGGCGATTTCAGCTTCAACGTAAACCTTCAAACGTTAAAAGCTGACAAAATCAACCTGACCGACCCGCTTTCAGATGCTATTTTCAAGGTCACAGCAAGTGAGCTTAACATAACAGCCACACCAGCGCCTGATGTACTGACTGATTACGCTCCAATACAAATTCTTGCCGGCGGCACAGGCGCGCAGCTCCAAATTGTCGGCGACGGTATATTCAACAAAGCGATGCTTAAAGAGCGCTATGATGGTGACATTGATGCTGATGTCTGGTTTGACGACGTATACAAACACATCTATCAGACAGGAAATGTAACCGGTAAAATTGAGCTAGCGCAAACTGAATCTAAAAACGACAGTATTCAGTTCACAGATGTCATTACAAACTGGGATAGCGAACAATCGGAAGACGGAAACCTTTTAAAAGCATGGAATCAGTATAACAGCGGCGGAGAAGAAAAATTCTTCCGTTTCAGAACTGCAAACGACATCTACAAAGTTCCGAGTGAAATCGGAATAGAACACTCGCCGGAAATCAAAGATCTGGGCTATACACCGTCCGGCAATTTGAACATATTAGGCGTTGCTGATGATGAATCCGGAGCTAAGTCAACTATTGATATGTCCGGTGCTTCAGGCTTTAATCTTGTAAATGCCGGCACTACAATGAATCTCTCCAATGTAACTATTAAAAATACGAGCGATTTCTTCATCAAGTCTACAAATGCCACTAACTCAATCGGAACAATTGATGAGGAAGGTCGCGTGTCCGGAGGACTGGAAAATGTGTCATTCATTGACAACACCGCTTCATTTAAAGGCACTGATGACAGCAATACAAGTGTTATTCATATTGAAAAAGGAACCATCTCACAGATTATTAATTCAGAGTTTAAAAACAACTCAACAATATTAACAAACACAGATTCGCTGAATTTCACCCCATCAGCACGCGGTGCCGCCATTGTAGTAAGCGATGGCACTATAGGTTCAGAATTGACAGGAGAAGGCGGAATTATCAACAGCGTATTTGAAAACAACACCGTAACCCTGAACAATTCTACAGGGCAAGCAAATGCTGCCGCGCTCCGCCTGTCAGGAGCAAACGCCTACATCGCAAATATAAAAGATTCTGTGTTTAAAAACAATACTTCAACATCCATAATGGGCTCGGCAGAAGGCGCTCTACACCTTTCAAACAGCGCACACATCAAAAATATTGAAAATTCAAAATTCATCGGGAATTCCGCAACCGGCGAAACAAATGCCTACGGCGGCGCTATACGTTTAACCTCTAATTGCGTAATTGATGTAATCAAAGATTCCCTCTTTGAAAATAACTCGGCAAATACAGACAATAGCAATTATAGAGGTTTGGGCGGCGCTATTATGCTAGAACTCGGAAGTCTAAAAGAACTACGGAATACCACATTCAACAACAACCATGCATCAACTGGCGGTGGCGCGATATCTCTCTCTGACAACCCGTCCGTCATTAATATCTATGACTCTGCTTTTAATGGGAATACCGCAGTCATTCATGGAGGTGCACTACGAGTTGAAACGGCGGACGTAGGGGATATCACTAATACAGAATTTATTAATAACAGAGTTCTTAGTGATACATACAACCAAAAAGCCTATGGCGGCGCTATATCCTTATCAGCAGGAAAGGCGCAATCTCTGTCCGGCTTGACCTTTACCGGGAATGGCATTCAGGCAACAAATTCAACTGCCGGAGATAAACATGGCGGAGCATTGTATTCAACCTCATCAATCGACTCCATCACTGATTCAACCTTCACCGGCAACTTTATTGACGCTAGTGCCAATAATGCTATACGAGGCGGCGCGGTATATTTAACCGGAACCATTGGTCAAATGTCAAACCTCACATTTGACGGTAACTATATCAAAGGAGGAAGCCTCAGCGAAGGTGCAGGACTTCATAAAAACGGCGGTTCTATTGAAAGTTTAACGGATTCTGTATTTAAAGGGAATTATATAGAAACAACTTCTACTAGTGTGGGAGGTGCTGCATTATCTATAACCGGCTCTGCGATTATAGACAAAATAGACAATCTTGTATTTGAAAATAACTATGTAAAATCAAATAATACCTCTACCCTTGGCGGCGGCGGTGGTATTGTATATGCTAATGGTTCTATATCCGACTTTACTAATTCTCGTTTTACCGGTAACCATGCAGAGGGTAACTTTGTATATGGAGGTACATTATTCTTTTATGACAGTAAAATTGATAACTTTGAAGGAGTAACTTTTGAAAATAATTATGCCAAAGGAATTACAGATGTCGGTGGCTCGGTTTTGCGAGCAGAGAAAACTAGCATCAAAAACTTTGAAGATGTAACTTTCACCAACAACTACTCCGAAGCTAGCGGGGAGTCCCATGGCGGTGCTATCAATTTTCGAAGTGCCGTAACAATAGAAAACTTTGAAAACGTAACTTTTGAAAATAACTATGCACTTTCAAAAGACGTAGCAAGAGGCGGAGCTCTTGCTACGTTCTCTACTGCTAAATTCTCCAATGGTATTGTGAATTCCAGCTTTATCAACAACTATGTTGACGGTAAATCCTCAGCCACTCATGGCGGTGCCATATATTATGATAGTTTAAATAAGCTTTCAATCATTGCTAAAGATGGCGGTGAATCTATATTCAAAGGCAATTACAAAATTAATAACGGAGACGAAAGCACCAAAGAGTATGAAGCTATCTATATTGATTCTTACAATATTACCCTCACTCTTGACGCAAATACCGGCGGCACTATAGAAATGCACGATATTATAAGAGGTGACAACGGCACACAAACCGCTGTCCTCACTGGCGACAGTTCCGGCACTATCAAAATATTCAACCAAATTGACAATATGAAAGTCACCGCTGACAAAGTCAACATTGATACCTCTAACAACGCAGCTTTTGACTACGACTTCAACAAACTCACATCTGCTGCTAGTGCCAAATACAAAATCGACTTTGATCTGGAAAACTCCACAGCTGATAACTTTACTGTCGGCGCCGGCTCCACCGGTACTGTCGTAATCGACGGGCTTAACGTCCTCGGCACTTCCGATGAAAATAAAACCATCCAAATCATTCACGCAAAGGATGACGCTCTTCAACTCGCACTCAGCGAAAATATCAACACCCAAACTGATCTCGTAGCAAACCTCGGCGATACTGTTTATAATAACGTTATCTACCACCAGAATGAAGGTTTCGCCCTCACTACAACCGATACTACCAATGACAGTATCAAATACCTCATTGATCAAACATTTGACGGGCTTGACTTAATCGCAAAATCTACGCTGAACCAGGTCAGAAATTTCGTCTTTGACAATAATTCAAACTACATCACATCAGCTGATATCTCTGATGTCGCTGCAGGCACGCTCAATATCACCGGACTTAACGGTACTGAATCAATCTCAACCATAGATTTCAACGGCAAAAAAGCATTCAACCTTACAAATGACAGCGCTCTGAATATTACGGACACAAAACTCACCAACGCTAAAGATAACACCGTTATTAATATTGTTAATCAAACTGCAGAGGTTAATCTCAATAACGTCCAAATAGACGGTAATATTTACGCAAACAACGCTCAAAATATTAATATCAACGGCAACGCAGATTTCACAGGAACAATTGAGGGCGCAAACGTCAATCTCAAGGCAGGAACGCTCTCTATGGCACAAAATACTTTCCAAAACGCCAGCTCGCTCACTGCTGAAGCCGGAACAATCACCCTCGCAAACAATACTACCGGTGAAAATTACATCTTCTCAAATCTCAACTCCGGCGCTGATACTAAATATATTCTCGATATTAATCTCGCTGACGCAACATCTGACACTATTTCTGTCGGAAGCGGCTCTAAAGGCGTCATTACTATCAATGATATAAATTACTTTAACGAACTCGGCGAATCTAATGATTTTACACTACAAATTCTCAAGGCGGCTGATGACAGTATCCAACTCGCGCTCGCCGATAATTTGAAAAACCTTTCTTTCCGCGATATTTCCCGCATCGAAAAAGACGAAATCCAAGAAAATACTTCCTTCTCTCATATCTACTACAGCAGAGAAAGAAAAGGCTCTTTGGAAAGCAGTTTAACACTTGTAACCAAAGATACACTCAATGACAGTATTAATTTTAAAATCAACGAAGTCTGGGAAAACACTACAACCATACTGGAAACTTTAGGCGATACCCTCAAACTCGTTGCGCAGGCTGAAAATATCGACGGAAAAACATTCTCTTCAAACAATGCCTCCGAAGTTTATCAGGTTACGGATGACATCGGCAAAATCGCTGCCGGCGGCTTTGAAATTTTTGGAACAAATTCAGGCAGCAATATATCCACTATTAACTTTAACAAACATCAAGGATTTGAAGTAGGTGAAAATTCAGACATCTCAATCGACAGTACAAGATTAACCGGCACAGATGAAATTATACACGTCACGGATGCCTCTGGTACTGTTCATCTTAAAGACGCGGTTATCGACGGGAATATTACAGGCGATGAAAAATTCGACCTGACAATCGACGGCAACCACAATACTGTTATCAACGGCTCTGTAATTAATGCTGATGCCACTTTATCTAAAGGTAACCTGACATTTGCCGAAAATACTTTCGCCGACAGCAATACAACTCTTAACGTCACAGGCGGCAGCATTAATCTCAATAACGGCTCTCTTGATAATTATAATATTAATGAATTAAATACTACCGCAGATGCTTCTTATGCTCTGGATATAGACCTCAGTCAACAAAAAGCCGATACCATTACTGTCGGCGAAAATTCAAGCGGAACAATTGTACTCTCTGCGTTTAATATGACCGGCAGCCTTGAAGGTGTTGATAAAGATGACTCTTACATTGTCCAAATCATTAAGTCTCCAAACAGCAATACCCAGCTCGCTTTGTCAGAAACTCTCGCATCACAGCTTGAAGTCAGCGACGTTGTTCTAGGCTATGAAAAAATTCTGCTTAATACTGATGATATAAACGCTCACAGCAAATGGGATGATTTATATAATATTACTTATCAAAATAACGAAATCAGAGGCAGACTTGAACTCCATTCACTGGTTACTAAAAATGACAGCCTTAAACTCAATGAAATTACTGTTAACCTATCCTCTGAAGAGGAAAGTCAGGGCGATACCTTAATGCTTGTAAATCAGCTTGATAAAGCTGACAGAAGTTTTACAACAACAAATGCTGACCAAACTTACGAACTTTCGGATAATATCGGCTCCACAGCACAAGGTACATTCTCTGTCGCCGGTGCTGCTGACAATAAGGGCAATATTTCAACTATTGATTTGAACAGCTTTACAGGCTTTGTTCTCGACAACAATAACACAACTTTAAATATATCAAATGTTAAATTCCAAAACCTCAACTTTGCTGATGGCGCCTTGATTAATATTACGGATAAAGACGCCGCCGCAAATCTTAACAACGTCACTATTGCGGCTTCCAACAACCTTACAGCCATTAACAACGACGGCAATATCAACATGACCGGCGGCAAAGTCGTTTTAAACAGCGGTATTAAAGGTTCCGGTATTACTAACATTACAGGCGGCGCAGATGTGCTGCTCACCAACAATTCTCGTATTGAACAAGCTGATATTAATGTTGAAAATGGCAGCCTTACAATTAATGACAATAGTTATATCCAAAGCGCTCTTGCTATAGGGATTGACGGCGTTGTCACGACTGCAGTAGAGTCTATTTCTTCCGATGTTGCAAATGACGGGGTAATTAACTTTACCGGCGGCAATTTAGCTTATAATATCACCGGCGGCGGTACTACAAATATTAAAGGAGAAGTCGTTAACAACGCTTTGATTGATAACAACGTTGACGTCCAATCCGGTAAATTAACAACTTCCGCAGAAAATATTACAGGCTCTGTCAACAATGAAGCTGACTTGGTTCTTGACGGAACTCTTGAAAAAGTCATTACCGGTGACGGTACTACTACGGCAAATAAAAACTTAACTCTCGCTAAAGGCGCCGGTATTGATGGTACTCTCGATATGAACGATGCTTCAATTTCCACAAACGACGGACAGACATCGGATTATCATATCGGCAAAATGATTAATGAAGGATTGTTCTCTATTGACATTGACTTGTCAGCAAAAACAGCAGATAAATTCATCGTTGGCGAAAATTCACAGGGCAGATTAACCCTTGATAACTTGAATATTCTCGGCTCTATTAATCTTGATGATATTCCTGAAAATCCTGAGGACTACAAAATCCAAATCCTTGACGCGCCGTCTGACGCTATTCAACTGGCTATATCAAAACAACTTGAACAGGATTTGAATAACACGGAATATCTTATAAAAACAACCCACGTAATCGCAAATACTGACATCAAGGCAATTAACAACTGGGACGACAAATACTTTGCAAAAGATTCTATAGTTAACTACTACGGCAAACTCGGACTCACCACTACAAACACAACCAATGACAGTATCGGAATTACAAACGTAACCTTCCGTGAAAGCGAAGATTCTGTAAGCATGGGGGATACCCTTGCACTTGTTAACCAATTTAAAACAGATGAAGAACGTCAGTTTAATTTTGATGCCGCCAGCAATGAATATGACGTCAGCGATAACATCGGTAAAACAGCAGAAGGCTCTCTTTCTGTTAACGGCGTACAGTCAGGAAACGGCGAAAGAAAATCAACTATAGATTTTAATAACTATTCTGGTTTTGAAACAGGCAGCGGCGTTGAACTGAATATTTCTAATACCGAACTTAAAAATGCCCAGAGCGAACAAGGTTCTGTTATTAATTCGACTGACAAAGACGCTCAAATTACCCTGACAAACACAAACCTTGTCGATAACAAGGCTGCAGGTTCACACGGCGCAGCAATTTATTCGGCATCGGATGTAACTCTTACTGCTGATAACGGTAATACCGTCATAAAAGGCAACAAAACCGCCAATGATGACGAAGCTGTCTATTTGACCGGCTCAAAACTTACGTTGAATACGGTTAACAACGGAAAAACTTATATTAACGATAAAATTAACGGTGATAACGGCTACAGTGTTTCCATAACCGGTGACACCTCCGGCGAAGTTTATCTGTCTAATCAGATTAAAAATTCAGATGTCAAAATGGATAATGTCACGTTGAATCTTTCCGGCAATAACCATTTTGCAACCAGTAATTTCCTGATAGATTCAGGAACTTTAAACCTGGTTAACGGTGTAGTACAGGAACAAATTGCAAAATCCGTCACTATTAACGGCAGCTTCAACTTAAACGCTGATGTAGACCTTAAAAACGAAATTATGGACAGACTTCCGGAAAATACTGTTATTGCTAATGCCGACGCGTTTATTAACGTTGACAAGCTTAATCTGATATCTGACACAACGGCTCAGAAGGTAGAAATTCCGTTTGCATACGCAGGATTTAAAGATAACGTAAAATACGTCGGACCGGAAGAATTATCCAAAGATACTCAGATAACGGCATTCGCACCTATATACAAATACTCTCTTGAGTACGAAAACAGAGATGATTTAGGATATTTTGTATTCACAAGGGGCGGCGGAGCTTCGCCTTCATCACCGGATGCGTTTAACCCTGCGGTACTGGCAAGTCCTGTTGCGGCGCAAGCCGGTGGTTTTGCGGCAATGAACGAAACCTTCAACTACGCATTCAAACACTCTGATTATTTCTCTATGCTGCCGTCAGCACAAAGACTTTCTGCGCATCTGGCTGACAGATATGCTATTGTTGGAACAGCCGGTTCTCCTGTACAATCTGCAATGAAAGACAGCGGAATCTGGTTCCAGCCATATGCAAACTTTGAAAATATAGGTTTAAGCAACGGTCCATCTGTTGATGTTATTTCTTACGGTTCACTTGTAGGCGGTGACAGCGAGTATATTAATCTCAAAAACGGCTGGGGTACAGTAACAACGGCGTACGTCGGATATAACGGTTCTTATCAAGATTTTTCCGGTGTTTCTACTAACCAAAACGGCGGAGTATTAGGGGCTACGCAAACATTCTACAAAGATAACTTCTTCACTGCACTTACTGCTTCTGCCGGCGCCAGTGTAGGTGATTCCAGCACTATGTACGGAAATGAAACTTTTGCTATGCTTATGTCAGGCGTGGCTTCTAAAACCGGTTATAACTTTGAATTTAAAAACGGTAAATATATTCTCCAGCCATCAATGCTGATGTCTTATACATTTGTAAATACATTTGATTATACAAATGCAGCAGGTGTCGGCATTAACAGCGACCCGCTGCACACGCTGCAAATTCATCCTAATATTAAATTTGCAGCTAACCTTGAAAATGGCTGGCAGCCGTATGCTTTCGCCGGTATGGTTTGGAACATTATGAATGATACAAAATTTGCAGCAAATAACATTGTACTTCCATCTATGAGCATTAGACCCTATGTTGAATATGGTATCGGCGTACAAAGAACTTGGAAAGACTCTTTAACAGGTTATTTCCAAACAATGATTAGAAACGGCGGCAGAAACGGCGTTGCTCTCTCATTCGGCTTTAGATGGGCTCTCGGACACAATAATTACAATCCTTCAAAAGTACAAACCGTTATAAAAAAATTACCGCCGGAGCAGACTATGGCACTCTCAAAACAAAATATCAAATAAGCAAACGTAATCACCTCAATCACATTTAAGAACGTTTTCCGATGGCACATTTGGCTATAAAATAAAACTTTGTTTAGGGTTGCTGATTCAATTTTATATTCTTTACATTTTTTGCCTCTGCAAAATTTTATGCCATTTTAATTCTGAGATATTTTTCTATAAGAACATTTTGCAGTTCAGGGTTTTTTATGTACGTTTTGATATTATGCAAATCATAAGCAAGCGCACAGGACATGATATTTGCATGATTGCCAAGCAGATCTTCCATCATAACAGCGCATTTTAAATCCTTTAGAGCCTGCGGAACATCATCTTTGAGCAAAAGTCTGGAAGTACCACCGTAAGATTCAACAAATCTTGTATCCCTCATATCTTTGAGCAGTTGTGATTTTATATTTGGATGAGATTTCAGGTTCGCAGCAAGAAGTTTGACAACATCTGCCAGATATGTATCATCAAACGGAAGCTCTTTTACGCTGTCCATTCTTTCCAAAAATGATACAAGTTCACGGTATATTGCCTGTGCTTCTCTGGTATTTTGTATAGGCTGCATATAGTTTGCATAGTCTTTTTCAAGGATAGTCCTGTCATCCTGTGACCAATTATCTATATGGAGAGTTTCTGCTGCAAAAGTCATAAGCTTATTAGTATCAAGCAGTAAAAGTCCTGCGTATTTGTCAGGCAGAGATGATAACAAACGTTCCGCAAGAGCCTGATCATTTGCTCTCATTACCTGCGGATATGCTTCGTCAAACTGTCTGTTTATTTTCTTTGAAATATTTCTGTACTCTTCTGCCGGCATTAATTTTTCCTGTACAAAATCAGGTGCCTGTGCTGCAAACACAACTGCCTCTTTATACTCTTCGGTTGCCAGCGGGGATTTCAGCATAAAATTCAGATATCTGTTCTGAAAATTTCTGGGGAGTAGTTTTACTTCGTTTCGCAGTATTTTGGAAAATTCTTCATCAACTTTCATAACAAATGTATACTTTTGCCCGTCAGGTGCTTCAAATTCATAAACTTTAGCACCGTTTTTGACTGCAAGTTCTCTCAAAATTTCTTCGGGAGATTTGCTGCTTTCTGGTGTATTAACGCCGTCTGCCAATACATTTTCTTCCGGCAGTGAAAGCTCTGCAAATAATTTTTCATATTCAGCCTGCAATATGTCGTGTTCTTTTTGACGTGCTATTCTTGCCGGTTTTATCGAGTGCGCGTAATCCAGCAGTTCCTTGAACTCTTCGTTGTTTCCGTCAACGCCGTAAGCATCCATAAATAATTTTATGGTATCTTTCATTGCTTGTGAACGCTGGTTTCTTATTTGCGGATCACTATTCCAGTAGTCTTCAAGTTTTGTTTTTTGTGAGGCTGTGAGGTCTTCGTAATTTTCCCAAAAGTCTATCATCTCTTCTGAGGCGTGTACTTTTTCAAGGACTACAGTGTTGATTTCTCCCAGATATTTAGTGACAAAGGTGTCTTTTACGCCATCTTTTATATTGCGTTTTCTAAGCTGTTTTTTTGTTTCTTCAAGATTTCCCTTGCCGCTGAGTACTGCATCTGTGAGTTTATCAATTTCCCAATCTTTTACATCGTCAAATTTCTTTTTGACTTTTGGAGTTGAAGTTTGTTTCTTCTCTTGAGCTTTAATTTCCGGTCTAATTCTTGATTCGACGGCTTTCCTCGGCTTGTATTCGTACGGAAAATCTTCACGTGTTGCGATAAATGAGTTCCAGAATGCAGTGTTCGGATATTTTATCCCGAAAGCTGAAAGTGTTCTGTAATCAATCGGACTCAGACCTTTATAATGTACGGATATATCTTTTTCAAAATCCTTGTTAATTTCTTTCAGAGTTTTTCCTTCTGTATAAATCTTTTTAAGAATATACAGCCCCAAATTGTCCTGTCCGTTTTTGAAGAGAGATTTATTTTCCTGTTTCATAAGCTCTATCTCAGCAAGGACGCCTGTGCGTGATTTTATATTCGTGGTGTCTTTTAAGTCTGCAAATAGTTTTTCGTCCGGATAAAGTTCTTTCACTTGCTCAAGTGAATCGGCATCCTTAACATCACCGAAAACTATTTTCATCATTTGTGAGGGCGGAATATTCTGACGGTCGTCGTAATCATCAAACAGGTAGTTTTTCATAGTGTCCGGCATGCCGTTTCTGTTGAAATCCTGCTCAAAAAAGTTTGCAGGCGTCCTGAAAAGCCGTGCTCCGAATGTTATATTAAAATCGCGGTAATACGGCGGTGTAAAGTCTTTTATAGTATTTGTTGCCTGATTATTTTGTGTGCTGTTTTTTCTGATGTTGTAAATTTGTGGTTGGGTAAATTGTATATTTGTTTTCTCTATTCTCATGCTTTATTTTTCCTTTTTTAGTCCGGGGTGTATATTTTAAAACAAAAATAAAATTTTTTTGCTAGCATCGCCCTGTTTTTTATGATAAACTTTACATAAAGTTAAAATTATTTGTGAGGATTAAGAATGTTCAATATTATAACAATAGGCAGCGCAACAATGGATGTTTTTGTTGAAAGCGATGATGCCAATATAGTTTCAGTTTGCACTAAAAACAAAAAATCAGAATTTATGAGCTATCCGTATGGTGCAAAAGTTGAAATTACTGATTTTGATTCTCAAGTCGGGGGCGGCGGTGTTAATACTGCGGTAAATTTTGCTAACCTCGGATTTAAAACAAGTGTTATTTGTAAAATCGGAGACGATATTTATTCTAAAGGTATATTGAAATCATTTGAAGATAAAAAAAATATTGATACATCAAATATTATTCAAGACCCGAATGTCAGCACAGGTTTTTCCATAATTTTAACAAGTTTCCAGGGCGACAGAACAGTTCTTGCACACCGCGGCGCTAATGCTCTTATCAAAAAATCCGACATCAATTTTGACGCTATCAAGAAAGCTAAATTTCTCTACATAGCTCCAATGAACGGAGACAGCACAAAAATTCTTGATGATATTGTAAAATTTGCGGATGAAAACAATGTTTTTGTTTGCTTCAACGCCGGAACTTCAAGTATTAAACGCGGATTTAATTACATCAAAAAAATCCTGGAAAGTGCTGAAATCGTTGTAATGAATCGTGACGAAGCCTCAATGGCTACAGGTATCCACATCCGTCCGGATACCAGAACTGAAAAGTTTTCTGAAGAAAAAATTCATCCGGACTTAAAATCAATATTTAACAAATTGAAAGTTGGCGATACACAAATTATTGTAATCACTGACGGAAGCCACGGGGCTTACGCCTATGACGGCGAACATTATTATTTCTGCCCTGTATATGATGGGCCGGTTATCTCAACACTAGGCGCCGGAGATGCTTTTGCTTCCACATTCTGCGCAGCACTTGGCAAAACAAAACTGGATATAGGACGCTCATTGATGTACGCTTCAGTTAATTCGGCAGGCGTTGTTTCTGAATTCGGCGCAACACAGGGACTCTTAACTTTCAAACAAATTGAAGAAAAATTACACGAAAGACCTGCCTATTCTTACGAAGTTCTGGAATAATACTGCCAGGGTGGTTATGAATTGTTAACAAATCCCATCTTTTCATTTTTTATAGTATAATTTCATTATAATTATTTGTAGGAGAGAAAAATGGGATATAAAATTTTAGCTAAAAAAGAAATTTGTCCAAACCAATATGAAATAAAAATAGAGGCGCCTTATGTTGTAAGAAACGCTAAAGCCGGGCAGTTCATAATATTCAGAGCAACTGAAAACAGCGAACGCGTTCCGCTGACAATTGCCGATATCGACAGAGAAAAAGGCGAATTAACCCTTGTATTTATGGCTGTAGGATTTTCGACAAAGCAGCTTGCAGCCTTGAATGTCGGAGAAGAAGTTCACGATATCGTCGGACCTCTCGGTCAGCCTACCCATATCAAAAAATACGGAACAGTTGTTTGTCTTGCAGGCGGTTACGGTGCTGCTCCATGCTATTTAATTGCAAAAGCTTTCAAAGAAGCAGGCAACAAAGTTTACATGATTATGGGTGCACGGAACAAAGATTTAATTTTCTGGGCAGATAAGATGAAAGATGCCTGCACAGAATTGTTTATCACAACCGATGACGGTACTATGGGAGAAAAAGGTTTTGTGACACAGGTTCTTGAACGTTTAATGGGGCAGGAAAAAATTGATTATGCAATCGCCGTCGGTCCTATGCCTATGATGAGAGCGGTGGCTGATTTGACCCGTGATAAAGGAATTTATACAGAAGCAAGCATGAATCCGATTATGGTAGACGGCACGGGTATGTGCGGAGCTTGCAGACTTACTGTAGGCGGCGAAGTTAAATTTGCATGTGTTGACGGCCCTGATTTTGATGCTCACAAAATTGATTTTGACGAAGTTATAAATAGAACTCGTATATATAAAGATCAGGAAAGAACACGCGATGCAAATTGCAATCTTATAAAACAAGCACAAGCGTTAGAAAAATAAAGGAGATTATATGGCTATACAAAAAGATATTCCGTTCTGCCCGCTGATGAGCGTCGCTGCAAATGTTGATATGGTCTGCACGCAGGAAAGATGCGCCTGGTACATAGCAAATGTAAAAAAATGTTCAATGTATCTTCTCGGGTATAATGCACTTATCAATGCAAATTCTAAACAAGCATCAGCAAAAAAAGCAGGTTAAAAATTAAATCATGAAGATTGCAATATGTATAAAACAGGTTCCTGATACAACCGATATTCAGTGGACAGAACACAATACAATCAAGCGTGACGGGGTTGAAAGTATACTTAACCCTTACGATGTTTACGCGATTGAGGCAGGTTTGAAAATCAAACATGAAACTGATGCGGAATTATCTGTTTTCACTATGGGGCCGGCGCAGGCTGAAGATATTTTGAGAAAAGCTCTCGCTGTTGGTGCTGATAGAGCTTATCTGATATCTGACAGAAAATTTGCTGCAGCTGATACCTACGCAACAGGTTCTACCATTGCCGCAGCTATAAAAAAAGCCCTTCCGGATTTTGATATAATTATCTGCGGTCAGTTTGCCATTGACGGCGACACTGCTCAAACCGGTCCGACTATAGCAAATATGCTGGATATCCCCCAAGTGACTTATGTCAAAGATATTGAAAGTGTAAATGAAGATATTGTTACCGTAACCCGTGAGGTAGAAGACGGCATTGAAAAACTTACTGCGGAACTGCCTGTGCTTTTGTGCGTTCTGAAAAAAGATGAAGACCCGACCCGTGCAAAGATTAACGGGATTATCAATGCAAGAAATGCTGAAATCCAAACGCTTACTTTAGATGATATCGGTCTCCCTCCGGAACGCGCCGGCTTAAAAGGTTCCCCGACATACGTGAGCAAAGCTTTCAGACCTGTTGCAAAACACCGTAACCTGCCGCCGACAGAGGCATCGCCTGAAAGTCAGGTTCTGTTTTTATACAACAAACTTCAAGAATTAGGAGCGTTTGACAATGAGTAGAGGGATTCTTTTATACGCTGAATTAACCAGGTACAATTCTGACGGGCAATATGTTCATCCTGTATTTTTTGAACTTGCGGCTAAAGCTAACGAATTATCCCAAAAACTTGATAACGCGCCGATTTATGCGCTCCTTATAGGTGCCCATAATCTTGTCAAAGAGTTTAAAGAAGGTTTTACCGAAAATAATATTGACACGGTTTACGTAGCAGAAGATGAAAGGTTAAAGGATTACTCAACAGAATACTACTCAAAAATTGCGGTTGATCTGGTGAAAGAAATAGATCCGGAAATCTTTATCATAGGTGCGACAACTCAAGGAAGGGATTTAGCTCCGCGGATTTCTTCAGCGCTCGGTACAGGGTTGACTGCTGACTGTATTGAATTAGATATAAACGAAAAAGGGCAGCTTGCCGCAACCCGTCCGACTTTTGGAGGTCAGCTGATGGCAACAATTCTGTGCAAAAATCAGCCACAGATGGCAACGGTTCGCCCGAAAGTTTTCAAGCCGTTAAAAGAATTCATCAAAAAAGATACAAAATTCATAAATAAAAAGCCGGATATAGATAATTTAGAAAAGAAAGTCACACTTATTGATTTTCTGAAAAATCCGGAAAAGGAAGACAGTGCACTTGAGGATGCTGAAATTATCGTCGCCGGCGGACGCGGGATGAAAGATTTGATGGGTTTTGAATTGCTTAAAGAATTTGCATCACTTTTGAATGCAAAAGTCGGTGCAAGCCGTGTCGCGGTAGAGATGGGGCTTGCCAGCCACGAAATGCAAATTGGACAAACCGGTAAAACAGTTACTCCGAAAATCTATATTGCCTGCGGAATTTCCGGAGCACTACAGCATACTGTCGGGATGAAAGATTCGGACAAAATTATAGCAATAAACACTGATAAAAATGCGCCAATTTTTGACATCGCGGATATTGCAATTGCAGGTGACGTTTTTGAAATTTTACCGGAACTTATTGAAATGATTAAAAAAAATAAAATTTAACCTCAATTTACCATAAAATTTTTCTGTGCTAAAATAAATCAGTAAAAAGCAAAAAAACAGAGAGGATATTATGTCAAATATTGTAGTAGTCGGCGCGCAATGGGGCGATGAAGGAAAAGCTAAAATTACTGATTTACTGGCAAAAGATGCAGATTTAATCATCCGCTATCAAGGCGGCTGTAACGCAGGACACACTGTCGTTGCAGATAATAAAACCTACAAATTCCACCTGATACCGTCAGGGATTTTGTATGAAGGAAAAATTTGTTTCATCGGCGCAGGTACTGTAATTCACCCTGAAACTTTTGAAAGAGAAGTCAATGAACTCATTGAACAGGGAATTGATGTTAAAAATCTGAAAATTTCACCGCTTGCATCAATCACTATGCCTTATCATATAGAAGTTGACGGATATTCCGAAGATACAGCTACAAAAGGGAAAATCGGCACTACTAAAAAAGGTATCGGACCGACTTATACTGATAAAGCTGCACGTATGGGACTGAAGATAGAAGATCTTTATTCGCCGGAAGCTCTCAGCGAAAAACTCGACGTAATTCTACCTCTCAAAAATAAAACTCTTGAAAAAGTTTATGGTTTGCAGCCTTATACCAAAGAATGTATAATCGCACTTTGCGAGAAATATGCGCAAATATTCAAGCCTTATGTCTGCTTTGACTGGCAGGAACTTTTGCACTCTTCCAAAAAGGGAAAGAATATCCTGTTTGAAGGTGCGCAAGGGGTAATGCTTGACGTTGATTACGGCACATATCCTTTTGTTACAAGTTCAAACCCGATAGGCGGCGGCGCATGTACAGGCAGCGGATACGGACCGACTGTTATTGATGAGGTTATAGGCGTTTCAAAAGCTTATGTCACCCGCGTTGGCGAAGGTCCGTTTGTTACTGAATTGAAAGACGAAACAGGTGACAAAATCAGAAATATCGGTCATGAATTCGGTACAACAACAGGCAGACCGCGCAGAACAGGCTGGTTTGACGCTGTTATTGCAAAATACGGCGTACTTGTCGGCGGTTTAACCTCTATGGCACTCACTAAAATAGATGTCTTTGATGAATTTGACGAAATTAAAGTCTGTGTTGCCTACAAAGATACACGTGACGGCAAAGTTTACAATACATACCCGACAGATGTTTATATGCACAAATATCTAGAACCGGTCTACGAAACCCATGCCGGCTGGAAAACTGATATCTCCGGAATAAGAAAATATGAAGATTTGCCGGAAAATTGCAAAAAATATCTTGCACGGCTGGAAGAAATTTTTGAAGTTCCGATATCTATTGTCAGTGTTGGTCCTGACCGCGAACAGACAATTTTCAAAAATTAAACATTCTTTACAAAATAACAATTTTTTTAGTACACGGGTTTTAAATAATTATAAGGTAGAAAGGAAAAAACTTCGTGCTAAGAATAAATCCGATTACCCCGAATATTGAATCCGAACAGGTTAATAACAATAAAAATGTGAAATTTCAAGGGACAACCGCATTACAGTCTCAACAAACTGTTACGGAGCCTCAAATGACGATAACACCGGATTATAAAGTCAAAAAGCCTATGCCTTATCAAAAGCTTGATGACTTAAATATTGGTATGGATAAATTTGCAAAACAATACAAACTTGCTAACGGGCAGCGCGTTATTATTTTTCCTAAAGAAGGAAAAACCGTTGTAAAAACTTATGTAAATACAGGTTCGCTGAATGAGCCGGATAAACAGCGCGGAATCAGCCACCTGATTGAACATAATCTTTTTAACGGCTCAGATGGGCTTGAAGCCGGTGAAGCTTTCAAAATCGTAAACGAAATGGGCGCAGGCATGAATGCTTCTACCAGTTTTTCAGTTACGGATTACTTTATAGCATCCAATATTATCAACGATAAAAATCTTGAAAAACAACTGCAAGTTCAGTCTTCAATGATTGATTCGCCGCTTTTTCTGATAGACAAACTTGAAAAAGAAAAACAGGTGGTTAATCAGGAAATAAATATGTACATGGGGTACACTGATAATCTTGCAATCAATAATTCCATAAAAAATCTGTTTCAAATTGAAACAACATCCCAAGACTTAATTGCCGGAACAACCAATAATATAAACAACATTACCCGAGAAGATATAGTAAACTATTTTAATAACAATTATTATCCTGCCAATATGGTGACAGTAATCACAGGCGAGGTTGATCCTGATGAAACAATGAAACTTGTTTCAAAATATTTTACCTCAACACGCCAGCCGTCACAGTCAAGATTACATGAAAAATTAACGCCAATAAATAAAACCGTTCGGGAAGATATTATCTCTGATAAAGCTACAGCAACTGACATTGTTATGGCGTTTCAGGGGCCAAGAAATGATTCAATAAAAGACGACATATACCTGAATGCCGCAGCAAGAATTTTAAGCAGAACGGCTAAATCACGTGTTAATAAAGAGTTAGAAAAATATAATTCAGACTTGTTTATTTCACAAGAACGTCTGGGAACAACTCCGGATTCGCCGAGCGTTGTATTATTCAAAGCTTCCGGCACTGAAGATAATTCCGAAAATATTCTAAAAACTATTTATAGCGGTGTTCAATCACTCGCGATAAATCCGCCGAGCGAAAAGGAAATGACTATTGTAAAAAAACAAATGCTAAAAAATCAAGCTCAAAGATACCAATATTCTGCAGCAATTAACGGTATGATAGGCAGTGCAGTATTAAATAACTCACCAGATTATCTCAAAGACTATGAAAAAATAGTTGAAGAGATGACCCCGCAGGATATTGTTAATACAGTGCAAAAATATCTTAACCTGAACAAAACTGCAATAACTGTTCTACACCCGGCATCCGCAGACAAGTCCAGTATCGAAAATAATTACCAAAAGTCTGTGTCTTTTACCGGGGCAACAACAGCAAAGGAAAAAAACAACATAATTGATACAAATAAAATAACGCATTACAGTCTTGATAACAACTATCGTGTTGCGTTGAATAATACTGATTCACCAAAAGCTGATTTTGAAGTCCATCTTTTGATAGAAAACATGACGCCACAAAAAGCAGCGACCTTATTCATTCTTAATGACATGCTGCAAGAAGGTACAAGTCAGCTTGAAAAAGGCGATTTTGAAGAAATTTTGGATTTGAACGGAACCGCTATGGATATCAAATCTTACTATGGCGGTATTCTTGTAGACGGTGATTGCTATGCGGAAGATTTGCCGGCAGCACTCAAATCTTTTTCGGAAGTTTTATCCTCCCCCAGAATTACAGAGGAAACTCTGAATAAAGCAAAATCCCGCATCCGCTCGGATATTTCAATCCGTGAGAAAACTCCTTATGACAAGCTGGATAAAGAAATCTATAAAAATTTGCCGATGGGTGTAACAAGCAGCGAAATTTTGGACTCTCTGGATTCTGTTACGCTGGATGATGTCAAAAAAGTTCATAAAGAAATTCTCGAAAAAGGTATAGGTACAGCTGTCATTTCAGCACCGTTTGATAAAAATGCCGGTTTGAAAAATACTGTTTTAGAAGCCGTTTCACAATATCCAAATGCTCAAAAACACAAAATAATATTCAAAGATATATTTGAACCGATAAACGAAACAAAAGTCCTAACAGAAACCCATAACAAAAATATGGCTGAAATTGTTGAATGTTTTAAATTTAAAATAAACAACAATATGAAAGACGATTTGACAATAGACCTCCTCTGTGAAATACTTGGCGGCGGAAGTTCATCAAGACTATTTTCCGACCTCAGGGAAGATAAAAAACTCGCATACTGGGTAGGAAGTAATTACCGCTCTAACAATAATATAGGCACATTCAATCTCTGTATTGGCACAACAACCGAAGACAAAGAAGCCGGAACTACAAGTTTTGATAATATCCAAAAGTCTATCAACGGATTTAATGAGCATATTCAAAAACTTTTAACAGAAAATGTAACAGACGAAGAACTTAAAAATGCAAAACTTCAATTAAAAGATGACATTTTATGTTTAAAAGAATCCCAATCTGGTAAAACCAGCGCAATTATCAGCGGAATAGAAGACACAAACGGTGTTGACCAATTAAATCAAAAATTAAAAATGATTGACGAAATCACAGTTGATGATATAAGAAATGCTGCAAAATATATTTTCAACAATAAACCGACTTACTCAATACTCGCAACTCAAAACACATTAGATTTTAATAAAGAGTTCCTTGATAGTCTGTGTGCATAATAATTTACCTTTCGATTTTCCCAATGAAAAAGGTGCACAGACTAAAAAACTCCGGTATTTTATATAAAATACCGGAGTTTTTAACGTCAGTTTATCAACATAAGACACCTGCTGTAATCTTCAATTATTATCAAACAATACTTCATGATTAAAATGACCGGCAACAGTGCTGTTTTGCAGTATATTATTAAGAAATGTTTCAGGGATATATTATAATTGTAGTAAAAAACTTGAAAAAATAACTTGCATTAAGTATAATAAATACACTTGTTCATGAAATCAAATATCTTATTTGTAAAAATTTATTAATACTATCCGAAGAATAAGCAATAAATTTGATTGAACGTTTTTAATTTATGTGTAGTGTAGTAGATATGAAAATATAAAGTAGGGAAATGTCAGTAAAAGCAATAACTCCATCATTGAACAGGGTTCAATATAAAAACAATCAAACTTCCGAAGCGAAAACAAATAATATACCCAAAAGTCATGCCATAGGTGCACAACCATCATTCGGGAACTTATCCTCTGGTGTTGTGAGCTTAATGGATTGGATTGAATCCGGTGGATTTATTACATCATTTATCATACAGGACGGACTTGGCATGGTTGCCCCGCGTATCGGTACAGGTTTACTGCGAGGCAGAGGAAGTATAGACCCTAAAACAGGTGAAAAACGCGGATGCAACTGGGAATTTGCACGCCGTGAAGCACTCCGTGAACTATTAAGCGGTCCTAGTGCCTACTTTATTCCGCTTGCGATGATTAGCGGCATTAAAAAATTAGGAAAAGCAAACAATGTTCCTGTAGATTTGATTAACGGATATGGCAGTGAATTTTCAAGATACACAAAAGATACATTGTCGCAAAACAAAACTCTTAACAAATGCGATTTTTATACACAAATATTTGAAAACCTTCTGACAAATTCTACTGACGGTTCATTAAAGGCTGATGTCATTAAAGAAAAAGCCGCATCTTATGCTAAACAACTGCTTGATATTGATGATACTTCAAGTAATAAAGTCCGCAAGGTTCTCGTTAACAACTTAAAAGAAGATTTCATCAATACAAGAAAATTGCATAACGGAGTTATGGAAGACGACACCGTTGCGGTTCTAAAAGCTGATGACAAAAATCTGACAAGAGGTATCAAGAAAATATTATCAACCCTTTCAGATTATACACATGACGCATTTACTTATACCGAAAAAAATCTGAAAGAAAAAACACCGGAAGCAGCAGAAAAATTAATCAGCAATTTTAACCTGAAACGTACAGGGACAAGAGTAGCGACGAATTTAAGCATGTGGGGCGCTGTCGCAGCCGGATTTATATTGATACCGAAAATATATAACCTCGGTTTAAAGCATGACCCGGGTCTTGTCGGTACTGCAGCAGAAAATACAACCGAAACTCCGGAGGACGGTGCGAAAACTGATGCGGCAAAAGAAACTCAAACTGCACAAGCAGCACAAGAAACAAAACCGTCTACAGACGGAAAACAAGTATCATTCGGCGGCTGGCAGTCAGCATTAGGTAAAAAAGTTTTGAGCAGCGACAAATTAGGCAACTTTCTGAAAAACTTTGAATTTGATAACGCTGCAATGCCAGCAAATGCAATGGCTTTTGCGTTGTTTGGATTCTGTTTGCCTCCGAGATATATTGATGCAAAAAGCAATTTTGAACGCGGCGAAATTCTTTTCCGTGATATAACCAGCTTCCTTGCAATATTATTCGGAGCCAAAGCACTGTCAAGAGTGTTCTCTCAAGCGTTCACAAAAATGTCAGGTATTGCACTTCAAGTACGTGACGAAGGTTACGAAAAACGCTCTATGCCTGGTAAAATATGGCAATACTTCTCAGCTAACAGTGATATCAGCAACTTGACGTCAAGACAGTTGGAAGCAAAATATTCTAATCCGAGTGCCTCTAAAGAAGGTATTCTTGGCATGATTGATTATATCCAAAATAATAAAGGCGACGTAAGAAAAGCATTCTCTATTGATAAAAACTTAAAACAGCATTTTGAAAACTTGCTCGGCGGAAAATCTCTCAAACAGGCTACAGTTGATGAAATTAAAACAGCAGTCAAAAACGGCGCCGAAAGTACTGACCTCAAAGAAATTTACAAAATTCTTGATAATGTTAAAGGGAATAAACTTCTCGGCAGGGCTAAACTTCTTAATAGCGTATTTGATGCACTTTCAACCTTCGCGCTTGTTCCTCTGTTTATGATGTGGATATCACATCAGTGTACAAAGATGACAAAAGAACGTTCTGAAAGACTTGCAAAAGAAGCTGCCGCTGCAGCAGAAGCAAACAAACCGCAGCCTCCGATTAACCCTTCCGCTGCACAGGTTCAAACTGTAACAGCCGCGGCTGATGTAAACAAACAACCATCAATGCAGGGTTTTTTGAACAATTTATAATATAAATTTTATTGTCTATAACCAAAACGAGCCGGTAAAATAATTAACGGCTCGTTTTGGCATTTATATCGCATTTTACACTAAAAAACTCCAATTGTTCCTTTTGAATTTGTTTGACAAAGCGAAGCTTGCAACGCAGAATACTGTCATTCCGAACAGAAATAACTTCTCCCCCTTTGGCAAGGAAATTAATTTACCACTATGAGGGCTTTTTATTAGTATCTGTGGAATTTGCTATATAAATAACCTCGTTTCATTATTGAATTATTAATTTTTTGTTTATTTTTTTAAGAATCCCGGAAAAAGATGTTATAACATGAATATAAGAAAGAATAATAATTCATAAGTAAAGGAGATAGAAATTATGGCAAAAACAATTGGTATCGACCTCGGTACAACAAACTCCGTAGTCGCAGTTATGGAAGGCGGTAAACCAACCGTTATTGCTAACGCAGAAGGCTCCAGAACAACCCCTTCTATCGTTGGTTTTTCAAAGACAGGTGAAAGACTTGTCGGTCAATTAGCTAAACGTCAGGCTATTTTGAACCCTGATAAAACAATCGCTTCAATCAAAAGACACATGGGCGAAGATTATAAAGTAAACATTGACGGAAAAGACTATACTCCGCAAGAAATCTCTGCAATGATTTTGAGAAAATTGGCAGATGATGCAAGTTCTTACCTTGGTGAAAAAGTTACATCAGCAGTAATCACAGTTCCTGCATATTTTAATGACGCACAAAGACAGGCAACAAAAGATGCCGGCAAAATCGCAGGGCTTGATGTTCTCCGTATCGTAAACGAACCGACTGCAGCAGCTTTGGCTTACGGTTTGGAAAAAGAAAAGAGCGAAAAAGTTCTTGTATTCGACTTAGGCGGCGGTACATTTGATGTTTCTGTTCTTGAAATCGGCGACGGTGTTCACGAAGTTCTTTCAACTTCTGGTGATACACACTTAGGCGGTGATGATTTTGACCAGAAAGTTATGGATTGGATTTGCGAAGAATTCAAAAAACAGGAAGGCATTGACCTTAAAGGTGACAAACAAGCTATGCAGCGTGTGAAAGAAGCCGCAGAAAAAGCTAAATGTGAATTGTCTTCAGTTGTTGAAACTAATATCAACCTGCCGTTCATTACAGCTGATGCTAACGGTCCTAAACACTTAGACCTGAACTTAACAAGAGCTAAGTTTGAAGATCTTTGCCACGACCTGTTGGAAAGATGTAAAAAACCGGTTGAACAAGCTTTGTCCGATGCAGGTATTTCTAAATCAGACATTAACGAAGTAGTTCTGGTCGGCGGTTCAACACGTATCCCGGCTGTTCAACAATTGGTTAAAGAATATACAGGCAAAGATCCGAACCAATCAGTTAACCCTGATGAAGTTGTTGCAGTTGGTGCGGCAATTCAGGCAGGTGTACTTGCCGGTGAAGTTAAAGATATCGTATTGCTGGATGTAACTCCTCTGACATTAGGTATTGAAACTTTAGGCGGTGTTATGACTCCGCTGGTTCCGAGAAACACCACTATCCCGGTTTCAAAATCACAGGTATTCTCTACTGCTGAAAACAACCAGACAGCCGTTGATATACACGTTCTGCAAGGTGAAAGACCAATGGCTAAGGATAACAAATCTTTAGGTATGTTCAGACTTGACGGTATTCCGCCGGCAATGAGAGGGTTGCCTCAAATCGAAGTAACATTTGATATTGATGCTAACGGTATTGTTAACGTTTCAGCTAAAGATAAAGCTACTAACAAAGAACAAAAAATCACTATTACAAATTCTTCTAATTTGTCAGAAGCTGATATCGATAAGATGGTTAAGGAAGCTGAAGCTAACGCTGCTGAAGATAAAAAGAGAAAAGAAGAAGCTGAAATTAAAAACAATGCAGCAAGCTTAATCGCATCAGCCGACAGAATCGTAAAAGATTTTGAAGGCAAAATTGATGACGCTGATAAATCTAAGTTAGACGAACAAAAAGCTGCTCTTCAAAAAGCAATTGATGAAAACAAGAGCGCTGACGAATTGAAAAAATTGTCAGATGAACTGCAGCAAACAATGTTCGGCATTTCACAAAAAGCTTATGAAGCTGTTCAAAAAGAAGAGCAAAATACAGCTAACAGTGACAGTGCATCTTCTTCATCTTCCGACAGCAAAAAAGACGATGATGTTATTGATGCTGAATTCACTAAAGAATAATAACCGATTCACCAATAATCTAAAAGGATATGCAAAATTTGCATATCCTTTTTTTATAGGATTATAATTTTTTGTTATCAAACTATAATTAACTGTAAACTTTGGGAGATTTTGGTGAATAAAAAAGTTTTTAAATTGCAGTTAAATAGCAGTTTTTTGTTTAATATATCATATATGTATTTTATCATGTCAGCTTTACTTGTAATAACTTTAGAGCTTGTGATATTTTATAATTTCCCGAAATATATTCCGGCAATAGCGCTGATAGGGCTGATAGCCGTGAAGTTTTTGTTAAAACCGGCAAAAGATGAACTTGATATCGGCGGGCATGAGACTATTACAATTGATGAGGATGAGAGGCTTTTGACGATTGATGACAGCCAGCCTATACGGTTTGATGAAATCTCGTATGTTTATTTAAGATTATTCAAACCGAATTATATATCATCAACGATGCTGGATTCTTTTATCGCACTGATTTCGGTTAACAGTGAACTTTTAATCGGCAATAAAAACGGCGGGTATATTTCAATAAATATTCAGAGAAAGAGCGCATTATTAGGAATAATTAAAGAACTGCAAAAGTACAAGGAAATCAGCTTAAAATTTGATGAAAATTATGACGGGAGTCTGACCAGAAAATTTCCGTTATTCTTGCTGCTGTTATTTATAGCGCTTTTGATATTTGCTTTGCAGAGATAAGATTTAAAAAGAAAAAAGAGGCTTTAAATAAAGCCTCTTTTTTAGTGTTATATATCAGCAAGTTTTTTGTAATAATCGTGCGATTGTTCAAACTGGTAAGCCACATTGAAGAGAGCTTTTTCTTGCAGCTGCGGCGCAAGAATTTGCAGACCAATCGGCATACCTGATTTATCAAAACCGGCAGGGATACTCATTCCCGGAATTCCTGCAAGGTTTGCGGAAATAGTTGCGATATCCGTCAAATACATTTGAAGCGGATCAGAAGATTTTGCGCCGAGTTCAAATGCGGTATTCGGACAGGTTGGAGAGATTAGAGCGTCAACTTTTTGGAATGCTTCCTTAAAGTCTTTTGTAACCAAAGCTCTCATCTGCTGCGCTTTTTTGTAGTATGCGTCGTAGTACCCAGATGACAGGGCATAAGTACCGAGCATTATACGGCGCTTAACTTCAGGTCCGAAACCTTCCGCGCGGGTTTTTGTGTACATTTCCATGAGGTTTTTAGCATCCGGCGTTCTGTAACCGTATTTTACACCGTCAAATCTAGCGAGGTTTGAAGAGCATTCAGCTGTTGCCAGTATGTAATAAATCCCTATAGAGTATTTGAGGTGCGGCAGAGAAATTTCAACGACTTCCGCGCCAAGAGATTTATAAGTATCAATAGCATTTTGAATAGCTTTTTCAACGTCTTCTTCCAGACCTTCGGTCATCAGGTCTTTAATAACACCGATTTTTTTACCTTTGAGACTGTTGTTCAAATCTGCGGCATAATGTTCAACCGGAAGATTTAAAGATGTAGAATCTTTCGGGTCATGTCCGGAGATAACTTCCAAAAGGTTAGCCGCGTCTTCAACAGTTCTTGCAAACGGACCAATCTGGTCAAGAGAAGAGGCAAACGCAATCAAACCGTAGCGTGAAACTCTTCCGTAAGTCGGTTTCATCCCGACAATCCCGCAGAAAGAAGCAGGAAGTCTGATAGAACCACCTGTGTCAGACCCGAGAGCCAGAGCCGCTTCGCAGGCTGCAACGCTTGCTGCTGAACCGCCTGATGAACCGCCAGGAACTTTCTTTAAGTCCCATGGATTATGAACTTTTTTGAACGCTGAGTTTTCGTTTGAAGACCCCATTGCAAATTCGTCTAAGTTAGCTTTTCCGACAATCGGAACCAGATTATTCAATAATTTTTCGGTTACGGTTGCGTTGAAAGGTGAAACAAAGTTTTCCAGAATTTTGCTGGAGGCGGTTGTTTTGGAGCCTATTAAATTCATATTATCTTTCAGTGCCAGCGGAACACCTGCAAGCAAAGGTAATTCTTCGCCTTTTGAGATTTTTTCGTCAACTTTTTTAGCAGTTTCCAGTGCTGTTTCTTTTGTCAAAGAATTGAAAGCGCCGAGTTTTTCATCAACTTCTGCAATTCTTTCAAATGCTGCAGTCGTCAATTCAACTGCGGATATTTCTTTATTTTTTAAGGCTTTACTCTGTTCAGCCGCGGATTTTCTTAAAAGCTCGTTCATATTTTCTCCTTAAAGCTAATTCTTATAAAAAAATTATATGACAAAAAAATAAAATGTGAATAGGACAAACTTGATATTTGCACCGTTGCCCACTTTTTCTTTTTATCTTATAATAATTTTCAAAAAGGAATGGGAGGGGCGAAGGACATGCATTTAGAACATTTAAAAAAAGTTGATCCTATAGTAGCGGAACAGATAGAACTTGAGCTTGAAAGACAACAGAATACCATAGAACTTATCGCGAGTGAAAACTGCACATCAATGGCGGTAATGGAGGCATGCGGCAGCGTGCTGACAAACAAATATGCGGAAGGCAAACCGCACAAACGTTTTTATAACGGATGTGAACATATTGACGTAATAGAAGAGATAGCTCAAAAAAGAGCCTGCGAACTTTTCGGGATGGAGCATGCAAATGTTCAGCCGCATAGTGGTGCACAGGCAAATATGGCAGTATTTATGTATACAATGAAACCGGGAGACAGAGTTCTTGGCATGGATTTGTCAAACGGCGGACACCTCTCACACGGTTCACCTGTTAACTTTTCAGGATTGTATTTTGACGTAAAAAGTTACGGTGTGGATGACAACGGATGTATTGACTACGATGACGTTCTTGCGAAAGCAAAAGAACACCGCCCCAAACTTATTATCTGCGGAGGCAGCAATTATTCAAAAATTATTGATTTTAAAAAGTTCAGAGAAATCGCAGATGAAGTCGGAGCATATCTGCTTGCGGATATTGCGCATATTGCAGGGCTTGTTGCGGCAGGGGTGCACCCATCACCGGCACCTTATGCACATTTTGTGACAACTACAACCCACAAATCATTGAGAGGCCCGAGAGGCGGAATTATTATGTGCTCAAATGAACATGCTCAAGGGATAGATAAAGCAGTATTTCCGGGCATGCAGGGCGGGCCTTTGGAACATATTATTGCAGGTAAAGCTGTTGCACTTCTGGAAGCTTCTAAACCAGAATTCAAAACCTATGCCGAACAGATTGTGAAAAATGCAAAAGCACTCGCGCAAGGTTTGATGGATGAAGGCATGGATATCGTCGGCGGAATGACCGAAAACCACTTGATGACCCTTGATTTAAGAAGAACCGGCAAAACAGGAAAAGATATGGCTAATGTTCTTGAACGCGTCGGAATTACAGCAAACAAAAATACTGTTCCGAACGATCCGCAAAGTCCGTTTGTTACAAGCGGAATCCGTCTCGGCACACCGGCTGTGACAACAAGAGGCTTCAAAGAAGATGATATGACTGAAGTTGCAAAAATTATTGCATCTGCAGTATTTTCATCAGATAATGAATTGGGCTTAAAGAATTTGAGAGAACGTTCTCTTAAACTCTGCAAAAAATACCCGCTTTACAGCTAAGATGAGGACAGGACAATTTTAATCAAGTTAACACATGCTCACGTAATAGGAACAATCATTGCTTACATCATTGGTGTATTCATTGTACCTATGGTAATCGATTTTTCACGGAAAGAGGGGCTTGTTGATTTACCCGGAGAACGAAAAATCCACACAAAACCTGTTTCCCGCATCGGCGGTGTTGCTATTTGGCTTAGCACAATGCTGACATTTTTGTGTCTTGTGTTCTTGAGCTACTATCCATACGGCAGCCTGTTATCCGGAATACTTTTGGGCAGTTCTCTGATGTTTCTTCTCGGACTGGTCGACGATATTTACAACCTTAATGCCAAGTTCAAATTGTTTATTCAAATTGCAATTGCAACTCTTGTGTTTCTTCTGGGTGTAAAAATCAATTCAATCCCGTTTTTCGGCGGCATAGATTTGGGGTTCTGGTCTTATCCGATTACTTTATTGTGGATAGTCGGGATAAGTAATGCCGTGAATTTTATCGACGGTGTAGACGGTCTGGCGGGGTCTGTTGTGACTGTGAATGCCATAACCCTTGCCATCATTGCGGTTACCATGTCTCCGTCAAGCCCGATTAGTGCTCTTATCGGATTTATTTTAGCAGGTGCAATGCTTGCATTTTTGACATACAACTTTAACCCTGCAAAAATATTTATGGGTGACAGCGGCGCTTTATTTTCAGGATTTTTGCTGGCTGCAATATCTATCACAGGTGTCATGAAAACAGCTACAATTGCGATTTTATTGCCGTTTGTAGTACTGGCTGTGCCGATTATGGATATAACATTTTCTTCTCTTAGAAGAATTTCCAAAGGTAAATCCCCGTTCGTTGCTGATGCCGAGCATATTCACCACAAACTTCTGCACGCCGGTTTTTCACAAAAGAAAACAGTGTTTATCCTGACTTCAGTCGCGATTATTGCCGGGGGGCTTGCAGCTCTCCTCTCAGGGCATGGAACCATCAAAATTTATATAGTCGCAATCTGTATAATCGTTCTTGTTATGTTCGCATTGAATTTAATAAAAGTATTGACAAAAAAATAAGTGTGTGTTATACTGGCAAAGGATTTAATTACTCAGTTTTAGCATCTGTTAAAATATTTAAGTGTAAATCTGCTATATTAATGGAAAGGAAGCTGTAAGAATGCTGTACTTTAAATAGTATAAGCAAACCGACGTAACTTCCCGTTGATATTAAGAGTATGGTAGTAGTTAAGTAAGGGTTTATTAGCTATGACAGTAAAAGCAGTACAAAATGACGGACAGAGAAACGGTACATTTTCAAGTGTATTGAAAGCTACCGTTACAGGCGGTGTAACAGGTTACATCGCAAAACAGGTTATTCCTTTGACAACTGAAGAATTAAAAGACATTCCGTATCGTGCCATTATTAATGCTTCCCGCAAAGATACCAACAAAAATATGGTAGCGAAATTAAAAGGATTGGAAGAGAGAACACCGGCACATGATACGTTCATCAAAATGATTGATGAGAAAAACTTTAAAAATGCCGAAAAATTGGCTGTAAGTTTAGCAAATTCGGGCGAAGAGAATGCCGCGGCTATTGCAGAAGAGTTCAGAGGTATTATTAAAAACGTTAATGAACAATCAAAAGCTGTAGCCAAAAACATCACAGGCAGTTTCCACAAAATGATTAAGTGTAAACGTCCGACAGCGGCATTTGTAGTTCCGGGAGCAATAGCAGGATTTGTCGCCGGCGCTATTTACAATGCTTTTAAAAACACTAACATAGAATAATTTAAACAAAAAACGTTATGATGATACAATTTATACAACTCGTAAATTTTTTTCGGGTTGTTTTTTATTTTGTATACATCCGGGCGCGTTTTGTTTTAATCTCATGGATGATTTGCGGATAATTGCCGTTAGTGAGTTCGCCTACAGCTTTGTAAAGTTTTAAAATGGAGTGTTCAATATTTGCGCAGTTCATGTTAACCATATCACAGGCCATTTCTTCATTAGACAGCGCAAGACGCGTCATATCGCGGAAACCGCTTGAGGCAATTTCAAGAGCAAGCGGGTTATCACTTGCGGCAAGAAAAAGCGCCTGAGCTATTACCATTGGCATGTGCGAAATCATCGCAGCAGCCTCGTCATGTTTATCGGGTGTTGTGATAACAGGAGTTGCCCCCAGCTGTCTGATAATATCAATGAGCTCTTGACTTTCTCCAAAGCATGGTGTTACGACCCATTTTGCACCTTTAAATAAGCCTTCAAAAGAGTTTTCAAATCCTTTGTGTTCTGTACCAGCCATAGGGTGTGAGGGTACAAATCTGTAAGGTCGATTTTTTGTGCATACAAATTTTTTTAGGCTGCACACATCAGTCACAACAGTATCTGAGGAGAGTATTGCTTCAAGGTCGTCAAGAACTTGAAGGGTTTTGTTCATTGCGCTGCATACAAAAACCATGTTGCAGTCTTTCAGTGCAGAGTACGAGTCAAAAATATTTTCGCCTTTTTGTGACTTTGAGACCCCGATTACGTTATACCCAAGAGCTTTTAAGTCTTTAAAAATTGACCCGCCAATCAGCCCTAAACCGACAACTCCTATTTTCATAATTTCTCCTTATGTTAAATCTTTGTGGTGGAACTGTTTTGTTCCGTTTGCGTAATCAGTCACGATATGACCGTCACCGATAAGCTTATATTTATATATAGTAAGCCCTTCAAGACCGACAGGACCGCGGGCGTGAGTTTTGTTTGTGGAAATCCCAACTTCTGCACCGAACCCGTAGCGGAAGCCGTCCGCAAAACGCGTTGAAGCATTAAAATACACTCCGGCTGAATCCACTTTATTCATAAATTTTTCAGCATTTTCTGTATTTTTCGTTATTATACTGTCAGTGTGACCGGAGCCGTATGTGTTTATATGGTTAATTGCTTCATCAATATTATCAACAAATTTATATGCAAGAACTTTATCGCCGTATTCATGCGCCCAGCTATCAGGATTTGCAATTAATTTAATATCAGCAAGTTCAAGTGACGCCATAAGTTCTTTTGTATGCGGGAAATTTTTATGGATTAAAAGCGTTTCAACGGAATTACATGCGCTCGGGTATTGTGTTTTGGCATCAGTTACAATTTTTTGAGCCATGTCAAGCGGAGCACTTTCATCTACAAAAATATGGCAGATACCGTCAGCGTGTCCTAGGACAGGGATGCTTGTGTTTGACTTGATGAATTTAACAAGACTGTTGCCGCCGCGAGGTATAATAAGGTTTATATATTTGTCGCACTTGAGCATTTCAGCGACATCATCGCGTGTAAACACCTGTGAGATAACATTTTTCGGGAAACCGTTAAGACTGTCAAGTGCCGCATTAATAACAGAAAGAATTGTTTTATTAGTATTGACTGATTCTTTGCCGCCTTTGAGAATAACAGCGTTTGCGGATTTTATGGCAAGTGCTGAAATTTGTGCAATGACATCCGGTCTTGCTTCAAAAATTATCCCGAGAACTCCAATGGGGCAGGAAATTTTGTACAGAGTCAAACCATCATCAAGTTCTCTTACCAAAAGTTTTTTATTAACCGGATCCTCAAGTTTTACTATGTCTCGTATTCCTTGAATCATATCGCGCATTTTATTTTCGTCGAGTTTGAGGCGGTTGAATGTTGATTTATTGAGTTCGCCTGTTTCAACAAGTTTTTCTGCTTCTGACAAATCTTTTTTGTTCGCCTCAAATATCTTGTCTTTGTTGGCTTCAATATTATCAGCTACAGCATTGAGCGCCTGATTTTTTATTTCCGTACTCAAATCAGCAATCTGCAATGCCGCTTCTTTAGCTTTTTTTGCTATTTCTACAAATTCCATAAAACAACCTCCCCTAGAGCACCGTAATATTATCGCGGGTAATAATAGCGTCATAATTTTTGAACCCGAGGATTTTGAGTAAATCGTCAGAGTGGGCGCCGCTCACTTTTTTGCAGGATTCCGAACTGTAATTTACTATTCCGCGGGCAAATTCTCCTCCGTTTTCATCAACGATGGAAACAACATCACCTTTGTTAAACTCGTTAACTACACCGACAACGCCAATCGGAAGAAGACTTTTTTGATTGAGGAGTGCTTTTTTAGCCCCGTCATTGACGACAATTTTTCCGATAATATTTGTCGCATAGCCAATCCATCGTTTTTTATCTGAGAGTGATTCGTGCTGCGGCAGAAACATTGTGCCGTATTCCTCTCCGTCAAAGATTTTTTTGATTATATAAGGAACTTTTCCGTTTGCAATGAGAACTCTTCCGCCGTATCTTGTAACCATCTGGGCTGCTTTCAGTTTTGTAATCATACCGCCCCTGCCGCCTTCTGATGCGCCGGAACCGAGTGCAAGAATTTCTTCAGTGACTTCATCTACCTTGTTAATAATTTTTGCATCAGGATTTTCCTTTGGATTTTTGTCGTAAAGTCCGTCAACATCCGAGAGGATTATCAGTAAATCCGCATCCAGCTCGCTTGCCACAAGTGCAGAAAGCTTGTCATTATCAGAAAAACAAACCTGCATATCCGCATAGCGCGGTGCTATTTCAATGGTTGATACTGTGTCATTCTGGTTGATAATCGGTGTTACACCGAGTTCCAGGAGTTTGTTCATTGTTGTTCTAAGGCTCAGGTAGCGAGTTCTGATAGAAAAATCGTCTTCTGTCAAAAGAATTTGTGCGGCAACAAGCCCGTAGGAATCAAATCCGCTTTCGTAAATCGCCATAAGTTTTGACTGCCCGATTGCAGCACACGCCTGTTTGAGCGCGGTACCGGTTGTGCTTTCAAGACCTAATTTCTTTTTTCCCATACCGACTGCGCCGGATGTTATGACGATGACCTCTTTTCCCGCTTTAACAAGTGCTGATATATTTTCAATAAATGAAAATATCCTTGGAAGCGACATAGAGCCGTCATCGGCTCTGATTACATTTGTTCCTAATTTTATGACAATACGTTTAACGTCTGTAAAAGTTTTCCTATCCATAATTTGATTATAACATAAACAGCAAAGACAAATGTACAGTAAAAATTCCTTTGTAATATAATAAAATTATGGATTATGTGAACAACAAATTTGATTGTATAGTAGTCGGAGCAGGCCACGCTGGGTGCGAGGCTGCGATTGCCTGCGCAAGACTGGGTGCAAAGGTGCTTTTGTGCACACTTAATGTTGATAACATTGCGCTGATGCCGTGCAATCCGGCAATCGGCGGCCCTGCAAAATCAACCCTTGTCAGAGAAATTGACGCGCTCGGCGGGGTTATGGGAGAAGCTGCCGACGCAACTTATATTCAAATGAAAATGTTAAACTCCTCAAAAGGACCTGCTGTTCGCGCGCTGCGTGCACAATCCGACAAAAAACAGTATATGGATTATATGCGTAATATTATCGAAAATACAGATAATATTTATCTGAAACAATGCTGTATAACTGAATTAAAAGCTGAAAACGGAGAAATCACAGGTGCTGTCGATGAATTCGGCATTGAGTATTCCGCAAGAACCGTAATTCTTACAACCGGTACATCACTGGAAGGCAGAATATTTGTCGGATTACGTTCTTACAGCGCAGGCAGGCTGGGTGAAAAAGCCGCCTGCGGGCTTTCTGATTCTCTTCATAAACTGGGAGTCCAAACAAAAAAATTAAAAACCGGCACCCCCTGCCGTGTTGATAAACGCACAATTGATTATTCTAAAATGACAATTCAGCCGGGTGATGAAGAATTAAACTTTTATTCATTCAAACCTAATCGTCCTATAAGACCGCAATATCCGTGTTATCTTACAAGGACAACCGAAGAAACACACAAAATTATACGGGCAAACCTCGATAAATCACCGATGTACAGAGGCTTAATCCACGGTGTCGGACCGCGTTACTGCCCGTCTATTGAAGATAAGGTTGTAAGATTCAGCGAAAATCCTTCTCATCATATTTTTATAGAACCGGAAGGCTTAGGAACGTATGAAGTCTATATTCAGGGATTTTCCTCCAGCCTGCCTGCTGATGTTTACACTCAAATGCTCCGCACGATGCCCGGGCTTGAGCACGCTCATATCATAAAACCTGCTTATGCCGTTGAATATGATTATGTTCCGGCTGTTCAAACTCTGCATTCGCTGATGTCAAAACAGATTAAGGGGCTGTTCTTCGGCGGTCAGATTAACGGCACCAGCGGCTATGAGGAAGCTGCCGCCCAAGGTTTGATTGCTGGTATTAACGCTTATAATTATATGAATAACTCCGAAATGCTGGAGCTTTCAAGAAGTTCTTCCTATATCGGAACACTGATTGATGATTTGGTTACAAAAGATATTGATGACCCCTACAGAATGCTGACATCCCGCTCTGAATACCGCCTGCTGCTGCGGCAGGATAATGCTGATACAAGACTGACCCCGACCGGTCACAAGATTGGCTTGATTGATGATACGCAGTATCAAATATTTAAAGATAAACAAGAGTTAATCGAAAAAGAAAAACAAAGATTGATGGAAACAAAACTGCCTGCAACTGATGAGGTTAATGCAGTTCTTGCAAAATACGGCGAGCATATTGAACGCGGGATGAAACTTGGCGAAATACTCAAACGCCCGAATGTTTCTTATAAAATTCTAAAAGAAGTTGACTCCGAAACAAATTCTTTGAATATTCCGCGTGATGTCTACGAACAGGTTGAAGTTCTGATTAAATACGACGGATACCTCAAACGTCAAGAATTCCAGGTAGAACAGTCCGGCAAACTCGACAAATTTAAAATTCCGGATGATATTGATTATATGAAACTTGACCATATTTCATCAGAAACAAAAGAAAAGTTAAACAAAATCAGACCTAAGACACTTGCGCAAGCTGCCAGAATAGGCGGGGTTAAACCGGCTGATATTTCAGTGTTAATGGTGCTTTTGGAACGCAATGAAATTGCAAGGAAAGTACTTTCCTAGTAATCGCTTAATTTTTTGAATTTTATATTTGCGTTTTTCAGAATAGTTTCAATAATATGTCCGCGGTTATCTTTGGTATTAATTTCAACAGTATCAAAAACATTTGTGTCACGGATTCTGGTGAAAGTATAGCGGGCATTATCAATCCAGAAATTACTCATCAGCATTCCGAGTGTAAACACCTGTGTGCGGGATTCTGCCGAGGATGTGTCTATCTGATATCTGGCTTGGAAGTTTGGGGTATATGAACTTACACGATTTATTTGCACTTTGTACGAGCCTCCGGTTACTATTCTAACAAGTCACGTCAAAAATAAAATTGACAATTTTTATTAAAAAGTTAATAAAAATTAACCTTTTTTATTAACTCTTTTGTTGAACTCCATATATTTTTCGTATAAGTCAGGGCGTTTTACTTTTGTTCTTTCAACTCTGCAGTTTTGGCGAAATTCCGCAATATCCTTGTGGTTTCCATTCAAAAGGACTTCCGGAACTTTAAGCCCCATAAATTCTCTGGGCTTTGTGTACTGCGGATACTCTAGCAAACCGTCAGCAAAACTGTCATCGTTTGCTGATTCAATTTTACCTAAAGTGCCCTCAATTTTTCTGCTGACTGCGTCTATAACGCATAGTGCAGGAAGTTCCCCGCCTGTCAAAACAAAATCCCCGATGGATATTTCACGGGGCTTTATAATTTCGCGGATTCTTTCATCAAATCCCTCATAGTGTCCGCATAACATAACAATTTGTTCGTATTTCGCAAGTTCATTCACAATCCCGTCTGTCAAAGGTTCACCCTGCGGGGAAAGCATTATTGTGACAGATTTTTCAAGCTTTTCTATAGAATTGTACGCATCAACATAGGGCTGAGGCATCAAAACCATTCCCGCCCCGCCGCCATAGGGTGTGTCGTCTACTTTTTTGTGTTTATCCAGGGTAAAATCTCTCGGATTGGTTGTTTTTACCGTTATAATATCATTTTCCAATGCGCGTTTCAAAATGCTGTAATTGCACGCCTGTTCTATCATTTCAGGGAATAATGTCATTACGTCAAAAATCATTCTTCTATTAATCCCTCAATATTGTTTACCACAACTTTTTTATCTTTTATACTGACCTTAGGGACAATTGCTTTTACAAATGGTACAAGCGAAATCTTGTTTGATTTTGTTTTGACTGACAATAGGTCTGTAGCTCCGTTGTTTGACACACCTATTATAAACCCGATTTTTTTGTCGCTTTCGTCATAAACAGAAAGCCCGACAAGTTCATCAATCAAAAATTCATCTTCATCCAGCGCTTCCCGGATAACGTCTTCCGGGACAAAAAGCAGTGAATTTTTATACGGCATAAGCTCGTTTATAGAATTTATACCCTCAAATTTTACAATAGCAAACGACTTGTTTTGTCTGCACGATTTAATCTTCAACGGAGTGTATTCGTTGTTAACAAGAACAAAAACTTGATTTAAAGAGCTGAAAAAATCATATTGATTTTTCGAATACCCGACTTTTGCTTCCCCTTGAATCCCATGGAAATTTAGAATTTTACCGACAGAAATGAATTTTGTCATGATTCCTGAGATTCTTCATCAGCTTTTTTAGCTTTTCTACCTCGCTTAGGCTTTTCTTCCGCAGTAGCTTCTGTTTCTGCAGGCTGTGGAGCATCTTCAGCTTTTGACTCTTGTGCGACTTTTTTAAATTCTGCCGGCGCGTCATCTCTATCCTGATTCCAACGCTGCAAGCCCATTTGCGAACGGATTAAGCCGATACCCACGTGAACACGCCATTCATCCATCTTGAGCTGTGCTGCGATAATTTTATGGCATCCGATAGGCGGAAGCGGCAAGAGCGGCTCGTAAAGATTTTTGATAGCAAAGAGCTGATCCGGTGAGATAGCCAATTTACGTTTCGGGAACGGTAATTTCGGAAGCATCATCTTCTGTCTTATAAGGTTGATTCCGAAGAATACTTTTCTCGGTTCAAGACCGATTTTTTCACCGATAACTTCATGACAATCAGGGTTAGGCAGCGGAAGCATCGCCTTATAGAGCTTTTCAATTTGTTCTAATTGCTCCTTACTTACTAAAAGCTGTTTCGGACCTCTGCTTTTTCCTGGACGTTTTCCACCAAAGCGGTTGTTTTGAGACTTATTTGGACGATTATTATTAAAACGTCCGCCCCCTTTATTAAATCCGCCCTGAGTACGGTTGTTTCCATAACCGCCTCTGTTATAGCCGCCTTGACGATTGTCGCGGTTTTGATTGTTATATCTGTTATTGTTGTAACCGCCGCGGTTATATCCGCCCTGACGGTTATCTCTCCTGTACCCATCATTGTTGTACTGACGCTGCGGTCTGTTATTACCGTAGCCGCCGGCACTGTATGAGCCTCTGTTAGAATCACCGCCGCTTGAATAACTGCTGTAGAATTGAGGTTGTTCTTCCGTGCTATATCCTCTTAACGGCTGCGGTGCAGCTTGTGAATCCGCACTTTGAGCATCTCCGCCTTCACCGCTTGGAGCCGATATCATCATTTTTTTATCAGGATACAGACAATCCGGACAGATTACTCTTTTGGGGTTTTTAGTTTCAAATTCGCGACCGCACTTGGTACATTTGTTTACATACATATTAAAAGCCTCTTAATTGTAATAAAATTCATAACAACAAAAATATTTTTTAATCTCTGATTCCCACTATTTAATAAAATCAATTCAATTCAATAATACTATTTATATATACATTTTAACATAAATTCAAATACTTTGCAACATTTTTTACGATATTTTATAAAATCATTGTAATAAAAGTTTATATTTTTATAAAAACAAACAAATTTAGCGGGTATACTTTTTACCCGCAAGTTCATCCGGAAGAAACTGCTGATACACATCAGGCGCGCTGTGCGAATAGACATACCCTATACCAAACCCGTACTTTTCAGCATCTTTGTAATGAGCATCCCTGAGGTGCATCGGCGGAGGGTAATCTTTACCTGAGGAAATATCTGCAAGTGCGGCATCAATTGCGCATATTGTTTCATTTGATTTTGGTGCTCGGGCAACGTAAATTACAGCTTGAGCAAGCGGAATTCGTCCTTCAGGAAGTCCTAAAAGTTCAACCGCTTTATAGGCATTTACCGCTAAATTAAGAGCATTAGGGTCTGCGTTTCCGACATCTTCAGCTGCGCAGGTAATCAATCTTCTGGCTATAAATCTCGGATCTTCACCGGCTGCAATCATTTTTGCCAGATAATAAACCGCCGCATCAGGGTCGCTTCCTCTCAAACTCTTCTGGAATGCGGACGCGCAGTCGTAATGTTCCTGCTGTGAATATCTTGTGTTGCGCTTCTGACAAATCTCTTCAATGATTTTGACCGTAAGATTGCGGCGGTTATCTTTTAAATCACTTGCAAAATACGCATTTTCAACAACATTAAGTGCGTATCGTGCATCACCGCGCGCCAAATTTACAATAAAATCTATAGCACCGCTTTCGCAGTCCATCGGCAGATAATTTTTTGCAAGATATGCAAACCCTTTTTTGATAATGGTTTCCATACTTGTATCATCAATGGAATTGAGCCTTACAACCTGAACTCTGGATAAAAGCGCAGGTACAACCTGAAATGACGGATTTTCCGTTGTTGAACCTATCAAAAATAACGTTCCGTTTTCAAGGTGCGGCAGGAGCGCATCCTGCTGTGTTTTCGAATATCTGTGAATTTCATCAATAAACAAAATTGTTTTTACGCCGCTTCTTAATGCCATTTTGGCACTTTCGACAGCCTCTTTAATCTCTTTTACGCCTGAGGTCACAGCGGATATTTCAATAAAATTTGCGCTTGTTTTAGTTGCAATTAGTCTTGCAAGAGTAGTCTTTCCGCACCCTGGAGTCCCCCAGAATATCATTGAAAACAGCCGGTTAGTCTTTAACAAATTCAAAATCGGGCTATTGGGCGAAATTACATTACTCTGCCCTAAAAATTCCTCAATAGTTTTAGGGCGTAGAATTTCAGCCAGCGGCACCTGCTTATTTTGATTTTCCAATTCCGTAAAAAGATTATTCATAGTATAATTGTAACATAAGTACTAAATATCGGGGAATTTTATCGTGCATGGTCAATTTGTAAAAAATATTTTTATTGCTTCTATTTCATTGCTCATAATAATGGCTTACGGCTGGTTTGCACTAAACAAAGCCGTATCAGGTCTGTCCGAAAGCAGAACTGACAAGCCGCAAGATGTCTCTATTGCTGAAAATTCTAAAAAAGAACAGATTGAAGTAACATTCTGGACACTCCAGATGAGCGATTTTGCACCGTATATGAACAAGGTTATAAAAGAATTTGAAACGCAAAATCCGTCAATAAAGATAAATTGGATTGACGTGCCTTTTTCGGAAGGCGAAAAACGAACGCTTGCTTCTGTACTTAGTAACAAAACCCCTGATGTAGTTAATCTCAATCCGGATTTCACGGCTCTGCTTGCGCAAAAAGGCGCTCTATGGGAAATCCCTGAGGAAAATGCCGGACAATTTAACCATGATATTCTTGAAGCTCTAAAATATAACGGCAAGTTATACTCTCTTCCATGGTATGCAACATCAGCCGTAACCATTTACAACAAAAGGCTTTTGGAGGAATCCGGTGTGCAAGTCCCGAAAACCTTTAATGAAGCGGCAAATATCGCAGGTAAAATAAATTTAGTTACAAACTCCTATGTTTTTCTCCCTAATATAACAGAAAATGACACCATGCTTAAAATTCTGAATAAGTACGGCGTCACAACACAAAATATCAATTCGCCAAAATCAGTTGAAGTGTTTGAAATGTTCAAAACGCTTTATGCAAAAAATTTAATTCCAAAAGAATCCGTTACCCAAACACACCGGGAAGCACTTGAAAAATATATGTCGGAAAATGTTGTATTATTTCAAGCCGGTGCAAACTTCCTCACCATGATTAAAGAAAATGCGCCGACAACATACACCTGGACAGATGTTGCACCGCAATTGACAGGTGACTTGGGACAAAATGACTTTTCTTTGATGAATTTTGTTATACCCCAAAAGGCACAATATAAAAATGAAGCGCTTTTATTCATTCTGTTTTTGACAAACGAAGAAAACCAGCTTGAACTCGGAAAGCTTACAAATGTTCTTGCCGTAAATCAAAAAGCCCTTCAAAATGATTTTTACAAAAAATATGACGACGATGATCTGATGTCAAAAGCCCGTGTAATAAGTGCAAAACAGCTAAAAAAAATTACTCCTGTTATGCTGACGCAGCGTAATCAAAAAGAAATTAATACAATTGTAAACACAGCAGTTCAGCAAATTCTCCTGAATAAATCAGCGACACAGACCATTCTGGACAGTGCCGCCGAAAAACTTAGAACATTAAATGATAATTATTAAACCCTAACACCAGAATCCAAAGCCGCCGTAAGGTGCCGGCATAGGTCCGAATGTTGACACAACAGGACCCGCAAACGTAGGTGTACACATTGTGCCAAACATTGGTGGAGGTGGTGCAAACATCGCAGGACCGCCAACAAAGAAATTATTGCAGCAGCCAAACATTCCGCGATATGTAGACGGTTCGGTCAACAACAATCCGATTGTGCCGTTAATATTTGAAGCTGTGTTTCCGTAACCTGCCATTGTATTTACAAAATGACCGCTCAAACTGCCTGTCCTGTCAAATCGGTCACTGGCAACTTCAACACGTGCCGCTCCGACCAAGCCGTTTGCCGCAGAGTTTGTTAACGCCTGACCGGTTGTCGCGCCCATGCTTTTCATATCCATGTAATTGTTGAACGTACCCAATGCATTATTCAGATGTCCTAATGTATTGAAAGTACTGCTCCAGCTGCTAAATAAGCCCATAGTTTATACTCTCGTTATATACTTTGTATATATAAAAACGTTTTTTCAATAAAAAAATTGCCTTTTTACACATGTTTTGTAAAGTTATGTAACAAATAGACCTAAAATATTAAAGAAAACAGGTAAAAATGCCGAAATAAATAGTATAAGGAAAAGTTTTTAAAGGGATAAATCAATATGGCATTGAATGTTACTACACAGCATTATAAAACAGGTCTTGATACATCAGTATTGAAAGAGGTATCACAAGAAATCCTCAGACGTGCTGCTGAAAAGAATAACTACAGCAACACACAAAGCGTCAATACAATGTTCAGAGCTGTTGATATGGGTTTAGACCTTTACAACGGCAAAGTTGACAATAACGTTGCACGTCAGATTGCAATGAACAACTCAGGGCTTCAAATCCAGCTCAGCCAGAATGCACTTCAATCAATAGCATTTTTAAACTCACAGGCTGCACAATCAGCAACAAATGTTCAAAAAGCAGTTGAAGGAAAGATGACAGTAGCTGTTAATGAAGCACCCGCAGAAGTTAAAGTCAAAGAAACTCCAAAATTCAACAGCATCATCAGCCTCGCTACAAACAAAGATAAAAGAGGTTCAAATCCTTTCTACAACGGTGAATTACTGATGGGCGGCAACGCTAAAAAAGAAAATAATCAATCTCAGGAAAAAACAAATATTTTCGCATAATAAATACCTCCACAAATTACATACATACAACAGCCGCCTAACACATAAGCGGCTGATTTTTATATTATACAAAGCAGAGACAATTTGAAAACATTACGCAGCCCGAGTTTGTTTTTCTCCTGGAATAGGAATTTAATCATTTCCGGTCTGATTTTAATATTATTATTTATATTTATTAAAGTAGTTTTGTCGGAGTGCAGCTTTTTGCAGCCCGTCACAAGAGAACAATTTCCGGCATTAGCTGAATGACGTCTGTACGCTGTGAGAGGAGCATTTATCACGGCACTTCCGCCTATCAGATGAGCAAAGTTCATGATAAATTTATCAGGACAAATTTTCCATTTCGCAGTATTTTTGTAATCAAGCAGAAGCTCAATTGATGCTTTTCTGTACATTGCAGAACTATTTGGCGACCAGTGCCAGCCGCCGAAACGTGCTTTGACAATTTTAAAATCATTTTTTTCTACGTTCAATAAGTCTTCAATATTTTCACAAGCAGGTGAGGCTATAGAATTAAAGGTATGTACTTCATCATCCTCACCTATTTCAATAATTGCGCAAGATGTCATTGCAACGCTTGTTTTGAGGTGAGTTTGGATATGAATTTTTGCAAAATCAGGCATAAGAATATCATCAGAATCTACAAAGCTCACAAATTGCCCGTTAGATTCTTTCAGCCCTCTCATCATTGCAGCCATCTGCCCCTGATTTTTTTCATTAGCAAAGAGAGTTATTTTCAAATCCTGATTTTCTGCAATAAACTTTTCGCAGATTTTGCGGGAGTTATCGCTTGACGCATCATCCACAATCAGAATTTCAAAATTTTTGTAAGATTGATTTTTGATACTTTCAAGAGTTTTCAGGATATATTTTTCGTAGTTGTAAGAGGTTACGACAAAACTTACAAGCGGGAGATTAAGCATTTTTGTCCTCACCGTCTGCGATTAATCTTGACATTTTTCTATTGTGAACAATTGAAGAAATAAATGCCGCAACTATAAAACCAAGTCCGATGCCGCCGGTTACAACTTCAGGAATTTCTTCAACGGTTGAGACCAGCATCAATATGGATAAAGCCCCGATAGCCCAATGTGCACCGTGTTCAAGATAGATAAACTTTGCCAATGTTTTCTTTTCGACAAGCATAATCGTGAGAGAACGGACAAACATAGCACCGATTGCCAGACCTATAGTAATAATTATAACGTCTTTACTCAATGCAAAGGCACCCAAAACACCATCCAGTGAAAATGAAGCATCAATCAGCTCAAGATAAAGAAAACTGATAAGCCCAGTACATTTGGCGCCTGAATTAACACATTGCGCCATACGCATTTCCTCATGTTTTTCCAGATAATGGGTAAACCCGTCAATCATCAAATATGTGATAATACCGGCTATTCCGGAAATCATCACAGATACTTTAACCTCTGCGGGAACGAAATTTTGTGTTGCGATAATCGCAAAAAGCGCAATAACTATTTCAATCCCTTTTATGTGATCAAGATGGGATAGCGGCGCTTCAACATATCTTATCCAGTGAACATCTTTTTCGTGATTGAAGAAATAATGCAAAAACAACATCATCAGGAATATTCCGCCGAATGTGACAATCGGGGCGTGTGTAGCGTGAAGATACCCAGCGTATTTGTCTACATCCGTCAAAGCCATTCTTGTAACTTCAACAATGCCGACTTTTGCAAAAATAGCGACAACTAAAATCGGGAACAAAAATCTCATCCCGAAAACAGCAATAGCAATCCCCCAGGTTAAAAATCTGTGTCGCCACTTGTCAGACATGTGCTCAAGCTTCATTGCATTGACGACAGCATTATCAAACGACAAGCTTATCTCAAGAATACTCAAAACGAGTGCAATAAACACACACGCAAGCCCCGTCCCGGCATGAGCGTGCTCGCCCCAGAAATATGCGCCGACAAAACCGGCTATTGCTACTATATATGACCCTAAAAAGTAGTGCAGCATTGTTATTCTCCTCTCCTTGATGTTTTTATTATACATTAAAAAAGACGGCATGTGCAAAATCTCCGTGCAAAACTCTGCTTGACAAAGAGTTTTTTTTCGTTTATTGTTAGTCTAGCCTAACAAATTAAAGAGTACAAACATGCAAATCCAAACAATAGCAAAATTTGTAGATCAACCGATAATATTAAACAAGTTACAGCAAAAGATGCCCCGAGTTTTGATAGGAACAGGCGCAGCATTCGGGTTATATGATACGTTTAAGCCCTCCCGCAAAGAAAACAGATTTAGGCAGGGGATAAAAAATGCCATCATCATTTCAAGTACGGTTACCGCATCCCTTGTCGGAGCAAGAGGTTTGGCAATAGGCGGCAAAAAAATTATCAAAGGGTTAATGGAATACACACCTGTTGATAAACTCCTACAAAAACAAACAGAAGCAGTAAATCATTTCATTTCAAACAAAAAGCCGCTCGATGACAACCTCTTGTCAATTTTGAACAAGTCAAAGACAACCTATTTGTCTTGCAAAGACATTGAAACACTATCAACAAAGCTTCCGGCTGATGACAAGAGAGAAGCTTTGTTTAAAGTGATTTTGCCGGATAAAGAAAATTTAAATTCCGGAGAAATCTTCGGTGAGATAAAACGGCTTTCACTTTTAGGTGCTGTACCTGTACTTGGCGGAATTGCCGGAGGACTTGCGGCAGATGCTGTTACAGGAACCGGCAGTAAAAGAAAAACCGCCGACAAGATTAAAGAAGGATTTTATCAGTACTTTGCGAATATATTTTTGTGCAATGTTGGAGCCGGGGCGGCCTTGTACTGTGCTGAACAGTTATCCAAAGCAAAGATAATTAAGCCGCTGCAGCCTGTACAGAAATTGTGTACAATACTTGCCGGTATAACAGCAACCGGCATTGTCGGCGGCAGTTATATAGCAAATTATTTGAGTAAAAAAATTATAAATCCGCTATTCGGGCAAAAGACTGACCAAAAACTATACGATGAGAGAAAGCCTGAATTAACTGATATAGCGCTGCATGCGGATGACATAGCAACAGCCGGTGTACTGTCCGGATTCAAATGGATAGAGCCGGCTCTTCCTCTTATGTATTTTGTTTCGGGGTACAGGGCTGGTATAGGGTATAGAAATGTTAACAAAGACCCTGAATAAAATTGACATGTGTCTGTTATTATCATAGGATTTTTATAGAGGAAATGGAGTGAATATCTCCAGCTGCTGGCGCAGCCGTAAAAGCCGGAACACTCAAGAAAAAAGAACATTTTCCACGCTCAGATTGGAAGTGTTTATAAATTTCTTTAGTGTCCTCTGCTGGAAAATCATGCGAGGATTTTTTAATGCAATTAGCGGCAAGACAAGCAAATAGTGCAAGAATAGGCACCTGTCCGCACGGATTACCGCCGGGTGCCTGCCCGATATGTAACGGGATGGGCGGTGGCGGAGGAATGCGAAAGGCGGATTTTTCCGCAAAGCCCGGCGAAATGAGCTGGAACGAGTGTGCCGCAATCGGAGCATTTTTAAAGGCGCAGCAGCAGGCAAAAGAAGCCCGCGCGCAGGATGCACAAAATTTTGCACAGCAGGCTGTTGCTTTTCAAAACTCAATGGCAGCTGCCCATCAAAGAATGTCAGAACTGGCACAGTTTTTTACAAAAAATACGCCGGCGATAATTGCAAAACCTGCCAATTTTGTGATTAACACACTGATAATGGGGACAGTGAACTTATTGAAAAGTATTCCGGCTGCAATCGGTAATTTTGCGCAGAATATAGGACAAAAATTGGCGGATATTTCTGATAAACTTGCGGCGGTTTACGGCGAAGTCAAGGCTGCAATCTCAAAAAAAATCTCAGAAACTTTTAATGATTTTAAGAAGAAAGTGAAATCACTGTTTGCCATATTCCAGCCGCTGGACGCTGACAACGACGACAAAAAAATTGATGAAGCAAAGAAGGCATTTGAACTTAAAACTTTTATACATAACCTGTATAAAAAATTAACCGGAACAGAAAAGGATTTGGAAAAAGATGAATAACATACAGTTTAACGACGTTGAAGCCCAAAGGCAGCAGCGTTATCTAACCTCTACCCAGAAGAAGAATAAAAACCAGACAAAGGAAGGTGTTGTCGTAAACTCCTTTGTAAAAGACAGTGCAAACGCCGCTGACTGTAATCTTAATGATACTTATGATTCGCTTGTAATATCCAAAAACGTTGAGATGCCGGATAAATTATACGAACGAAACAATTCCGGAGAAAAAAGCCTGGTGCCGATAAGCGCCATTGCAGTCGGAGTTATGGGCGGAATAACTGCGCTTACAGCGTTTATAAGCAAAAATATTTCAAACAATCAGCATATTGATGAACTAAAAAAACTGCCTGACTTAACCAGAAACTGTGCCCTGAATGAAGAAACGCATCAGGCGCTTTACCACATGATAAAATGCACCAATAAAAAGACCATTCTGGCCGGAACCGGTGTACTTGCGCTTACTGCAATGGCGTTTATGGGTAAAACCTTCCTTGAAGGATTCCGCGATGTCTGGGTTAAAAAACGTGAAGCTGACATCCAAAAAAATCTGCAGGAAAAACTTATTGATATTGAAACACAGTCCTTCTCCGGTAAAATTCAGATTATACGCAGCATGATGTCAGAAAAAGCTGCTGAATTCTCCAAATATATATCTGATGACCACGAACCGGTTCTGACAAACTTCGGGAAAAAAGTACGCGGAGAAATTTCGTTTAAGCAGAGAATTCAACAACCCGCTAAAGAAAACAAACCTGCTAATATAAATTATTTTCTCCTTGGAGGCGCAACTTTTGCCTCAATTGTAGGGCTCGGGTTTGTCGCACTGAAAAATTTAACCAAAGGCAAAGCCGGCATTGAACAAAATGTAAAGACAACAAAAGAAGCCATAGATAAAATTATTAGTGCATCAACAAAAGAAACCGCTGAAAACGATAAAAATACCCTCACAAAACTCTTTGACTGGATTAACGCATCTGATACAGAGGTAAAAGAAGCGTTGAAAAAACTAAAAGCTGCGCCGGAAGAAAAACAAGAGTTCACAGACTATATTCTCAATAAATTAAGAACATCAACGACCAAAGTCGACAGTGCCGTCGGCGGAGACGGTACCCCGAAACCGACTTTTTACTCACACGTCGATGACTACAGGGCATTTTTCTATAACTACCTTCTGGACACCAAAAATCCGTACTTCAAACAGCTTTTCTTCGGTATAACAGGACTGACAGCCATCGGCTACAGCGGAAAGCTTGCCGGCGAAGCAATCAAAGACGTTCAGGTCAAAAAAATTAATGCCGAAACGGAAGCTGATTTGCAGCAACGACTTGTATCAACTGATTTAAGAAACTTCAAAGCAAAAAAAGATGCCTCAATCCAACCCTTGATGAAAGAGTTTTACAAACAGGTCGATAACGCTAAACCAAAAGAAGAATTGAAGGTTATGGCTGATAATATATTATTTGAAATCAAGAACGGCGCGCCGTTTGTATATTCATAAAAGGGATTTAGTATGAACGTTAAACCTGTTACAAATAATACATATATATATAATTATAATAATACGCCTGTGCAGCAGCCGACGCCGCAGAGAAATTACTGCCTGTTTGACCAAAACAAAGTCGACTGCTTTATAAAGCAAAAAGAAAATGCCCTTCCGTACCTCAATGACGTCCTTTTACATTCAAATAATGAAGATCAGATAACAGAAACTTTGTATATATTAGACAGAATGATTGACAACGGGACAACAGGTGTAGACAAAATGTACCCGGCACTTTCCCGTTTTAATAAAACAAAATCACCAAACATCCAGACATTTTTAGCCGGAATTTACAGAAAAACACAAATTCCTGATGCCTTTGGTCCTTTAGTGAGTATGTTAATCCAAAATTCTATAAATCCGCAGCCATCATGCTTTGATCCTAATGAAGAGGTCGGAGGAGCAATCCTGGCTTATCTTTCGCCACGTTTTCGTGGTTAAAATTTTATTATAATTGTAACAAAAACTTAACAAAAGAGTATCAAAAATTAAAGTTTTCAACAAAAAATGCCGAAAACATGAGTACTAAGTTACGAAACAACGAAAGGGACTAAGCCTTATGGGAATGGCAGCATCACAAGCAAGATTTTTAGGACTGACAGCGAGAAAGACTAACGTTGAATTTGAAGGTCAGCAGATTAACCAACAAAGAACAACATTGTCTAACCAATCCGCAAACTACTACAATCAGTTGTTAGGAATGAGCGTACCGGTGGCACCGTCAGTCGAAGATTATACAAAGACAGTGTATACGTTCAACGACGGCGCATTGACAAACACCATCACATCATTGGTAGCGACCGGCAACGGCGAATATACAGTCAGCTACCTCCGCGAATGGAACGATGACTTTGCAGCAGTATCAGCAGCAACAAGTATTATCACTAACGATGGCGGCGCATACTATGTAGGCGATACCCCGTTGAGAAAACTTGGCGACACTGCAAATCCTGACGATGATCCATATTTGTCAACAGTGGATGATCTTGCGGGTTTGAAACGCGAAGAACAAGCCTACCTTGACGCGTTGAACGAAAAATACGGCGATGCGAATGCTGAATGGTATGTAAGATACGTTCAAAACTCAACATCAGGAGCATATATACCATACTTCTACAAAGCAAGTGAAGTAGAGGATGCAACGAAATATGAAACAGATACCGGCCGATCAATAGCCAATATAAACTGTTATACAATGGGCACAGACAAAAATGTAGAAGAAGTCAAAGCCCTTGAAGGCTGCAAAGTTGAACAGGATTCAACAGGACGATATATATCAATAGCCTTACCGCAAGAAGACGGCACAACAGTTAAATACGCCCTGACAACAACAACAGTAACCGATCAGGAAAAATATGACGATGCAATGAACCAATACGAATATGACAAATATTTGTATGACCAAACAATCCAAGAAATCAACGCTAAAATCGAGATTACTCAAGCTGAAGATAAAAACCTTGAATTGCGCTTGAAACAATTGGATACTGAACAAAACGCCATCCAGACTGAAATGGATGCAGTGGAAAAAGTAATCGAAAAGAA
>CALUQN010000007.1 GCA_944322945.1 Candidatus Gastranaerophilales bacterium | reverse complement strand
TATACAGAAGCATTAACCCGAGAAGTTGTAAGCGAGGAAGAATTAAAAGAATTAGACAAGAATTTAATAATGAATGCGGGTGGATTTGTAGTAGGTTATGGAGCCGGGAAGCTTGGTATGAAGGCATTTAATAAGCTAATAGATAAGAAACTGGCAGCAACATTCAAGACGCAGATTACACAAGGAAACAGAGGCGCCGCGTTAAAAGAAGTATTTAGCAACCCTGAGAAACTTGCAAACTTTATGGAGGCAGCGGGCGCAAAGATAGGTACAGATTTCATAATTTCCTATGCAGGCGATTTGGCAATGATGGGCGTATTGGATACTAATGATAATTGGCAGTCTTTGTTGAAGGCAAACATAATAGGTATAGTTGTGGGCACATCATCAGACATAGCAGATATAGGCAAGTTATCCTACAGAAAAGACCCTAAACTTCCGCATACAGAACCTACGAAAATTGATTTGTCTGATGAACCGGTGCAAACACCAAAGGCATCAGATGAAACAACAGATATAGAAAATCTGTTTATGCCGGTAGATGAGCCGCCGGTAAACCATAAGCGCGGCGGACAAGATGCATTAAACGCAAAAGAATCCGTTTCTGAAACAGTTGCTGTTGAAAAAAATAAACCGTCAACTCCGGAAACATTGAAAAGAGATTTGCTTGAATTAGAATTTGCGGGTGAGGGTAAATTCTGGAACGAAGAAAAGCTTGATAATGCTCTTAAGAAATATGATGCAGATGACATTAAACAAATTACCAGAATTTTTAATAATTTCAAAAAAGATAAAAACTATAATGAAACAAACGCTTGTCTTGCTATGCGCAGCTTGCTTTCACTTGATAAAAAATATCTGGATACGGCAGAGAGAATAGTAAACGAAAAAAGTTGTACAGATACTAAAAATTTGATTGATGCTGTAATTTATGTACCATTAAGATTGCAATTAATAGGTACACTTCAGTATGATAGAATAAATGAGCTTCTTGATTTGAAAGAAAATTGTGATAATCCTGCGTTGAATATTGATAATATTCTTGTTTTACTTCAAAAACCTGAAAAATACGCTGCTTTGCTGGATAATCTGCCTGCAATAATGAATGCAAAAGACAGAGCAGGTAATTACATCTTTAACGGCAAATTTTTGGATGAAATTAAAAAAGATAACGCGGAACTGATTACAGCCTATATCAAAGCTGATGGCAAACTCGGCGAGGGGGTTACAGACTTATTTGACAAATACCCGCGTTTAGGCAGTGTAATCAAAGAGCAGATTATTAAAGATCCGGCTTTGACTGTTGAAAAATTTGAAGCCCATGTTAAAGCCCTTTATCAAAGAGAAATAGATAAGGCAGGCTTAAAAGAAGAGGCGTTTAATGAATATCTGAAACTTAAATCAAAAGACTCGGATGCTACTCCGCCTGCAATAAATATTCAGGGCAGACTATTTAAAGAAATTGAAGAAAATTATCAGAAAATAGATGATCCGCAGCTAAAAGAACTTGTACGCAAAGGGCTGCTTAATAATGAGCTTGATGCGCAAAAAGTAAAAGATATTGTTGATGCTTACTATACATTCAAAGGCGAATATGCCCATATAGGTGACAAATGGGATATGCCAAGGTTCCGTGAATATTACAAATATTTGCTTGAAACCAATCCGGACAAGGCAAGACAATATGCTGCGGCAGTAAATAATCCTGATGTAAAAATAGATGATCCTGCATTTGATGATCTTATGCAGGATGTCAGAATTGACAGAATGCGGGCATTTATTCAGAAAAATCCGGAAAGTGAAATAGGCAATCACTTTTACAACGAATATTATCTGAAACAGGACGATATTCCTGCAGATTTAAAAGAAAAATGTATTAAAATCAACGAAAAATACGGCACAAAAATATTCCTTTCAAAAGAAAGTGATATTGATGCACTTGAATATATAGATGCAGAACTTGCAGAATGGGCACGTGTAAGTAATGGTGCTGCAAAATATCCTGCAATGTTCGACTTTTCAAAAGCTAAACGCAGCTATATTGATCCGAAATCCGCATACGGTCAAGGTACAACTGCAGGTTATAACAATCAAAGCGAACATACCATTGGTATGAACGGATTAAGTTATAACCGTGTCGCATACGCAATTCGTCATGAATTAACTCATGCCAATGATTCAAAACATGGGTGGGGCATAAATCCTAAGTACAATCTTGATGAAATTATGCCGAAAGATAAAGATGGCAAGCCGATTTATAAAAAATGCCAGTTTAAAGATGAATTCCGCCGTGCAGGAATTCCTGAAGAGCATATCCCTTATGCGTATAATAATACTGCCGAATTTATTGCCGTAGCTGCAGAGGGCGATATGAGCAAGTACTCGCCTGAATTCAAACAAATGCTGCTGGATTTTGGTATGCCTGAATGGCAGCTTAATATGAAAGATTTCAGCTACTGGGATATTCATAAGACCCACACATTTGATAAATTAAGTCAAAAAATTGAACTCCCAGAAAATCCGGATGACCCGAAAGCTCCAAAAGAAAAATTTGTCATAACAGAGCAGGGCAGACAAATCATAAACGAACACGTTGCAAATATTCGTAAACGTGCACTGGAAGTTGAAAATGACATTGTTCAATTTATGTATGATAACAAACTCGGCACGCCTGAAACAATGGTTCACCGTGCAAAAAGTGCAACAAGCTTGTATGACAAAATTGCAAACTATCTTACTGACAATGGAAAACGCAAACCATCCATAAAAGATGCAGTAGATGATGTTCGTGATGCAGTCGGCGTCAGAACCAAATTACAGGACGGTGATTTTACAAACCATCCTGACGTACAAGCACTTTTGAAAGCCGGTGATGAACGCGGGGCAATTCTTCGTGCTGCAGAACTTCAATCCCAGCCGATGGTGGATAATATTAAACAATTACTTTCAAATTATGCAGCCGGCAAAACTGATACAAAACTAACCAGAATCAGCAACTATATGGGCAAAGACGGCATCCCGTATTTTTCAGAACGTCAGCTGGAAGAAATTCAACGCCATGCAGCATCCCTTAAAATTCACGATTTCAGCATCGTTACCAGAATAGATGAAAATGATCCGTACTTTACGCCGGAAGAGATTAAAGCTGCAAACAAAAAAGCAACCACAAAAGTCCGCGGTTCAGGTTACACAGCTCTACAAATGAACTTTGAAACAAAAGACGGCGATGTCTTTGAATGGCAGCTGCGCGGCGAAAAAGTCAATGTATTCGGAGAAGCAGAACACGTTCCTTACGATTTAAGAACAGGCAAAGATATTTCCGCAGGCAACCCTGAACTTGCCAAATTCTACGAACCTATTGAAGACCTGCTTTCAAAAGAAAATATGACAGAAGCAGAATTTGATGAATACAATGCATATCTCACCGCACATTACGAACACCTGAGAAAACTTGAACTGGGCTTTGAAAGCACAGCGCCGGTTTTACCTGAAAAATTTGATAAACGTTTAAGTGCCGAAAATCTTGAACGCCTGCACGATTATGCAGAAAAAGTCAAAAAAGGCAAAATGACAGGCACATCAGCTAAATATGAATACGAACGTATAATATTTACTGACCCGACAAGACCGAAAACACAGATTTTAGAGGGCGGAATCCGTGCGGATGAACTTGATGAAGTTGCTCCTTACGGTCAGTTCAGACCTGAAACGGATAGCCCTGTTCAGACTGGTTTAAGGGCAACAGAAGCACCTAAAACAAATTTTGAAAATGTAGAAAAACTTCTTGCCGCTTATGAAGATAAAATGTCAGACGGAGATTTGCTGAATTTGAAAAAATATCTGACTGCAAACCCTGACAAACAAGCACTTGTGGAAAATGTTCTCAGACACTTTGATGAAATGGCAAGAATTCGAAAAGAAGAAGATGAAAAATTGGGCGGTATAGTACTTTATCACACTAAAGGTGAAGAATACAACGACTTATTTGATTGTCTGCGGGAATTGACTCCGGAAAAAGAACCATACATCGATTTTTATTTCAGTCTCGGAACTATAGCGCAAAAACACTCAAATCTGAACACAGTTTCCAGTATAATATCCTCACTGCCGCCTCAAATATGTAAACTAGCAGAAAGCGTAGCACAAGAAATACCGGAAGTCACAAGCGATGTTGACACTTTAATATTGTGGACAGCATTAAAACATGTTAATAAAGACACCTACGACAAAATGTTCGGTTTAGTAAAAAAATATCCCGAATTGTCGGACAAGATGGATATGGAAGCCATCGTAGAAAAAGCTACTCAAGGTGTTGATATGAGTATGAAATTAGAGAAAAATTATCTTGTCCAAAAACAGCTCAAAGAACAGTTCCCTGATTATGCGGATCATATTGATGACTGCTCAAGATATTTTCTGAACCACGAAGATATAGAAAGCGTAAATCTGGTCGAAGAATTTAACATAAAACGCGAAATTGATGCTATACCGACAACAATGGATTTTGATGGCAGCTGGCAAAAACGTCTGTCAGATTGTCTCGTCGGACACAGATTTGGCGATGACATTAATATGGATGTCCTAAAATCACAGGCTGCATTAATCAAAGGTTTGAGCGAAATTAAAACAGAAAACGGCTCTCTTCTCGATACAATAAATATCAACAACTTATATAACTTATTAAATAATTTGACAAACTACAACTATACTATAGATGTTAAACAAACTCTTGATAATATCGAAAAATTGAAAGATCTTACTATTGAAACAGAATACGGTCCGAAAAAAGTTTTCGGAACAGACTGGACAGCAATGGTAAGTCTTGATAAAGTTGTCAGAGCACAAATGAAAGATTCTGACGGCAAATCCTATGGAGAATATGTAGATGTTGATAACACCATTAAAGTTGTTGAATTTTTGAACAAAACCGGTTATTCAAAAATGGATAATGTCCACGAGATAATAGGAAATCTTGAGTATAACCATACTGATATATCAGATTTGAATACAGTGAGTGAGGCACTTACAAATATTAAATTTATAAACTCAGCAGGAGAAACTCTGAACCTTTCAGATGTCATAGATTTTGAAAATTTGAGGAGTCTTGCTCAAATGGCAAAATTTGATTCCGAAACTTTTGACGCAAATGTTCAGTTCATTAAAGAAAATATTTCAAATATTCAAATAAATGACGCTTCTGATAAAGAACTTCTCAAAATAATTCTTTTAAATCCTAATCGTATGACAGAAGCAGGATATGATTTGCACAGTTACATAAAAGAGCATATTCTCACATCAAACGGCAATCAAAATATACCGCCGTTTGATATAAAAGACAGCAATGAACAAAATATTTATATTTTAGGCTTGAAAGATGAACATGGCGATGGTATTTACTACAGTTCAAACGGCAGAGTAGCTCCTGACTATAAAACAGCAGCACAAATAGCATATAATTTAGCCGCAAATAAAGATATCCCTAATGAAATAAGAAGAACTATTAATGTCAGCTCTTATGCCAAAGATACTGAATTGTGCGAAGAAGGAATTCAACTGTACAAAGATTTAGTTAAACACGGGATTCAAGATTCCCGTGAAATTAGACGGGTTTTGCTGAACGGCAATGAATATACAAGAGAAACTTTAAATAAGATAGCAAATGACCCTGAACTTAATCGAACCCCGCAGTCAATTCTGATGGCGCTGCAATGCGCACAACAACCTAACAATATTGGCTTATACAAAAAATTAATTACCACAAGAGATTTAAAAAGCACAGAGAAAATTCTAAACCTTTGTAATGACAAAAATAAAACTGAATTTGCCTCCCATCTGCTTGACATAGATCCGGAAATTTCTGTGTCACGGCTTGAGGAATTATTCTTGTACGGGCTTTATAACTGTCCTAAAGAAGCAATCGGAGAACTCCACGCCGCAGGCAGTCACGTACTGAATGATCATAATCTGCTTGGGGCAATTGCAACTACAACCAGAAACCGTCTAAAAGATAATGTTGAAACAGATGAAAAAGCTCTGATGGAAAACATTGAAATCATAAAGACTTTGAATGAAAATGATATTGGAATAGCTTATCAACAGATTGCCGATGCAATTGCAGATCCGGCAAACAACAGAATGACTGATGTAAAAAGATTTTTGGAATTGCTGCACAAAAATATGTCTGAAGAACAATTAGGCAACGCTTACTATTTATACGACAAATCTGCAAAAGAAATTGCAGATAATCTTGAGATGTTTGAAGGCATAAAAATAAAAGACGCAAGGGGTAAAGAGCGACCTGTATATTCTATACTTGACGAATATATTGTCAATTTAAAACCCGATGCAGCAAAAAAAATAGCGGATTTTTTACGTTTATTACACAACACTGAAGTTGTAATAAACAACCGTAATGTAAAATTAATTGACATTATGAATCTTAACGGACTGGCAGATATTTCAAAAATCGAAAATTTCAAACTTGACAAAATTGCAAAAGTATTCTCAGCACATCCTGAATATGCCGGAACTATCGACTGCTCTACAGTAGTCAAACTAAATGATTTCGCAGATTACCTGGATAGAAAAGATTTGCAGATAAATGAACTAAGCATTGCAGAAAAACGTAATTTGATGAAACTACTGATTAAATACAACGCAGACCTTTATGACCCATCGTTCCATAATGTAATCAACTGCGGCCTGATTCCGCACGACAAGGACAGCTACTGTTCAACTCTGCCCAAAATTATTAAATCCTTAGGTTTGGATACAACACCGCTCACAAAAGAGGCTAAACAAAACTACTTCAAAGCAATGGATGCCCTCTCAGACCCGAACGGCGCTTTCATGAAAACAAATCTTGAAGATTTAGATTTTAAACTCGACCTTACCTACCCGAGAGATACGTTTATTTCCCACATGCAAGAGTTGATGAAAGACCTCTCACCGGAAGAAAGAATGAAAGCAACCGACTACTTCGGTTTTGAATTCAGAACACTTGCAGACGGAAGCTTTGTGATGAACGGCTATCCGGTAAACGTAAATAACGGGGCTAAAATGGCAGAAATCACAGACCCGCAGACAAAAGCCGTTATTGAAAAAATGCGTCCTTACGTAAAACAATTCTCAGAAAACAACAAAATCACCATTGACGGCAACCCTGAACTTTCAGCACAATTGAATGATATAGTTAAAGCATTCCCTGAATTTCTGACAACGGTTGGAAAAGTTCAGCACAAAACACATGATTTTACGGTGGATGTCCATACCCTGAAAGTTTTGCAGGGAGTAATGTCAAATCCGCGCTACAGAGCACTGCCGGAAGCTGACAAACGCGCCCTCCAGATTGCAACCTTGATGCACGACCTCACAAAAGCCGAAAACCACATTGATAAAACCCACCCTGCATATTCAGCATTTGATACATATTACCTGCTGGAAAAAATGGACATGCCGGAAAGTGAACGACTTAAAATTTATCAGATAATCAAAAACCACGATTGGCTTGAACATTACAACAAAAGAATTCAAAATCCTGACGGCACATACCGCAAAATGACTCCGGAAGAAAAAACAGAAGCCGCCAGACAGACAGCGTTTGAACTACGTCAGGGAAATGCCTTTGAAATGGCGAGTATCTTAGCTGAAGCAGACCTTGCCGGCGTCAAACGCAACGGAGAATTTTACGAAAAATACAAAGATGAACTCGTCAAAGGTAATACTGAAGTCAGTGACCTTGTACGTCAGCTGCAGGAGAGCGCAATACATCTTCCGCAGACCAGAATGCCAAAAGCGTCAGATATTCCTGTTGACGGCGTAAACGTTAAAGAAGTCGAAATTGACGGTATAAAAAATAAAGTTTTCTACCTGAAACCCGGCATGGATTTGTCTGAATACGGTTTTCCTGCGGGAACAAAAGCAGAAGACCTGAACGTACTTGTCCACGCACTGGATGAAGGCGAACAAAGTGCAGTATTCCAGGCATTAGGATTAATCGACTCTGACGCACTGTTGAGTTCTTCCTATATAAATTACGAAAACGGGAACTACCACGTATTCAGAACACAAGGGTTTATACTTGATGTCGCAAGCGACGATATCCACGTTGCTTACTACAGAGATTTCGGCTCCGGATGTAAAAAAGATATTCCTCTGCTGTTAAACCAATACCTGTTCCAGAATGAGAAACACCGGGAATATATTTCCAATTTAGTCAAAACCAAAATGGGCTTGTCAGATGATGAGTACAGAAAACTCATCCCTGAAATCGCGGACAAATCCATCACCGAACTTGATGCAACACATCCTGAAGTTGCGCAGGTTATGCGGGAAGTATTCAACGATATGGAAGGCGGCAAACGTTCTGCCGGACGCAAATATAATGAAATTCTTATCACCCGACCGAAAATTCAGGGAGTATTCTTCCAGGGCAAGCAAAAAGACGACGGCACGCCCGGTGAATACACAATAGACAAAGTGCCGGAATTTCTGCGGCAATACGCAGCAGACAACGACCTGCCGATAATCTTCTTCGGCAAATAAAAAGCCATCAGGCAAATATGCCGTCACAAGCCGGCTGATGGCAAGGTGAGGAATCTCATCAGTTACACTTAGAAAAAATTCTATATAATTTTTCAAATCCCTCGCCCCTTTGGGGAGAGGGCAGGTGAAGGTCTCACCAGTTACACTTAGAAAAAATTCTATATAATTTTTCAAATCCCTCGCCCCTTTGGGGAGAGGGTAGGGTGAGGGGTCTCACCTGTTGCACTTAGTAAAAAAATTCTATATAATAGAAAAGAGGTTAAAATGAACGAAATTAATCCTGTAAATCACACATCGAAACCACAAAAACTCAAAGGAAAAACAGAAATGCCGACACTGGAAGAAAAAGTATCAGAACTCATCACAAAACTCAAAAATCGTGACAGAGAAGTGCCGGAATACGGCGATTTCAGAATTGTGTCCGAGGTTATCGAAAACCCTGACCCGAAACTTCCGGCGACAAATTTTGTTCTGCAAATAAGCAAACCCTCTAAGAATGTTGAAGGTCACGAAAAACTCCGCGACCTGAAAGCAATTGCATACAATCACCCAAATCCATACAAAGCGGAAATTCTTATTGCAACCGGCACTAAAGCAGGAATTTTAAAAGCTTTAAATGATAATGAATTGCAAGAAAAACTGCCCAAAATTCTTAAAAAATTAGCCTATGATTTAGAAGAACAGTCATAAGCAGAAGTTTTTATTGATATTTAGAAATTTGAAATTAAATTGAACCCTAAATAATATTTGATATTAATGGTTTGAGCCGGACATCAATTCTTCTGAAATAATTTGTGCAGCATCCGCAATAAATTGTTCGCACGGACGGGTCCTGTAGTATTCTTCAGTACGTTTGCTGGGCACCGGAGAGTCGGCGCCCTCAGGCAATCCTAACAATTCTCTGCATATAATCGTCTTGTGCTTAGCTTGAAATTTTTCGGCGAGTTTTTGTATTCTTGCGTAATGCGCACCTTTGACTGCGTCATTGTTCGGTTCTGTATAACCGAGTTTCAGCCCTGCTATCATAAACATAGCACTCACGGCTCCGCAAACTTCCCTTAATCTGCCCATTCCGCCGCCAAACGACGACGAAAGCTTTAGCGCAGTTTCAAAATCCATTCCGGTTTCCTCACAAAAAGCGCAAAATACAGATTGTGCACAATTGTAACCGCGTTTAAATAATTCTGTTGCCCGCTTAGAATATTCGTTTTCCATATCCACATTATACCCGAAAAAAGCAGTTTCGTAATCTTTTTTAAAAAACTCTCGACAATTGTTTCTGTTTGTTGTAAATTTAAGCTACATGCAGAAATATAAATAGAAAAGGAGAATTATTTATGCAAGTTATATTAAAAAAAGATGTTCAAAACCTCGGCGAAGCAGGTGACATCGTTAATGTAAAAGACGGTTATGCAAGAAACTTCCTTCTTCCGCAATCTTTTGCTGAAATTGCTACAGAAGGCGCTCTTCAAAACAGAGAACAAAATTTGGCAAGAATCAAAGCTAAACAAGAAAAATTACACGCAGAAGCTCTTGCAAAAGCTGAACAAATTGAAAAAATCGGCAAACTTGAATTGTCTGCAAAAGCCGGCGAATCAGGTAAATTATTCGGTACTATCACAACTAAAAAACTCGCAGAAGAACTTCTTTCAAAAGCTAACATTGAAGTTGACAGAAAAACTATTACTCTCAATGCACCTATCAACAAAATCGGTGAATATACAATGCTTATCAAATTAACTTCAAAAGTTAAATGCGAATTGGGTGTTGTAGTTACAGCTTCCGAAGTTGTTAAAGAATCTATTGAAGAACCTGAAACAACTGAAGCCACAGAAGAAGCTTAATCACATAGTTACAAAGGATATTTTAAACATAAATGAGGCAGGAATCTAAGTTAAAACTGGAATGTATGGCAATAGGCTCCCTGCCTCATTGTTGTGTTGCAGATGCTATGGATTTGGTTAAATCCTGTTTCCCTAATATTCCGTTCTGTCCGCAGCTTGCAAAAGTTTCCAAAAATGAAGATATGATTTATCAGTTTTTGGAAAATATGCCTGCTTTTTTTGCAGATGAAGAGAATGCAAAATCATATATGGATTCTGAGTATGACGATTTTTGTACGGATTTGGAGCAGTTTTTTCTGGATTATGAAGAAATAACCTCCGACATAAATTCAGACCTGCTTGAAAAATATGGTATTTCTCAAAAAAATTCCGCAGCCTTCCCGTACTTTATAGATTTAGTAAAAACAACAAAACCTGCTTTTGCAAAAGGACAAATAGTCGGGCCCTTTACGCTTGCGACGACTCTTGTTGATAAAAACGGCAGATGTGTCTATTATGACGAAGCTCTGCGTGAAATTGTCGTAAAAACACTGACACTAAAAGCTCTCTGGCAGATTAAACAAATAAAAGCCTCCAGTCCGGAAACTACTCCGATTATTTTCATAGATGAACCCTCAATATCCCAGCTTGGGACATCTGCTTATATAACAATAACTCAAGAGGAAGTTATAGAAATATTAAAAGAAATTTCGGATTTAATACAATCAACAGGTGCAATGAGTGCCATCCACTGCTGCGGTAAATGCGACTGGTCTGTGCCTGTAAAAGCAGGCGTTAATATTATCAACCTTGATGCCTATGGTTTTGCACAAAATTTGAGCGTATTTTATAAATCAATCTCACAATTTTTGAACAAAGGCGGCAAAATCGCCTGGGGCGTTGTTCCGACACTTGACAAAATCGCGCTGGAAAAGGCTGATACAGGCTTGATTCTGTCTAAATTTGACGCTGCTGTTAATTATTTGACTAAAAAAGGAATTGATGAGAAACTTATTATAGATAATTCAATCATAACACCATCCTGCGGTGCAGGTGCGTTATCAAAAGAACTTGCACAAAAGGCAATGGAATTAACTAAAAATGTTTCAGACAGCTTAAAGGAGAAGTATAAAATTGACTGTTAAACTCGCTGTTACCGGCAAAAGCGGAAGCGGAAAAACTACTGTTACAAAAGCGTTTTTGAGAATTTTTCAGGAAATGTTCCCAGAAAAATCTATACTCTTGTTTGACAATGACCTTACATCAGAACTCGGGCATACCTTCGGACTTGATGTCAGAAATACAATTTACGGTATCAGAAGCGGCAAACACGAGTATAAAACCGGTATTCCGGAGGGAATGTCCAAACAGGAATTTGTTGAATGGGCAATGGAAGACATCGTTGTTCCTATTGAAGATAATGTTGATTTGATTGTGTCGTGGTTTGTAGGGTCAAAAGACTGCCGCTGCCCGATTACCGGTCAAATCAATGACGCTGTTTTGAAACTCATTGAGCGCTATGACATAGTAATTTTTGACTGTGAGTTTGACCTCAAATACCTTAATCAGCTTGTAGATACAGATATTGATACAACGGTTATTGTTGCAACACCAAATGAAGAAGGTGCTCACCTTGCAAAACGTATTGAAGAATTCAGCGCAAAATATTCAGCCGGCAATCAGCTGGGTGTTATTATTAATAAGGTAGAAAACCGCAATATCCCGTCTGTTTATGAACTTTTGAAAAAATACGATTTGGATGTGCTGGGTGTTATTCCTGTTGATGAAAACCTGAAAAACGGCTCCCTGGACAGAGAATCCAAAATAATTCAGGATTCAATAAAACAGTTTTATTTCAGACTAAACCTTCCGCAAATAAATAAGTAAAGGACACAATGGCAATAATATTAGACGGCAAAAAGTTAAGAGATAAAATCCTTGACGACCTGAAAAACAAGGTCGCCGTACTCGCCGGCACCCCGAAACTTGTTGTAATCTCCGTCGGAGACGATGCGGCTAGTAAAATTTACGTTAATAACAAAAAAAAATACGCTGAAAAAATAGGTATTGCCGCAGAAATTGTTGAATATCCGCAATCTGTATCTCAGGAAGTCTTGTTAAAAGAAATTGCAATATTAAATAATGACCCGAAAGTCACGGCAATTCTTGTCCAGCTTCCATTACCCGAACATATTGATAAATTGGAAATTCTAACTGCCATTGCCCCCGGGAAAGATGTTGACGGATTTACTCCGTACAATTCAGGACTTCTGTTTTCCGGAGCAAAACCCTATGCCTATCCGGCTACCCCGCGCGGTATTTTAAGGCTTCTGGATGAATATAATATTGAACTTGACGGCAAACATGTGGTGGTTGTCGGGCGTTCTAATATCGTAGGCAAACCGCTTGCGCAAATGATGCTGAACAGAAATGCCACTGTGACGGTGTGTCACAGCCACACGAAAAATCTTGCTGACATAACAAAAACTGCAGATATACTTGTTTCTGCAGCGGGTGGGAAAATTATAGAAGATAATATGATAAAATCAAATTGTGTTGTTGTCGATGTAGGGATTTTTAGAGATGAACAGGGGAAGCTGCGCGGGGATGTTAATTTTGAAACCGTTTCAAAAATCGCATCCCACATTACGCCTGTCCCCGGAGGTGTCGGTCCGATGACAATAGCATCTTTGATGCTTAATATTGTGGATTTGTTTGAAAACTCCGGCAAATCATAATTTGCCGCGTCAAGCTTTACTAGCCGCCGATTAAGTTCAAGCTGCAGCTGTTCTTGATGTTGTTGTTGACAAGTGTCTTCAAACTTGAAATTTCGTTATCCAGCAGAGTTATCTGTGAATCCAGTGAATCCTGACGGGTTTCCAGATACTCTTCCTGCTGTTGCAGCTGGATGTAATAGTAATCTGTGTCCAAATCGCCGCCGGCTTCTTCTATTTCTTGTGAACGGTAGCTCATTTCCTGAGTAATGTAGTTTGCCTGACTCATTACAAGAGTTTGTTCAAATTGAAGTTGGCTTTTTTGCAATGTGAATAAATTTTTCTGTGCATCAATCGCTAAAAATGTCATCTCGTCTCTCCTTATGTTATCTCTTGGTTATACTCTCTTTTCTATATAAAGTATTTTTTTTACTCCGGATTTCAGAGATTGTAATTTTTGTTACATTTGTTAACAATTATTTCATGATATCTCTATTGATTTAATACTAAACTTATTACCCTTTTATACTACCTATTATGTTGACAATAGACATTTTAATATACTATAATGACAATTAAATTATCTATTATTAGACATAAAGTATAACTTAATTAGCTGAAAGGTGATTTGTAATGGTAAAAGTTTCCGTAATAGTACCTGTATATAATGTTGAAAAATATTTATCTAAATGTTTGGATAGTATTCTAAACCAAACATTAAAGGACATAGAAATTATCTGTATTAACGACGGTTCAAGTGATATGTCACCTGAAATATTAAAAACTTACGCACAAAAAGACGCAAGAATCATTGTACTAAATCAGGTAAATAAAGGTCTTGGCGCCGCACGTAATGCCGGAATACAAATAGCAAAAGGAGAGTATATAGGTTTTGTTGATTCTGATGATTTTATAGATGAAGATTTTTACGAAAAATTGTATCTTGCTGCAGTAAAAAATAATGCTGAAATTGCTGCAGCAGGTTATGAAAGAATAAATTATAAAGGTATAAAATACACAGATGAAAGAGTGTACACAACGCCGGAAGAAAAATATAAACTCACCAATATTCCGAAAGCATGTTACGTCTGGAATAAAATCTATAAAAATTCTGATTTAAGGATGTCTGAAATAAAATTCCGTGAAGGGGTGTTTTATGAAGATTTATTATTTTCTCATCAAGCACTTTATTTTTTACCTAAACTTGTAACTGTTCCTGGTACATATTACCATCAGTTTGATAATCCTTACTCTATCATGCACCAAAAAGATGTCATCAAAGAAAAAGACTTTAAGCAGGCAGTGAAAGATAGTGTTGATTTTATTATCAGACATAATGTTAAAATCAATTTATCAGATTATCCCCCGCTGCATACAGAGCGAATAAAACTGTTAGGGTTAAAATTTATAAAAGTCAAAAAATGGGAACATATACAAAAATACTACCTTTTTAACTGTATTGAGTTAATGGAAAAAATAATAACATAATTAAAGCATAAATCAAGTCAGCATCTGAAATTTGAATATATTCACATTAAAAGCCGGCTCTGTGGAGCCGGCTTTTTGTAACATTTGCGTTTTTTGTTGTATTAACGTTTTGAGAATTGGAAACGTTTTCTTGCGCGTTTGCGACCGTATTTCTTACGTTCTTTAACACGCGGGTCACGGGTTAACAACCCTTCAAGTCTCAATACGTTTCTGTTTTCTTCGTTTAATTTAACGAGAGCTCTTGCAATACCGTGTCTCATAGCACCGCATTGTGCTACAACACCGCCGCCGAGAGCTTTTACTTTTACGTCAAATTTGTCAAGATTTTCTGTCAGTACAAGCGGTCTGTATACTAACATTTCTACAGCAGGTCTGTTGCCGATATAGTTTTTCAAAGTTTTACCGTTAACAAAGATTCTGCCTTTACCTTTAACCAATTTTACAACTGCTATAGAGGTTTTTCTGCGTCCTGTAGCCATAATTTCTTTGTCTGCCATTATTTAGCCTCCTTTTCAAGTAAAATAGGTTTTTGAGCAGCATGCGGATGCTCGCTGCCGCAGTATACTTTCAGTTTTGTAAACTGGGTATCACCCAAGGTATTGTGTTGAAGCATACCTTTTACAGCTTTTTCAATAAGCAGTCTTGCATCTTTTTCACGTACTTCTTTTACGCTTGCTGCCTTCAAGCCGCCCGGATATCCGGTGTGGTGATAATAAATTTTATCTGTTTCTTTGTTGCCTGTTACACGAACTTTGTCTGCGTTGATTACGATTACAAAATCGCCTGTATCAACATTCGGAGTGTATTCAGGCTTGTGTTTGCCTCTAAGGATGTTAGCAATTCTAACGGCTAATCTGCCGAGAACTTCGTCCTCAGCATCAATCAGATACCATTTTCTTTCAACTTCCAGAGGTTTTGCTGAATAAGTCTTCATGCTAATTTCTCCATTTATTAATATTTAGTATTCTACTTTAATCAATGTCAACCCGTACGGACTGACTGTTTGTCCCGCCTTGCGGCGGTCTTTTGCCTCCAGAACTTCTTTCATATGTTCTGCGGGCAGGTTGTGACCTTCTATTTCTAAAAGGGTTCCGACTATTGTTCTTACCATGTTATAGAGGAATCGGTTTCCTGCTATTGTGATAATTACTTTATCGCCGGATTTTTCACATTCGGCTTGATATATAGTACAGACTTTGCTTGGGTTTAGCGTTCCGGAACTCTTGAATGATGAAAAATCGTGTTCTCCTAAAAGGTAATCCAGTGACTTTTGCATCCTTTCAAGATTGATGTCAAATTTCACCCTTAACAAATCGCCGTCAAAAGCATTTTTACATTTACGATTGATAAATTCATATCTGTAAATTCGTTTTTTAGCGGACTTTTGAGCATGAAACTTTTCATCTACGACTTTGAGGTCGCTGACGGAGATATCATCGGGAAGTATTTCATTCAGTGAATAAACAAACTTTGAAGCAACAATCATTTGTTCAAGCTCAAAATGAACTACCTGCCCGATTGAATTTACACCTTTATCCGTCCTTCCGGAAAAGACTGTTCTAATCTGCCGTTTATTATTGTTAGCGGATTTACCGCATGTCAATTTGCAAAGAGCTTTTTCAAGTTCACCCTGTATTGTCGGAGTATCTGTTTCTTTGCCGTTTTCAAATTGTATTTGGCTGCCGGCATAGTTTTTTCCGATATACTGAACCTGAAAGGCATACCGCATGGTTATACCAATTGGATTAATGCCATTTCAGAAGCGTCACCGCGTCTCGGCGGCAAGCGGTATATTCTTGTATATCCGCCCTGGCGATCTGAATATTTTTTGCCGATAATTACAAACAATTTTCTAAGAACTGTTTGCGGTGCTAATTTTTTCTCTGCGTTCTGTGCTTCGAATATTTCGCCGGTTGCTAAGTCCATGAATTGACCGATTTCTTTGTCGTAGATGAATTTAGCGGCTTGACGGCGAGCGTGGAGGTCGCCTCTTTTTGCAAGTGTGATAATCTCTTCTGCGTATGGTCTCAAAGCTTTTGCTCTTGCCATTGTTGTTTTGATTTCACCGTGTACAAAAAGTTCAGTCGCTAATGCACGCAACAAAGCTTTTCTTTGGTCTTGTGCTTTTCCCAGCGTATGTTTTTTTGTCATGTGTCTCATTGTTTTTGTCCTTTATATTATGTTATTATTTTGCTTTTAATTTGGTTATTCTGCGGTTTCTTCTGCCGGAGCTGCTGCTACTTCTTCATCTTCTTCAGGGTTCGGAGCAAGGTCTAAACCAAAGTGGTGAAGTCTTTCGATTACTTCATCAGAAGATTTTTTACCGAAGTTTTTAATGTTAAGCAAGTCGTGTTCTGATTTTTTAAGCAATTCACTCATAGAATTGATGCTTGCACGTTTCAGGCAGTTGTATGCTCTGACTGACAATTCCAATTCTTCAATTGTCATTGTCGGAACGCTTGATTCTTCAGAAATTTCTTCGTCCAGATCTATTGAAGGAGACATTGCTTGCTGACCAGTGATTGCAGCGATTTGCATAAAGTGATCAATTAACAGATTTGAAGCCTGGCTTAATGCTGTTGATACGTCAATTGAGCCATTTGACCATATTTCAAGGGTCAATTTATCAAAATCTATGGAATCACCAACACGGGTCGGTTCAACATTGTAGCTTACTCTTTTGATTGGCATAAATGTTGCGTCAATAGGAAGTACATCAATTGATGTTGCCTTTGAATCTCTAGGAACATCGTGAGGTACATAGCCTTTGCCTGTTTCTACAACAACGTCTGCGTGGAAGCTGCCGCCGTCTGCTACTGTACAAATTAACCAGTCAGGGTTAACAACTTTTACGCCTGCAGGAAGCTGGATATCACTTGCTAATACCGCACCCGGTTTATCTACATCAATTCTCAGGTGCTGAGGTTCTTTTGAATCAGTTTTTACAACCAAACCTTTGAGGTTGAGCATTACATCAATGACATCCTCAAGTACACCCGGAATTGCTGTGTACTCGTGAGTAATACCTTCGATTCTTGCTGATGTTACTGCGGTTCCTTCAAGGCTTGAAAGCAATACACGTCTCAGTGAGTTACCGATTGTTGTACCGAATCCTTTTGCCAAGGGTTCAATTACAAATTTTCCGTATTGTGATCCGTCAGAACTTGTTGTTGTATTAACACATTTAATTTTTAATTCCATTCTTTTAATCTCCTAGTTTTTTTGTTAACTATATTTTGAGTGAACTTTCACTCGAGGTTAACGGAGGTTTGCTTGTTTCAAGTTTCCCCCTCAACTCCCTTTACTATTTAGAATAGTATTCGATTACGAGTTGTTCTTTGATTTCCGGATCTAATTCTTCTCTTTCCGGAATTCTATCGAAGGTGATTTTTTGTGCTTCTTTGTCAATAGTCATCCAGGCTGGTGCGCAAGCCATATCAATCATTTCTGCTACTGATTTCATGAAACCTGTGCTTCTTGTTTTTACAGTAATTACATCGCCTGCTTTAAGTAAGTATGAAGGAATATCAACTTTTTTGCCGTTAACGAGCACGTGACCGTGGTTAACGATTTGACGTGTTTGTTTGCGGGTGATACCAAAACCTGCTTTGTATAATACGTTGTCAAGTCTTGATTCCAGTAATTGTAACAGAATTGTACCTGTAACCCCTTTTCTTCTTGCTGCTTCTGCATAGTATTTGGCGAATTGTTTTTCGCTTACAAGGTAGGTAAATCTGATTTTTTGTTTTTCTGCCAGGTGAAGTGCGTATTCAGAAAGTTTCTTTCTGACTGCGCCGTGTTGTCCTGAAGCATTTTGTCTCATTGAAGATGTTAATTTTCTGTTTGAAATATCTTTTACTCTTTTGTTTCTGAATAATTTGTTGGATGGTCCTGTGTATCTAGCCATTTTTTAATTTTCTCCTTTTGCTTGTGCGGGGCGTCTATGGTTTGCGTTTGGACTATTCACGCAAGCCCCCGCGGTTGGTTACTGTTTTTTTATTTTCTGCTTTATATGCAGACTGTCTTTATATTCATTTGATTTTACCCGAAACTTCTACCAAACTATCTGTGATTTATGTGTTATGGTTGTTCAATTCGGATATTCATTTTTCATGCCCATTGTTTTTGCTTATTCAAATTTTTACTGATTTGATTTCGCTCAAACTGAGCTTAGGAAGTTATATTGCTTTGTTCGCTTGCTTTTACGGGTCTTGTCTTTGCCTGCTTGTCTTGCTCACGCAAGCCAACTCTGCAAAGCCATCGCCCTCAGCTTGCTCACGCTACACACGTCTCTTTTTCGGAGGACGGCATCCGTTGTGCGGGATTGGTGTTACATCTTTAATTAATGTGATTTCCAAACCTGCTGCCTGGATTGCTCTGATTGCTGTTTCTCTGCCTGATCCCGGTCCTTTGATGTGTACTTCTACTTTTTTCATGCCTTGATCAATTGATTTTTTAGCAACCAATTCTGCTGCTGATTGAGCAGCAAACGGAGTGCCTTTTCTGGCACCTTTAAAACCGGTAGCACCTGCTGTTGCCCAAGCAATAGCATTACCCTGTGTATCGGTTGATGTTACGATTGTATTGTTGAAAGTTGATTGAATGTGTACAACCCCTTGCAATACATTTTTCTTTTCTTTTTTCTTTGTTTTTTGTGGTCTTGCCATTTTTATTTCCTTTATATTTTTATTATTTATATTTCAATCTTTTATTTTTAGTGAATTGATTTTTATCTGTCACATGTTTCTATCTACAAGTCACGAGATTTATTTTTTCTTAGCGATAGGTCCGGTTTTCTTTCCGCGTCTTGTTCTTGCGTTAGTTTTTGTTCTTTGACCGCGGCAAGGAAGTTTGCGTTTGTGTCTCAGACCTCTGTATGAACCGATTTCTTGAAGACGTTTGATGTGCATTGTAACTTCACGTCTCAAGTCACCTTCAATGTGGTAGTTTGCCAGTTCATTTCTTAAAACTTTGATGTCGTCATCTGTCAGGTCATCTGTTCTCAAATCAGGTGAAATGCCTGTTGCTTTAAGTATATTTTCACTTCTTTTAGGTCCTATACCGTAGATGTAGGTTAATGCTACTATCATTCTTTTGTTACGAGGTAAGTCTACCCCTGCTAGTCTTGCCATTTTATATTTTCTCCTTTACTTGTTGTTAGATTTTTTTTTGTATGAGGCTTAAATACTTCCTCACCATCTGCCGTTTACCCCGCAGATTCGGGATTTGTTTTTGGATTAGCGGATTTACAGAATTTACACAGTGGTTGCTTTTCCGTTAAATATCTTCCGGTAAATTCACACAGAAACCTGCTTCAATCCGCGCAGCGTGAAATTACCCCTGTCTTTGTTTATGTTTAGGGTTTTCGCAAATAACTGCAACTCTGCCTTTTCTTTTGATAACCTTGCATTTATCGCACATAGGTTTTACTGATGATCTTACTTTCATTTTTTCATTTCCTTTATATAAGTTTGTACGTGAGATTTTTTGTTATTTCAGACGGAAGGTGATTCTTCCTCTGGTTAAATCGTATGGTGTCATTTCTACTTTAACTTTATCGCCCGGCAGAATTCTTATGAAATTTTTTCTGATTTTGCCGGATATATGAGCTAAAATTTCGTGGTCATTTTCCAATTTAACTCTGAACATAGCGTTAGGCATTGATTCTATAATCGTACCTTCTAATTCTATTACGTCTTTTGCCATAGTTTCCTCTTTTTCGGCTGTAAATTATGCACCTGTTACGGCGCTATTCTAATCTTACTCGCAAAATATTTATTTGCAAGCGGTTTCACGCTGATTAAAACCGGAAGTTTCTTTTTCTTTCTTGATTGTTTTTATAAATACACCACTCAATCAATATTTATCCGCTTGTTCAAAATATCTTTGGAATGCAACTTTCCGGCTTTTTGTAAATTTTTCTTAATACTTTTAATGTGTTGCATTTTTATATAATAAATCAGTGTTGCATTCTTTAAAATTTGTAAATTTTTGTTAAGATTTTTATTTTCTTTGAAATTACAAAAGTTGTATATTTTTTATATATATAGTTAAGACGTTAAGAAAACAGCGAGGTAAACATGGCAAACAAGGTTAACGGTATAGAAGATTTGGAAGAAATCAAAGCCGCAGCCGCATCGCAAGGAATGCAGGTTCCAAACTATCAGGAATGGAGCAGTATTCTGCAGAGCCTCGAAGAAGCCGGAGTAAAATCAACAGGCTCTTTTGAGGGAGACAAAGCTAAGCTGCAAGAAGTTGAAAAAACTATTAACGATTTTATAAACGAAGTTAAAACACAAGAAGTCGCTAACCAAAAAACAAAAGAAACAGATATGGTTAAGGATACGGCGCAGAGCGATAAAGACCAGACTATAAAAGCGACACTGGCAAACGGAACAAGCTCGTTAATTTTAGCCGATTATATGAAATATTATCACATGTTGAGTTAATGTTTATTTACTGAAAAAGCCCGATCTAAAAATCGGGCTTTTTATTTTTATTAATTCAATGTATGAATTCTTGTGACAGGCCAAAACCTGAAGACGGCTTTTCCGACAAATCGTTTTTCATCTAAAAATCCCCAGTAGCGGCTGTCTTGAGAGTTACCTCTATTATCGCCCATCATAAAATATTTATGTTCAGGGATTACAAAAGGGCCGCAATACATAGCCTCTGTACAAACAGGGTATTCATAGGGGCTTCTGACGTATGGTTCGTCAAGTGGTTTGTCATTTATATAAACAGTATTCTTGCCTGTATTATCGACTTTAATTTCAAACTTATCGCCTGGCATACCGATTACACGTTTGATATATGCAATATCTTTGCAGAAAAATCCCGTAAGACGCGAGAATAATTTCCAAGGTGTATTTTTAAGCGGTTCTGCCGGTGGATAAAAAACCATTATGTCACCGCGTTCAGGCGTTTTGTAAAATCTTGAAAATCTTTCCACAAAAATTCTGTCGCCTTCTATCAGGGTTGGTTTCATAGAACCTGACGGTATCCAGCGGATTTCCCCTAAGAAAAATCTGATTATAATTACCATCACTATTACAAAAACTACTGTTTCAACAGTTTCTTTGATTGCCGGACGGTATTTTTCGTATAAAATTTTTAATTCCTCTTTATTCATGCTTCAAAAGCTCCAATAGCGCAACGAGCGCTTCTTTAAACGTATTATTTTCAATTTTATCCAGTAAATCAAAAGATTTATCAATATAATTATTCAACAATCGCAGCGTTTTTTCAATACCGTCACTGCCGCCGGAAGTTTGACCTAAAATTACGGGGGCTGTATATATTCCTGACTGTAAATCTGTGCGGGTAGTTTTATAGTTTATTAAATCATCTCTTATCTGGAAAGCAATTCCGAGGTTAAGTGCAAATTCTTTTGCCTCGACGCGTGATAGCATGCCGGAAAGTATTGCACTGCCTTCAATTGCAGCTTGAAAAAGTGAGGCGGTTTTGCTGCGTGATTTATCTATATATTCTTCTATTGTTACTGTTTTATATCTTGCAAAATACTGGTTGATTTCACCGAGGCACATTGTTTTCATTATTTCAGCAAACAAACCGGTAACTTCAAAGTTTTTTATCTCGTCCAGTTTATTCAATGCTGCAGCAAGCAGATAATCCCCCGCAAGAACAGCCAACTTATTATCAAACAGTGTATTGAGTGTTTTTTCGTTTCTTCTTGTACTGCTTTCGTCAATAATATCGTCGTGGATTAGTGAAGCATTGTGAATCAATTCAACTGCGGCTTGAAGTTTTATATGCACAAAATCAATATTTATATTGTTAGCTCTCAGATACAAAAAAGCAGACAGTGCGCGGATATGTTTTGAAGGCGCTGAAATAATATAGTTTAGCGGGGTGTAAAGCGGCTCTTTTATAGAAATAGAGTTTTGTAATTCCTCTGAAACTTTTGATATATCAGCTTTTACAAGCTCAAAAATTTTGTTATATTCTTCGTTAAATCCCATAAATTGAATTTTATCATGAAATTAATCAAAAAATACCTGCCGCTGTGTGGGATATATAATTTTAGTTGTTCTGAGCTTTTTCTTCCATTTTGGTTATTTCTTCCGAAATAGCTGCAACTGTGCGCGGGAAATAACGCTGCAAATAGTATGCTCTTGTGGCGGTCAGATCACACGGATTGGTATGTAAAAGCATATTTGTTTCCGCAAACCGCTCCTGTGCACCGCGCCAGTCTCCTTCAACAGTACCGGTAAAGTAGTCTATAAAAATTTCTTCTTCAGTTGTAGCCACTTTTTTGAAATCCGCAAATTCTTCTTCAAAGATTTTTTTAAGCCTTTCGCTGCCTGATACCTGATTACCATTCTCCCCTGCTGATGAGGCATCTATAAAGTGTCCGTATTCATGATACAAAGTCGAAATATTTTTTTGCAAGAATTCTTCTTGTGTTGTTGAAATTGTATTACCGCCAAAATAAATCTTTTCTTCTACCGTGTTCCAGTAGGCATTATTCATCCAGGAATTTGAAAACCTGTCGTCTCCGCCCCAAATTAGTGAATCAATATTGTTTTCATCCATAATCAATAGTTGCTCACCGCTGAGGCTTTTTAAAATATTCAGCATTGTATTTCTGTCTTCCGGTGTAATTTTATCTTCCAGCGGAATGGTTGTAATTTTACCGGTTTGATTATCTTTTACCGTAACAGTATTGTCATCTTTATATTCAATATCCCAGCTTTTGCCATTGAGTGAGGATTGGAACTTATTTTCGCCGAGAACTGAAAATGTTTGCACTCTATCCAGCAGAACATTTCCGTCTTTATCAGTAATCTTGTAGAATGAGCGGCGGTTGCCGTTATCATCTTCAATGCTCTGAAAACGTGTCCTTGTACCGCCAACAGAGGTGAAATCTTTTTCGACTTTAATATTTCCCTGCGCGTCAATTGTTGATTTCTGCAAAACTTTTTTATTTCCGTCTGTATCAATTTCCGTGATATTTGGGATTCCGTCATGGGCACCGGGTTCATATATTTCAGTTTTTATTTTTTTGCCGTTGTCATCATATATATCTATTTTCTGGTTGGTTACAATATCCCTTCTGTCACCAAAACCGGAAGCAATTCGTTTATATTCGACGGTTTGGCTTCTTGTTTGACTAGTATTTGTGACTTGTTTTTCATAACCGTGCTCTTCAACATCATTACCTATAATGTCAAACTGTCTGCTGTTTTTATTATATCTGATTATATGTCCGGTTGATAGAGGCTGAGGGAATGGCGAATTGTCACCTTCTTTCGGTATTGTTATATTCATTGTATTTTTCATATTATCAATTTTGTATGTATAATCTGGATGCTGTACTACAAAGTTATTGAGAGTCTCATCATTTGCCTCTGCCATAAATATCAGCAATTCAGGCGAAATTTTAACGCTGCTTGCTGCAATTTGTTTAATCTTTTCTATAGCTTCTTTAGAACATTTTGCCAGACGAATTTCCAATTCTGCACTAATTGCTTTATCATTAAATTTTATACCGGATATATTTTCAAGAGCGGAAAAATCTTTCTCATTCATATTTGTGAGCATTTCATACTCGACAATGCCGATTGCACCATTGTGTATATCTACAAAGTTTTTAATTCTATCACGCATCTCCGGTTTTGCTTTCAGTAATGACGGAATATTTACATTTTCATACTCCGGATTTTGCAGAAGTTCTTTTGCCTCTGCAAATTCATCATCTTCAAGGTTTGCAATAGATATTATGTCATAAGTATCTTGAATATTTCCTTTTAGCAGCAAAATAAGCTGTGCTGCCTTATCTATATTTTCCGGTGAGGCGTCTTGGCATATTTTATTTATATATGAAATATTTTCCGGTGTAATCTCATCTTTACAGTGACTCAAAATTGCTTTCATATTTTGGGCACTTTTATCATCAAGCAGACTCTCCGTCAACTTGTAACCGTTTTCATATATAAATTGGGTTGCTTCTTCACTTGTTTTTCCCTGTGATAAATGGTCTGTCAGCTCATTCAGCATATTTAATTTATCAATACTATTATCAAGCAAAGCTACTCCCATTAAATCAAACGGAGTCATCCCTTTAGATAATATATCTTTTATAACTTTAAACTGTTCATCATCAGCATCACTTACTAAAGCGGCAAGAAAATTTGCATGATATCTATCTCCCATTTCAAATTTACTGTCTTCATCCTGCGGAAGTTGAGCATATAATTCATCAAGTCTTTTTATGCCTTGTTCGTCCAATTTTGCAATGCTTTTCACTTCATAGGGTGAAAGGTCTAAATTAAATTGTTTTGAATACTTCTCTTTTAGGGCAAGTTCATCAGGTGTCAGTGTTGCATCTTCCACTACAGGTTGAGCCTGAAACGAAGAAATATTTTTCGGAGCTTTAGTTTCATCAAAAGGCTCTATACCTGCTTTTTTCATATTTTCTTCCAGCTTATCCATAAATTGAGAGACGCTGTACTCCTTGTCTTTTTCTTCAACTTTTGAATTGAACAATTGAATTAATTCAGCTTCTGAGATGTCGTTTGTGTTGAAGTCTATTTCTGCAAACGTACTCAAATCCTTCTTTAGAGCCTCGAAATCTTTTTCAGTGAACACAGAATTAGCTTTTTTCTGATACTTTTTCAGAAAAACATCATCCTCGCCAAGTTCTTTATTTATCTTAGTTTCAAAATATTCAAGCAGTCTGCTCAATTCCATTTTCTACTTCTCCTGTTGGTACCTGATATGTTATTTATATCGGTACAACAGGAGAAATTCTTTAACTTTTCCGTTTAAAATGATTTATATAACTTTACAAAGGCTATTCCGGCTCTCCCAGACAGGTACCGAATTGACAGTTTGAATTGTAAGGCTCATTATTAACGGCGCCTGCATTCTGCTGCGGCTCATCAAGATTATACCTGATATCATCCGGGGTATTAATATTCGGAAGCTTTACAGGATCTTGTAATTCGTTCAGTTTATTCGGTAACAGACGCTCATTGAGCGGCTCAAAGCCTCGTATCCCGGCTTTACACATTCCCGCTTCTATGGCGCAAGCAGCAAAAATAGGCTGATGCAGACATAATAAAATTAATACAACAATACACTTTTTCATAATTTTCTTCCCTTTCTGTTTTCCGGCTATTTACAGCATGACCTGACCAAATACTTTTTTCATCGGAAAAAAGTATAAATTTAATAGCAAAAAATTTTTTTTACGTATTTTTTTAATCTCAAAACGAAAAGGAGTTCCTTAACTATGGCAGATGTTTCATTCCAAGGTAAAAGTAATTTATTTATATCAGGCGATATTTATAACCAATTTGTGCAAAAAAGTGAAAATACCAGACGCGTAATTACAAAAGCTTTTGCGGATAACAGTCTTTCAATAAATAAACCGTTTTTGACAATGCCGGAACCTGACGACCTTGTTGTAATTGTCCGTAATGAACGCGAAGGATTTATGAAAAAATTTCCTGTGTTAGCACAAATAGAAAAAGTAGCTGACGATATCTGCAGAAAGATTGAAGACCTTCAAAAAAATACGACAGAAAAATTAACAGCCTGGATTATCGGCGGAAGCAACTACAAACACGATAACGGAAAAACAATCAAAGCAGTAAATGAACTGGGTGAAGTTCTCTGTGACCGTCCCGATATTGATACATCCATTCTGGCAGGTCCTAAATTTAAAACCGCTGATGGTATCGGCGTTCAGGGAAATGTCGGTGAAACAAATATAGTGCTTACCAAAGGGAAAAATACTACAGTCTCCACACCTGAAGATTTGGAAGACTTTTTTGACATTGTTGAATTGAACAACGTCGAAACAAAAATTGATTAATTTTTGCGGTGTTTTTTCTCCTTCTCTAAAATTTCATCAAACGTGTAAATAGGCTCCATTTTGTATCCGCAGTCATCTGATAAAGCTCCGCCCATAGAAAATAATTCTTCCTGCGGGTACCGGCGGCAAATTCCGGGGCGAGTCTTGTGAATTTTGCAGCGATGTGTTTCTTTATCAAGGTTTTGACACTCAAAAATCAGACCGATATCGTCTTTTCCGATAACTTTCAGATAGGTGTAGAACCTGTGCATAAACTGTAATTTTTTAAACTCTTTTTCGTCCTGAATAACGTGTTTGTAGTGTTTTACATAAATTTGGGTACAGCATTTTCCGCAGGCATTGCATTTGCCTGTCCTGTAATATTTACGCCGCAAAATTTTTGCAAGTATAAATTTTCGGATTTTTAAAATGATATCATCAAACTTCACAATAAAATGATAGCAGAAGCCTGAAAAAAGGATTATAAAGTTTTGTAAAGTTTTTGCGCTAAAATGGCAAAACAAAATATTCAGGGGAATTATAACAGTACAAAGAGAATAATCAAGAAAACCTTACTGACATAATTAATACTATAACATAACCAAAATAACCAACCTTGACCCCGATACCAGGGGTCTTTTTTTTGATGTCTGCAAAACCTATGATAACAAGTGTTCTGTATCCAAAATCGTTTTGAGCCGGAGTGTGTAGATATTATCAAATCCGAGCGGTTTTAATTTTACGGCATCTTTTTCTGTTGTGATTATATTGCCGCTTATTGCACGGATTTCATCTTTTGTATACTGATGGTGGTCGTCAAAAGTTATTTTGTCTGCAATATCATAGTCTTTTAAAAAAGCATAAAACTGCTCAGGCTGCCCTATTGCACACATTGCAGAGGCTTTTGAGCCTTTAGGAAGTTCTTTGCCTGTTTTTATGTTATAAACCTCATCAGGCTCAGCTTTGCACAGAAATGCCGGCACATTCAATTTTTTCCCCATAATTTTAGTCAGCTTTTCGGCTCGTGTGTGGTCAGTATTTTTACTTACTATAACAAGCCTGTTCATTCTCGAAAAAGCTTCTGTCCCCTCGCGCAGCGGGCCTGCCGGCAGAAGATTTTCATTCCCCAGAACTTTTTCACTGTCAACAAGCACGATATCCAAATCGCGATGCAGCTTTCTGTGTTGAAACCCGTCGTCAAGTATTATTTTTGTAACGCCGAAATTTTTTATGGCATATTCTGATGCCGCAATTCTGTTTTTTGATGTAATAACTATTGCGTTTGTGTTTTGGGCGAGCCAGAACGGTTCGTCGCCGGCATCTTCCGCGGTGTGGAAAATTTCACTACCATTTGAAATTACGTTAATATTTTTGTTGGAAAGTCTGCCGCCGTAGCCGCGTGATACGATTGCAGTTTTTTCGCCTTTTTGTATTAAATATTTTGCGATTTCCGCAACAACAGGAGTTTTGCCGACGCCGCCCGTGGTAAGATTTCCGACAGAAATTACATACGCATCAACTTTTTTAGGCTTTATTATAGCTTTATCATAGAGAAAATTTTTTAACCTGCTCCCTAATCCGTAAAATATTGAACAAAATTTCAGGGCATTAAACAAAAGTCCTTTAGCATTTTTGTCGTAGTGAATTTTTGTTATTTCGGTTTTAAGTTTTTTCATAACTTGTCAATTAAAACATTAATCTGAATAACAGGAAGCGTTTGTTCAATTTTTCGGAGAATTTTCTCAGATTGCACGTGGTGACTTCCGTATTTTCAATAATTTTTTCCAGTTCTGTTCTTTGATCCGGGCCGAGTTTATTCACAGCCGCCAAGCTCGTTGAAATATCAGACATTGCCTTATTGATGTTAGCAACGGTATTAGTCAAATCCTTTTTCAGCTGGTCATCTTTCGTTAGAGAATTAACGTAGGTGCTGATTTCATTTACATTATGCGAGATAACTTTCAAATCTTCTGCAAAAGCCTCAGCATTGCCGTTACCCATAATTGTATTTAAGTTATCAGAAAGCTGCTCAATTGATTTTGTTGTCGATTTGAGATTTTCTTTAAACTCTTTGTCGCCGATTATGTTGTTGATGTTTGCAGAAATTTCAGAGAAATCATTGGTTGCTTTTTCCATCATAGCCATAAGCTTATCTAAATCTTCTCTTGAAGAATCGAGCAATGCGTCAACTTTTGTCATTGTTTTTGTTGTTTGGGTTGTCAGGCTGTTAATATTGCTGACCGAATTTTTCAGGTCTGAGATAACATCGTCAGAGAGTAGTTCATTTATTTTTCGGTTTGTTTCAGTCAGTGATTCAGCCGCTCTGTATTGCCAATCCATAAAGTCAGCTATACGCATAGGCTCTATTATTGTATAGGGTGAATCCTGTTTTGGATAAGGCAGAGTCACATCATCAAGAGTTGAAATTCTTAACTTTTTAACCCCGTCATCGGAAACAGTTTTACCTTTCATAAATTCCGGCAAAATAAGCCCAGGAAGATTTACTACATAATCAACTTTGTATGCGCTGTTTGTTGTGATGTATTCTTTAAAATTGTAAGGTACGGCGTCTTTAGAGAGAACTTCAATGTTTTTTATTTTGCCGACGTCGTAATATTTATCATCAAGTTTCATTTCAACCGGATCGTCCTGATAGAGAACGTTTTTATCCAGCATCGGGATATAAATAGTTCTTGTCACAGGCGGCGTAATTTCAAGGAAAAGTTCCCCGATTAAGCCTGACTGTTGGATTGAAAACATAGAAGCTGTCGGGATAGTAATATCAGGGTTTGTAATTACAAATTTTACATTAACGTGGTTGTCTTCACCATCAATAACAGGTGTGATATCTTCTACCTGCCCGACTTTCAGCCCCATCATCTGCACACCGGCGCCTGGTCTCATGCCGTTTACGTCTTTAAATTGGATTTCTATCCTGTCTGCGGAAGAAAATGAACGTCCTTTAACTCTCAAAATCACTACAATCAGCAAGCTGAGCGATATTAGAGTCAATAGTCCAACCTTAAAAGACGATGAGAATTTCATTAGTTTTTCCCCTGATTACAGTATTACTTTTTAATATTACAGAAAATAAAAAATAATGTAAAGTTTTTAACATTCTCCCAGTAAAAGCTTGATTGGAAAATTTATATTACAAATAGTTTGCCAGGATGTTTTTAACGTAGTTTTGTGTTTCTTTGTAAGGCGGCACCCCGTCATATTTATCAACAGCTCCGGGACCTGCATTGTATGCTGCAAGCGCGAGAATTACGTTGCCGTTGTATTTATCAAGCATAGATTTGAGGTATCGGACTCCGCCGTCAACATTTTGGACAATATTGTAAGGGTCTTTTACTCCGAGTCCTTTTGCTGTTGCCGGCATTAATTGCATCAAGCCCATTGCTCCGACTTTTGATTTAGCTTTAGGATTGAATCCTGATTCCTGTTTGATTACAGCTTTGATTAAATTTTCATCTACACCGTGTTTTTTAGAAATTTGAGAAACCACGTCAAGAATTTGGGATTTTGTTGAATTTATATTAGCGTTGCTTACGTTGTTGACAGGAATAGACTGAGGCTTAATCTCGTTATTAACCGCATTTTCAACTGCGTTATTTACGATATTTGCGTTAACCTTTTTAGCCGCAGGATTAAGCAGCAGCGAGCCGAAATTTACGTTTTGATAAGATTGTAAAACCTTATCAAATGATTGGACATTGCTGTTCGGCGGGGCAATAGATGCTGCACCGTTTGTGTTGTATGGGCTGTTCGGTGCCTGTACCGGGTTTGCTTTTGCCGTCATACTGTTTACGTAGCTATTCAGCTGCATAGCTCTTTGCATTGCGGCTGTCTGTCCGCCGGATGATAACATTTTTTGTATAAATTGTGAAAACATATTCCTGAATACCCTTTGTAATTATTCTACCTTCAATTGTATTCTTCCGTATCCTCTATATGAATTAATGATTTTTGAAAAAAAGTCAAAGCAAAAATGGATTTACTTTGACTTTTAAATAAGTTAATTATTTTTAATTATCATTTACACTTTAATAGCGGCTTTTTTATCGTCGATATTTGCAAGTCCCGGTTCCAGTTTTGAGCCGGTAAAGAGTTCTCTGAGTGCAAACTGGGTTTTCGGCAGAGCATACGCAAGCAGGAAGCTGCTGAGTACAACATTTGAGATAATATTAAAGGATTTTACCCATAGCGCTTTCTTGGCAAATTTTTCTAAATTCGGAGCTGACAAGCCGTCTTTTGCAAATGAGAATATATTTTTGCCAAAGGTCTCCAGTTCTTTTAAATCAACAAAAACTCTCGGGTCGCGGTATTCATCAGTTAGCATAGTTACTTTTTTGAACATAGATGCATACTTTGTAAACCGGCTTGACGGATTGTTGTCAATATATTCAAGCATTTGCCGTCCGTTCATTTTTTCAAGAAAATCAAACCGTTTGTTTTTGACATCATCTACAAATTCTTTATTGTTAAGCAATTTAGGGTCAAGGTTAACGTTGCTTTTAAAAAGTTTTCCGGATGTAAAGTCGAACAATTTTTCCAGCTGCTTAGGCGCAACATAGTTCAGATATAGCATCCCTGCCATTTTAAAACCGATATCAAACGGTTCATAACCCGGACGGGCAGTCAGGACGCGTCCGATAGCGTACCCGCCGTCGATTGCCGCCATTTTGTCAGGTGTAGTTAAATTGGCAACAGTAGAAGCAAAGCCTGTGAATGCAACATTTTTCTTTTGTCCGAAAGTCGTAATATCTGATTTGCCGAATATATCCGAATATTCATTTTTTGCTTGTGTTTTTTCTTTTTCAGAAATTTTGCGTGACATAGCAAATATACATTTAGGGATTATAAAACCAATCAGCGCCATAGGAATAGCGACAGCAGCCACGAATTTTCCTGACATTAAATTTTCAAAAGCTTTCCTGTTTTCTTTGGCTTTCACAAGGTCGGCTACAGCATCTTGGACTTCTTTGGAGGCGGAGTTACCGAATTTTTTTATATTAAATTCTATCCCTTGAACAGGATTTTTTACGGTGTCTTCCTTAAACAGACGCGCACTGATTAAAGGCGAATAACCTTTTTTAGAAATAAACTTGTCAGCGCAATATTCAACCGCCGGAACCGTGCCCAGCCAGACCGCAGAAGTTGAATATTCATCTATAGAACGCTCTCTGACTGCATAGCGGGCAACTTTTGGCGACTCGCCGATATTTTGTTTATACGTAAGCGCGATTTTAATAGGGTTTTCTACCCCGCAGTCACGCACAAGCAAGGGGTAAACAGAATTATTATTTCCGATAGCTGAAATTATATTTACAAATGACATTATTTTTTAACCTCCAATTCATCAATAAAATAGCCTCTTATGTTTAATCCCTAAGAGGCTACTTATTAAAAGAATTGAATTATTTGTTAAAACTGCGCATCATCAATTCTATAGCCCCTTAGGGAAGCTATGGTGAATATGATGAAATTTTGCAGTTGTTAAAAGCATATTTTATCCTTTAAAATTTTATTGTTGCTAAAATAATAACAACAAATTTAAAAAAAAGCAATAGGTAAATATGGAGACTTATGTAGCAAATTCCACGGATGATATTAAAAGTTCGTCATTCTGAGAGCTTCAGCCCGAAGAATCTATTATTGAGATACTTCACAAACGCTCAGTATGACTTGGTTTCGAAAAAATTGCGGATTTTGCTATATAAATCCAAAAAGTGCGGGTAATTTATCCGTCAATTATTCCGAAAATCTCTTTTATGGATTGAATCTTCTCTTTATCAGCGGTTATAAAACGGATTGTCTTGTCTTTTGATGTTTCACCCCGCACGATTACAATTGAAGTTTTAGGGATTTTAAAAGTTTTTGAAAGAAATTCAACAAGCGCCTTATTAGCTTTGCCGTCAATAGGCTGCGCTGTGATTTTGACCTTTACTATACCTTCCTCGGTTTTTACTATTTCATTCTTGGAAGAATTAGGCGAAATTCTTAAATTTACTGTTAATCCTTTGTCCATATTATTCATTTTAGCATAAATAACGTCGTCTTAATGTATGAAATTAAGCGATTTTACTTGAAAAAATGAAATAAAATCTGTATTATGAGTGTACTATGACAGAAAAACCTCTATTTGATGATATAAGACAAAAATTAATAGAACAGCACAGAGACGAAGAAGAAATAAAACAAATAGAAAAAGCTTATGAGTTTGCAAAACGTCTCCACGAAGGGCAATACAGAATTTCAGAAGAGCCTTATATTATCCATCCTGTAGAGGTTGCCAAAATTCTTATTGATTTAAAAGTTGATGCGCATACGTTGGAAGCGGCTTTTCTCCACGATATACTTGAAGATACCGACACAAAACCCGAAGAAATAAAAGAACTGTTCGGTGACGATGTACTTAACCTTGTGCAAGGTGTCACAAAACTAAGCAAATTACAGTTTAAGTCAAAAGAAGAGCGCCAGGCTGAAAACTTCCGCCGGCTTTTCATAGCAATGGCAAGCGATATCAGAATAATTTTCCTTAAACTTGCTGACAGGCTCCACAATATGCGGACTTTGAATTTTATGTCAGTGAACAAACAGCAAAAAATTGCAAAAGAAACCCTTGATATTTTTGCCCCGCTTGCAAACCGCTTAGGTATCGGTAAAATCAAAGCGGAACTGGAAGATTTATCCCTCCGCTACCTTGAGCCGGATAAATACTTTGAAATTGCCCAGCTGGTTTCCCAGAAAAAGGCTGAACGCGAAATGACTGTCAATATGCTTATTGAAAAAATTGCAAATGACGTCAAAAAAAGCGGCATTAACGCACAAATTACCGGACGAGCAAAGCACTATTACAGTATCTACAGTAAAATGAAACGGCTGAATATAGCCTTCCACGATTTATACGATATTACGGCTGTCCGCGTTATTGTTGATACGGAAAAAGAATGTTATGAAGTTTTGGGGCTTATCCACTCGCAGTTTAAACCTATTCCGGGTCGCTTTAAAGATTATATCGCAATGCCTAAAGGCAATCTCTATCAGTCTTTGCATACCTCTGTAATCGGCCCGCGCTCAAAACCTCTGGAAGTTCAAATCCGAACTTGGGAAATGCACGAAGTTGCAGAATACGGGGTTGCCGCTCACTGGAGATATAAAGAAAAAGGCTCACAAAAAGCAGATAACGCCTCTGACTTACAGTTTTCGTGGATGAGAAAACTCGTTGAATACGAAAAAGATATGACAAACGCCGAGGACTATGTAAATTCCGTCAAACTGGACTTATTTTCCGATCAGGTTTTTGCATTCACTCCGAACGGAGATGTCATAGATTTGCCGGTTAATGCAACCCCGGTTGACTTTGCCTACAGAATTCACTCAGATGTAGGCAGCAAAACAATCGGCGCACTAATTAACGGACGCATCGCGCAGCTTGATACAAAATTAAACAACGGTGATATTGTAGAAATTATTACCTCAAAAACTCCTGCGCCGCGGCTTGACTGGCTGAACTTTGTCGTAACAAAACAGGCTGCTTCCAAAATCCGCCAGTGGTTCAAAAAGAACAAACGAGAAGACCACGTCGAAATGGGCAAAACTATGCTTGAAAGAGAGCTTACAAAGGCCGTATTTGACGATTATATTAAGAAAGAAGAGTTTGAAAAAGTAGCAAAAATAATGAATTACCAGAGTGCTGAAGATTTGTTTGCGGCACTCGGCTACGGTGAAACTACAGTCAATAAAATCGTAAACAAACTCAAAAAGCCTCAGCAAAAAGCGCCGGAACAAACTTTTACCGGTCATACTCATAAAAAATCAGAAAAAGATATTGTTGGTTTGGAAGGAATGTTGTATTCATTCGCACGTTGCTGCTCGCCTATTCCAGGAGAGCCTATTGTCGGAGTTGTAACCCGTTCAAAAGGGGTCTCTGTTCACCGCCTTGACTGCAAAACCCTTGATACAATCCCGCCTGAAAGATTAATGGATATTCACTGGTCCGGCGACAATACCAGCAAAACTTACACGACAACTATCCGTGTTGAAACTGCTGAAAAAATGGGGCTTTTGAAAGATATTATAGGCGCAGTTTCCGATAATAATACAAACATTATCTCCGCTAATGTGAAATCCAAAGCCGGTAAGGTTGGTATTATTGAACTTAGTATTGAACTTGATAATATTGATACGTTTAAAAAGGTCATAAATAGTATTCAGGCAATACCTGATGTCTACAGCGTCAAACGAATTCAAACCTCAGCGCACCATGCAACACAAGGCAGAAGTAAAAGTGCGTCAAGTAATAATTCCCAAAAAGCTAAACCTCAAAAGAAAAAGACTAAATAATTTCGGGATAATTTCAAAAAACTTAAAGAATTTGCATATCTTCAAATACTTGCTAACATAGTATTGTATGATAAAGATAGCATTTGTTAGTGAAAATTCAGAAGAGGTTAGCCGCATAAGCAAGATTTTTGCCAAAAATCCGTATGAGTTTACTGCGCTATGTACAGAAATGCAGTCTGCGGATTACTTGCAGATTGTTCAGCCGGATATCGTATTCCTTGACAGCAGCTTTGCCAGCGCAAAACAGCTTGCAAAACAAATCAAATCTTATTCTGACTCCAATATAATAATTCTTTATATAACAAACTCTCCGGAGCCGGAACTTTTAAAGACTGCAAACGCTTTTATTACAAAGGAAATGCCTGATAATTTGATTACCTCTACCGTGAGTGTCAATCTAAAGACAAAAAATGCACTGGAAAAACTTTCAAATTCAAACAAAGACCTCGCAGACAGCCTTTACCGTCTGAATGCGCTCTACAGCACCAGTTCAAATTTTGCGGAAACCCTTGATAAGAAAAAATTGTTATCCTATATGGTAGAAGGTCTTGATAAGGCTTTAAGTTTTTCGCTCACGTGTACGCTCTCGTTTTGTACAGAAGATGAGCCTGTCCTTATACTCAATTCACTCTATGAAATTTCTGACGAAATTTTGAGCGCACTAAAACTCCGGACTATTTTAAACTATAAGAACGCGTTTGAAAATCCGCCATACGAAATTGACGAGGAAAATCTCAAAGTAATTAAAACAGTCAAATATCCCGGTAATCGTTTTACATTCAGTCTTTTTCAATATGACAACATGTTTGCGCCTATAAGTTTGGGAGAGAATGTTTTCGGCTGTATAGAAATATACAAAGACGCATCTTTTTCATCAGATGATGCAACCTGTTTTCAAACAATCGCAAGACAAGCGGCGCTGCCTTTGAAAAATGCAACGCTTTATCAGGAAATAAAAGAAACAAACCACAAGCTTGAAAAGCTTGAACGGTTGAAATCCGAATTTATCTCAATTGTTTCACACGAACTGAGAACGCCGCTCACCTCTATTAAAAATTCACTTGATATTTTGAAAAGCGGCAAATGCGGGGAAGTAACCGCTAATATGGAAAAATTCCTTGATATGGCAGGCAGAAATGTTCAGCGGCTGTCAGGAATTATTAATGACTTGCTTGATTTATCCAAAATTGAAGCCGGCAAGATGGATTTTGTATTCAAAGATATGAATATTCATTCAGTTGTTGATTACGTTAAATCTGCACTCTCGGAAGTCGCAAAAGAGCACGGTTTGTCGTTGCTGTCGGAGGAAACGGAAAATCTTCCTGACATCACAGCAGACAGTCAGAGATTAGAACAGGTGCTGACCAATCTTGTGTCAAACGCAATAAAATTCACGCCGACCGGCAAAAACATCACCATAAAAACAGAATTGATAAACGCTGCTGATATCAAATGCCATCCGTATTTTGCAGATGATATCAAAAAATTGAACGGGGATTACATAATGGTGAGCGTAATTGATGAGGGAATAGGAATAGCTGAAAAAGATTTGCTGCATGTATTCGACAAATTTGCCCAGCTGGAAAACTCGCTTTCCCGCAAAGTTGGCGGCTCCGGATTAGGATTACCGATAGCAAAACAGCTGCTTGAAGCTCATCAGGGAACAATTTGGTGTGACAGCACGCCTGATTTGGGTTCTTCATTTCACTTTGTTGTTCCGGTTGCCAAAGTCCCCGTAATATCATAAGCCCCCGAATTGCCATCGGGTTCAGAATGACGTTAAGACCTCACCCCAATCCCTGTCTTGGATTTGCAATATTTTATATCAATATTAATTTTCTAATTCTTCTTGATATAAAAATATGATACTATCATTAAAATAATGCCAAGTACTGTGAATGCTAGTAATTTGTAAACCGTTTCTAATGCCGCAATATCATATACGAAAATTCTTGCTATTGCCAGCATGCACAGCCATATCCCGGATGTTTTTAATACCTCGCTATTTCTCATTATCCCCGCTGTTGCTGTTAGTCCTGCATATACTATCCATACTATTGATGTCAAATAAGATATGTTCATGGATGTATGGTTTGCTACAAATGTCGCTGCCTCAAAATGGCTGTATACAAATCCTGTTAGTACCGCCAGATATTTGTATAAGTTTTCATTTGCATCTCTGCTCCTGTCCTTCAGCGTACTTGATATTAATAACGCGCATAGCGGGATGCCGAAAAGTACAAGTCGCATATTTAATATTGGTATGTAATTTGATGTTATGCACAAATTCCCGTCGTATTTTGCTGTAAATAGACCTATAAATACCGCTATGTATATCAAAAATGCCAGGTTATCTAAACTTTTGAAAGCTTTGTTTTTTACTGATAGCCATACCAGCCCAAGTGCCTCTCCTGACCAGATGAATATGCTCTGAATATCTGTTGTCAAAAAATATGCTGCAAGCCATATATTCACAGCTACTGTCTGCACGCTATGCTTTAACGCCACGGTGCTTAGCTTTGTGTATATTCCTCCAAGGATTGCGTATATTAACGAGGTTATTCCCAGTACTATGCCAAGCGTTGTTTTTTCTGTTTCAAAAAATGTCACTGTAAAATATGTTAAAAATCCGTAGTTTAACCAATTTAATACGGTGTTATCTCGGTTTTGCCTGACAGATAGCAGGTCAAATAAAAGATACATTCCCCATATTACAAACGGCAAAAATTCGGTCAGTTCGGTTTTATTTGAGTAGTATACTGCAAAACAAAGTGTCAACGGAAGATTTATTATATTTATCAATGATTTTTCCGAGTTTTTATATGTGTAAATTAAAGATAGCAGGTTTAAAAATATAAGGTATCCTAAGACAAAATCGGCAGAAGCGTTTGAATTCAGAAAAACAGGGTTCAGATAGCCGCCGATTAACCCTATTGCAAGCATAGATGTCGTTTGAAGTTTATCAGCAGCAAAATACGTCCCAACAAGTATAAGAGTGCCTATTGCAACTGCCGCTGGCATTGAAAGTGTATGCAACAACCCGTATGCACAGTATGTAGTTATAAACAACGCTGCAGTTCCTGTTCCCATAAGAACTTCCGCATAATTCTTCATTTGCCCGCGGTGAAGTTTTACTGAAATTAAAAGCAGCACAAATCCAGCTAAAAATCCTAAACCTGTTTTTAGTACCGGTGTGAATATTACAAGCGGATAAATAAGTTTGATAAATATTCCGATTGCAATGATTATTGCTATTGCTCCGATTTTGTTAAATAAATTGCCCAAGAAAAGTTTTTCAAAATTTGTGTTTTCGTTAGTTTTTTTATCAGCGACTGGCGCAGTTTGCGGCAGTATGTCATCCGGATTTACGTCATTTTCGTTAATAATATCGGATGTGCTGTCTGGCTGTACTGTTTCTGGGGCAGAAGATTGTTCTGGCTCATCTTTTTTCACCTCAATCTGTTTTTGTAATTGCTTTTTAGTGGTTAATTTTTTTATCTGATATGATAGTTCGTTTTGCTTTAGTTGTATTACAAATACCCAAACCGCAAGTATCAATGTCAGGCTGCCTATTAAATTGTTTGCGTCCATTATTTATTTTCCTTTTGTTTTAATCCCTATTTTTAGACAATACTCTGCAATCGGACAATCTTCACATCTGGGATTGATCGGTTTGCAGACGTTCTGTCCGTGTGTAACCAGAAGCGTATTGATGTCAAGCCAGTATTGTTGCGGTAATTTTTCCCTCAGTGCAAATTCTGTTTCTTCCGGTGTGTTGGTTTTTACGTAACCTATCCGGTTAAAAATTCTGTGTACGTGTACGTCAACGCATATTGCCGGAATATTGTACCCTTTTGCAAGGGTTAAATTAGCGGTTTTTCTGCCGACACCCTTAAATTTTACAAGCTCTTCTATTGTATCCGGTACTTTGGAATTGTATTTTTCCACAAGTTCTTTTGATAAATCCACTATTTGTTTTGCTTTGTTTGCGTAAAATCCAACCGGATAAATAGCTTTTTCCAGCTTTTTTACATCACAGTTTGCAAACTCTTCAGGCGTCTTTCCGAGTTCCAGCATTCTGACCGTTGCAGGATATGTTGTTCTGTCATTTGTTCTCAAACTTAAAATGCACGCTATCAAAACTATGAACGGATCTTTGTAGTTTTCCATAAACTCTACAAATTCACTGCGTTTTTGGTTCGCCGATTTTAAGTTTTTGACTATTTTGTCAATATCTGTTTTCATCTTTAATCTTCAATTAGTTCAATTTCATTTCCGTCCGGGTCTTTTATGAACGCAATTTTTGAGCCTGCTTCACTCATATAAAACGGTTCATACAAATATTCGTACCCCATACTGTGAAGTTTCTCAGTAAATTCGTCCATTGATGACACCCCAAACGCAAGATGTCCGAATGCGTTTCCTTGTTGGTAGCCTTCCGCCGGTGTATCAAAATTTGCTGTCAATTCAATCTGTGTTTGCCCGTCAATATCGCTCAGAAAATACAACGCGGCGTCCTCCAGCATAATTGTACGCACTAAATTCATATTCATTAGCTTTGTATAAAAATCCAAAGATTTTTCTAAATCTTTAACCCTTATCATAACGTGTAAAAAACGCATCATCAATCTCCTTATTATTTTAGGCTGTATTTTACCCGCAGATTTCGCGGTAAAGCGCAAGATATTTTTCAGAGCTTTTTTTCCATGAAAAATCTGCGTTCATTGCTGATTTACGCATTGCATTCAAGACATATTTATCTTTATAAACCCATTCAGCAGTTCGGATTGCGTCCATCATGCAGTGTCCGTCATACCCCCAGAACTTGAATCCGTTAGAATTATCAAGCGGATAACCTGTCACTGTATCTTCCAGTCCGCCTGTGGCTCTTACAACCGGCAAAGATCCGTAACGCATTGCAATAAGCTGGCTCAAGCCGCACGGCTCAAATCTTGACGGCATTAAGAAGAAATCAGATGCCGCATAAATTTTGTTTGCCAGATCTCCTCTATAACCAATGTATGCACGGACATTTGAAGAATTGTTTGAAAGCCAGATTAAAAGATTTTCGTAGTCGCCGTTGCCGCTTCCTAAAAATACAAAATCCGCACCGGTTGCACGAATTTCATTTTCAGCCTGCCGGATTAAATCAATTCCTTTTTGTTCCACAAGTCGTGAAATCATTGCAAACATCGGACGTTCAGGTTTATATTCCAGTCCGAAAAATTCGCATACAGATTTTTTGTTATCTTCTTTAAACTGAACAGAATTGATATCATAATTTTTTGCAAGAGTTTTATCTGTTTTAGGATTAAATACATCGTAGTCAATCCCGTTCAGTATCCCTACGAGTTTGTGCTGTGCACCGCGCAGAGTGTAATCCATACCCTCGCCGTATTCACCTGTCAGAATTTCTCTTGCATAATTCGGTGAAACCGCTATTACTTTATCTGCATAATTTATAGCGCCTTTCATCCAGTTTACGCGTCCGTAATGCTCACAGCCCCACTCGTTGTAGACAATGTCTTTTCTCATATTGGCAAAGTCTAATATATCTTCAAACCAGACGCCCTGATATGCAAGGTTATGGATTTCAAAAACGGATTTAGTCTTTGACCAGAATTCATCAAACTTATAATTACTATGCAAATATAAAGGCAGCATTGCAGTGTGCCAGTCGTTAGCATGGATAACATCTGCCCGGAAATTCAATGCTTTTGCATATTCCATCACAGCCAGCGAAAATGCAATGTATCTTTCGTGTTCATATCGTGTATCAAGCCATTTCGGGTACACTTCCTTAAAACATGTAAAATACCAGTCATTATGTACAAAAAACACATTTATATCAGTGCCCGGCAGCTTGCACATAAACAGACGGAATTTATGCCCCTGATTGCCGAAGGTCAGCCACATAGTAGAATTTTCCAGTTCTTTAATTCCGTATTTATCAACATCAATACAACCGTGCAGCGGTGTAAATATCGCAATTTCAGCGTCTTTTTCAAGATATTTGGGCAGACTGCCGATAACATCAGCAAGCCCGCCGGCTTTTGAAAAAGGTGCAACCTCTGCTGACGCAAATAAAATTTTCATTACTTTCCCTCCTTATGCAGCACCGTTTTCCGGCGGCATTCCGCCGATAGGTCCGACAACTTCTTCATCATCGTCGTCATCAGAATCGTTCATGTCTCCTACTTCACCATCCTGGGATTGTTCTGTGCTATTATCTATCGGAATATAATGCGACGGGTCTGTATCAAATTCAAAGTGTATGCCGAATTTTGATGTCATATATTTAGCTTGTTCAATACAAATTTCCGCTTTTGCATGTTCACCCTGATACATAAATACTTTAAACAGTGCGTATCTAAATAAAATAGCCAGATACTCACAAGCATTGTTATTTTTTTCAAGCTGGATAACCGAATTGTTAACTATTCCGTATGCAACGTTATATTTCCCTTGTTTAAGGTTCATTTCGCACATCAGATACCAAGCAAGATACAATAGAGCCATCATACCGTTGATATTTGCAGTCTTGATAATTTTAAACAGAATTGCTGATGCCTTGACGTATGATTCCAACTGGACGTAAGCATAACCTATTAAAGCATCGCAGCATAATTCAATCTGGTGAAGTTTTGAAGCTTTTGCCAGTATTTTTGCCTGATAAACTTCTTCCGCAAAAGCAATGTGGTCAAAAGAGCTGTTTTGGAAGGCATTAATCAGGTGGAACATTACACCTGAAAATTTGTCATTTTCATTAACAAGTTCAGCTTGAGGCTGGACAATTTCGCCTCTGACTAGTGCTTCCAGTGAAAGGAACAAATCATAAGACTGCGGCAGGTCATCAAAGTTACTGCGTACAATTTCAAAAAATTGTTTCAGATTACCTTGCAGCTGCAAAATATTAGCAATCGAAACATAAGCAACTGCGTCAAAAATCATTGATTTGAAATCTTCAGATTTAATATGTTCGGGCTTAATTGTATCAATATTATTTTTATTAACGATACTGAGAACTCTGTAACCGACTTCAATACATTCAGCCATTGCGCCAATATTAAACAGAATTTCTATGTGAACAATAGACATCAACAGCAAGTACTGGTTAAAGTCAGGCGACATCGGGTCAATAGTAGCACCGGGCAGGAGCGATAATACTTTGTGCATAAGTTCTAATGAATGATTGTAATCACCAACCGCCATGTATCCCTGTATCATTTTATTGCACAGCTGTATAATCTGGTCAATGTTAGTTGTTTTTTCAAGGTTTGCCAGTGTAACTTCCGCAATTTCCTGAGTTTTTTCCGGAACATATTCATACAGATTGTTTGAAATATTTTCATAAAGTTCCAGTTTATAATTTTCGATTTCCTCTTGTTTTTCTTCATCCTTATTTTTGTCGAGGATTTTCAAAATTTCATTTGCACAGTTCAGGTAAGAGTTAAAATCTCCGAGAGAGAGGTTAACTTGCATAAGTTTTTTCCACTCCTCAAGCTGTGCTTCGGAATTACCTAACAAACCGTAAAGATAAGATTTGACAGGACTTGGCATGCTGTCGTCAAGAACTTTTTCAAACAATTCATTTGCCATCTGCTGTAGAGTTTCTTTATTCATTGTACCGAGGAGATTTTCTCTCAACAGGTTGTAATTAGGGAAGTACATGCAGTTGTTATAGAAGTACAGATAACCCATATTAGCGAGCTTATCAATAATTTCGTCAAGATTTTCATACCCAAGACTGTTCAAAGTAGCTCGGTCAACACGTGTACCCAGCAAAAGTACTGTCGCTAAAAATTTCATAACGTCCGGTTCATCCTGCATAAGATTTAAACGGCGTTTAAGCAATTTATTCAAGCTAGACGGAATGATAATGGTTTTAGGGTTTGAAAGATAAATAGCGTTATCATCTGCTGTGTAAACTTCGGATTCCACAAGATACTGGAGCGCAATATCCAAAAACAGAATACTGCCGCAGGAGTATTTTGCAATACGATGGAAATAAAAATCGTCAAGAATACTTTTGTAATACTCTTTGTTGCCTTCAATCATTTTTTCAAACGGGGTAGGCTTCATATAGAGTTCTGAATAATACGGTTTTGAAAGCAGGAAGTGAGACTGTTTGTGGAGTGAAAAATCTTTGTCATAAGATATAAGATAAGAAATCTCCAGCTGGTCAAACGCTTCAAAAAGATACTTCATAACATCGTATGAACTTTCATCAATTTTGTCAAAGTTTTCAATGAATATGAGAGTATTTGGTATAGCTTTTAATATTGTGAGGAAGATATCGTAATATGTGAATCTTGTATCTTCCGGCATATCAATGCCTCTGTCCGTCAATGTTACTAAATCCTTGACTAAACCGGTCGGATCAAGTGAATTGAACATTGAAAAATCGTTTTGCGAGAACAGTTTTTGAGAAACCGTATACTCAAAAATACTCGACAGCAAATCTCTAAAGAATGAATACGGAGAATATTTCATTTCATCATAGCAGGTGACGCTGATAATATTGTTGTACAGACCTGTTTGTTCAACTTCCGTGATAACTTTCAGTGAATAAGGGACATAAAGCGGGTCTGTTTTGATTGCTGTGATTGATTTCGGATTTTCTTTCATTCTCTCGACAATTTTGTCAAAAACATCAATGTTTTGGATACGTTCAAAATAGCAGTTAATCTCGTTGAAATTAATTGTTTCAATGTCATAAATTGCATCGGGGTCATTGGGCGAATCCATTTGTCGCAGTGCCTGTCCGTCAATTTTATCCTGCTCTATGAGCATATTCTGGACAAAGTTCGGAACGATAATTTCTTCCTCGTCTTTTGGCAGCAATTCCGCATAATTGATGTTAATTAACGGGCGCACGTCCATTTCATAGAACATTTCCATCTTGCCGTTAACCATAACGGAATTTAAAGGAGTGAGCTTGTATTCAGATGACAGGCAGTCGTTAATCTGAGAATCTGCAATTACCTGGAATGTATTCAGAGCTTTTTCTTCTTTGCTGGCAGATGTATTAACCATGCTGATATTGAAATCAATTTTGTGGTCGCTCTGGGCGGTTTTGACATTACGTTTGAGAACCATCATATTACATCTGACAGACGCGTTTTTGAGGTTTGTCAATTTGTAGTTGAGCTTGGTAATTTCAGTTGCTATTTTTACAACAGATTCCATAGCGTTATGCGCGGAACTGCTGAAAGTGTAATCTTTATTAAAGCGAATAACATAGCGGTTATCAATAATCTGACGGCGCAGCCCCAGTTCTTTTACAGCTTCAAGGATAATGTTATCGAGATTAACTTTGAATTTATTCAAAAGCTTAGCTGAGCCGAGGTGAATTTTCATCTCGTCCATATTTGGAAAATCAATAGTCAAACATGCGTAATCGTCCAGATTAGACTCGTTCAGGATAACACTATCCAGCGTGCTAAATCCGCACTTTGCACATTTTTTTCTTTCGGTCGGGTTAACCTTACCGCACTTATGGCACTTGGTAATGATAACGTAACCGCATTTTTTACACGTATTTGATTTATTTACTGTTTTACAAATCGGACAGACAAGCTTCAGAACCTTTTTACAGTTCGGACAAACCATTGCCTTATCATCGACTTCGTAACCGCATTTTGGACATTCCATAGTTTTAATATATCACAATATTATAGTTTTATCTACATTGAATGCTTGAATTTCCTCATGTTATTTGTAAGAAATTCCTGCATCCTTCATTCTTTTAATGGCTTTTTTGATAGTGTCAACATCTTTAGTCAGCGCAACACGGAAATAGCCTTCGCCGTACTTTCCGTAACCGTTTCCCGGCGGAACAACAACGTGGGCTTTTTCGAGCATTACGGTAACAAATTCTTCACTTGTCATACCTTTTGGAACCGGAAGCCAGAGATAGAAAGTCGCTTTGGACGGTTTAATATCCCAGCCTAGTTCACGGAAGCCTTCTTCCGCAGCGTCGCGGCGTTCCTGATACATTTTGTTGAGGTTTTCAATGTAGGATTTATCAACATCAAAAGCAGCAACTGCCGCGTCTTGAATAGCTTTGAATGTGCCGCTGTCAATGTTATTTTTTATGGTGCCGAGAGCTTTAACAGCATCTGCATTGCCGCAGCAAAAACCAACACGCCAGCCTGTCATATTGTATGATTTTGAGTGCGAATAAAATTCCAGCGCAACATCCATAGCGCCTTCAACTTCAAGAACTGACGGTGCAACGTACCCGTCATAGGTCATCTCCGAATATGCCATATCCGAGCAAAGCAGGATATCATATTTTTTACAAAAATCAACTGCTTTTTTGTAAAATTCTTTTGTGCAGACTACCCCTGTCGGATTGTTCGGATAATTCAGAAACATAAGCTTTGATTTTTTTGCAATATCTTCCGGAATTGCATCCAGATCAGGAAGGTAGCCGTTTTCCTCAAGTAATGGCATTGAATACGGAGTTCCGCCTGCAAAAATCGTTGCGTTTTTGTAAACCGGATACCCCGGATCCGGAACGAGGGTGTAATCCCCTTTATCTACAAACGCGAAAAATACGTGTGCTATTGCTTCTTTTGAACCTATATTTGCAAGCATCTGCGTATCAGGGTTAAGTTCAACGCCAAAGCGTTTGTTCATCCACGCACAGGCAGCTTTTCTGAATTTTTCAGTGCCGTTATACGGCGGATAATCATGATTTGCAGGATTATCTATAGCTTTGTGCATTTCCGCAACAATCGGCGGAAGGGTCGGAGTATCAGGATCACCGATACCGAGGCTTATTATGTCAACACCTTTAGCCTTTGCTTCAGCAATTTTCCTGTCTATTTCCGCAAACAAATACGGCGGAATTTTTTCCAAACGTTCTGATACTCTCATAACTTCTCCTTCTTAACATTCTTTTCCATTACTTAACTTCATGATATCATGAAACAAGGAAAAAGGGAATAACATGAGTATCATAGCAGACGACGAGAATTTTACGCAGCATAAGGAAAAGAAAAACCCCGTAATAAAGGCGGAAAGTATAGAATTTGACAAAAATTTTGAAAACTGCATACGTCCGAAAAGTTTTGACACATATATCGGTCAGTCTGCATTAAAAGAAACACTGAAAATAGCAATAGAGGCTGCTAAAAAGCGTGAATTACCGCTTGATCACCTGCTTTTTTACGGTCCTCCGGGATTGGGGAAAACGACTCTCGCAGGTGTTATCGCAGAACAAATGGGAGTTGAAATTAAAATAACCTCTGCTCCGGCACTGGAAAGACCACGCGATATTATCGGGATTTTGATGTCACTCAAAGGCGGCGAAATTCTGTTTATTGACGAAATTCACAGACTGAATAAAGTAGCTGAAGAAATTCTCTATCCTGCAATGGAAGATTTTATACTTGATATGACAACCGGTAAAAGTCAGACAGTGAAAACAATGCGTCTGCCGCTTCCGAAATTCACTCTGATAGGTGCGACAACAAAGGCAGGGGAACTCTCAGGGCCTTTGAGAGACCGATTCGGCATTATACACAGGCTTGAGTTTTACACGGAAGATGAACTCGCACAGGTAATCACCCGAACCGCGGGAATTTTAAACATAGAAATTGACAGCGACGGTGCGCACGCAATTGCAAGACGTTCGCGCGGCACACCGCGTATTGCAAACAGGCTTGTCAAACGTGTAAGTGACTTTGCGCTGGTAAAATACGACGGCAAAATTACAAAAGAGGTTGCAAATAGTGCACTTGACGCATTAAAAATTGACAACTACGGGCTTGATAACACTGACAGAAGTCTTTTGAGACTAATTATAGAAAAATACGACGGCGGACCTGTCGGGATTGAAACAATTGCGGCTGCAATCGGAGAAGATGTAAGAACAATTGAAGATGTCTGCGAACCGTTCTTATTGCAAGCAGGTTTGCTCCAGCGCACCCCGAGAGGAAGAAAAGTGTCACCGGAAACTTACCGTCACATGGGATATAAAGTTCCGCAAACTGCTGAACAACAGAATTTATTTTAATTCAGGGATGAGATATGATGAAGAAATTATTTTTAATAATCTTTGCACTATTTATGACTTTTTTGCCGACTCTTGCAGAACCGCCTGTTTTACCATCTGCAACCGGCGTCATAGAAAATATTGACTACATTGATATGGACGGGGAAAGCAACGGGCAATCAATGACAAAACAGCTTGCCACTGTTAAAGTTCTCACGGGAGAATTTAAGGGCAGCGAACAGCTGATTGAAAATGTTATTACTAACAATCCGGCTTACGATATGATGCTTTCTAAGGGTGATAAAGTTATTCTCCACCTTGAAGCAAAAGATGAAGTTGTCGGAAGCGAAGATGATGTAGACTTTTTTATTGCGGATTTTAAACGTGACACAACACTATACTGGCTTGGAGCAATATTTTTTGCCGGACTGCTGCTTGTCGGACGATTAAAAGGGCTTTTGAGTTTCATTTCCATCTTCACAACTGTTGCTATGATATTTTTTATACTGATGCCTCTGATTTTATACGGAGTTAACCCGATTTTAGCAGCCATACTTGTGTGTATACTCGCAACCATTGTCACTATTTATATAGTAGCGGGCTTTAACAGAAAAAGCACTTCGGCTGTAATTGGTTCTGCCGCAAGCCTTATTTTTGCAGGAATAATTTCAATAATTGCAATTAACTTTGCGCATCTGACAGGATTTGCCGGAGAAGAAACTATGTTTTTATATTCAGCAAGACCTGACTTGGACTTTACCGGAATCCTGACAGCTTCTATGATGCTTGCAACACTCGGTGCTGTTATGGATATAGGAGTCTCAATCGCAAGTACAATAAATGAACTTTATCAAACAAATACTACGATGACGACAAAAGAACTATTTAAATCAGGAATGAATGTGGGATGCGATATTATCGGCACGATGGCAAATACATTAATCCTCGTATACCTTGGAAGCGCACTTCCGCTGGTACTACTGGCCAACAACATAGACCTGCAAAAATTCTTTAACCTTAATCAGGTCGCAACAGAAATTGTCTCAGCCCTCATCGGAAGCATAGGAATTCTTGCCTGTGTTCCGCTTACCGCTATTGTATCTGCAATACTTATCAGAAAGAAAAAATCTGCTAAATAAAATTGTTCAAATAATAATTAGCAGGATATGAAAAAGCCAGTTCCTTATTAACATCAACAACTTCGCGGTTTAAATCTTTATTCTTATAATCAGAAGTTATGCGAGGAAGTTTATCAGCCTGCTCCTGTGTTTTAATGACTTCACCTGCGGGAACATATCTGTCAGACTCTACCTTAACCCCGATAACTTTAGCAGCAGGTTCAATTACTACATTATTACCGATTTCTGATTTATAAACAAACGATTGCATGCCGGCAAATACGTTATCTCCTATTTTTGCAGGCCCGTGTACCTGTGCCTGATGTGCAAGGCTTGTATTATTGCCGATATATACAGAAAATTCTTTGTTATCTTGTTTAACGCGACCGTCTTTCAATCCGTGGATTACAACACCGTCCTGAATATTAGAGCCGTGGCCTATATAAATCGGAGTCCCCTCATCCCCCCTAATTGAAGCAAAAGGAGCTACATTTACTCCGTCACAGATAGTGACATTGCCTATTACGCTTGCTTGAGGATGAATAGCTGCTGTCGGCATAATAAGAGGTAAAATTCGCTGCGGAGTAAAACTCGTTACGGGATTTGGCATTATATTATTTGTGTAAAACTTCGGCAATACAGCCTGCATAATTTCTCCTTAGATACGTTGTTAAAAAGAAAAAGATTGAAGAATATTTCTTCAATCTTTTTCCTCACTTAGTTATTTTGAACAGGAACAGCAGTTAAAAGCCTGTGACTTTAAAGCTGCAGCTTTATCCGTATGTTCCCAAGGTACATCAATATCAGTTCTGCCCATATGTCCGTATGCGGCTAATAACTGATAGAATTTGCCGCCGTTTTTAGCCGGCAATCCGCGCAGGTCAAACTGCTTGATAATCGCAGCCGGTCTGAGGTCAAAGTTTTTAGCTACAAGTGCTGAAATTTCATCGTCTGAGATTTTGCCTGTGCCAAATGTATCAACCATGATTGATACAGGTTCTGCGACACCGATTGCATAAGCAAGTTCAATCTCGCATTTGTCAGCCAGACCTGCTGCTACAATGTTTTTGGCAACCCATCTGGCGGCATAAGCTGCTGAACGGTCAACTTTTGTAGGATCTTTTCCTGAGAATGCGCCGCCGCCGTGACGTGAGTAGCCGCCGTAAGTATCAACAATGATTTTACGTCCTGTTAAGCCGGCATCACCTTGAGGTCCGCCGACTACGAAACGTCCTGACGGGTTAACAAGGATTTTTGTATCTGCACTTAATTTTATTGTTTCGTGCGCAAAAACTTCATCAATAACAAAAGCTGTAATGTCTTTTTTAATTATTTCCTGAATTTTAGCGTTGTAAGTTTCTCCGTTAATTTCAGGATCGTGTTGTGTTGAAATAAGAACGGTATCAATTCTTGCAGGTTTGCCGTCAACGTATTCAACGGTTACCTGAGATTTGCCGTCCGGTCTGAGGTAAGACAGTATTCCCTGTTTTCTTACCTGTGCAAGTCTGTATGATAATTTATGAGCTAAGCTGATTGGAAGCGGCATAAGTTCAGGGGTTTCGTTGCATGCAAAACCGAACATAATACCCTGATCGCCGGCTCCGATGTCATCAGTTTCAGATGTTGATGTGTCAGCGTTATCGTTTCTTGATTCAAGTGCTTTATTTACGCCGCCTGCTATATCAACAGACTGTTCGTCTATACTTGTCAAAACTGCGCAGGTTTTGTAATCAAATCCGCCACCTTCTTTTCCGATATAACCTATATTTTTAATAGTACTTCTTACGACTGACGGAATATCAACGTAGCAGTCGGCAGTAATTTCACCGCAAACAAGCGCCATGCCTGTAGTAACAGTTGTTTCAGCCGCAACACGTGACTGCGGATATTTTGTCAAAAATTCGTCCAAAATAGCGTCCGAAATCTGGTCGCATACTTTGTCGGGGTGTCCTTCCGTTACAGATTCGGAAGTGAATAAAAAGTTTCTTGGTGTCATTTTCAAATTCTCCTTAATTGTTTTACCGCCGGTAAGTTTTTTAATCCCAACCCGGCCACTCCATTAAGCAACAGTGTACATCCAAAAATTTTTAAAATCAAATTTTATATTAATATATATTAACCGGAAATGTAAGACAAACTAACAACCAGAACGCTGTCTTTAACTTCAACAACCGCCCATCTCAAAACATCATACCCGAGTTTTTTTAACTCTTGTTCTATATTATCTTTTGAGGCTGTCGGAAGATTAACAGTGGTGGATTGAATTGTTGTCATTATTCCACCGTAACTGATTTTGCAAGGTTACGCGGCTGGTCAACGTCTTTGCCTAAGAATTCCGCTATATAGTATGCCAGAAGCTGCAATGGGACTATTGCGATTATTGGGGATAACATATCCTGTACATCCGGTACTCTTATTATAAAATCAAACAGATCGTCCAGCTTTTCATCTTCTGAATTTGTGAGGGCAATCATTCTTGCATTGCGGGCTTTTGCTTCTTCACTGTTTGAGAGTAGTTTTTCGTAAACACACCCCTTCATCAGTATTGAAAGTACCGGCATTGTTTCATCAAGCATTGCAATAGGACCGTGCTTTAGTTCGCCTGCCGGATAGCCGGTTGCATTGATATAGCTGATTTCTTTGAGCTTCAATGCGCCTTCAAGTGCTGTCGGATAATTTATGCCGCGGGCTATGTAGATAAAATCTTTTGTACCGGAATAAAGTCTTGCACATTTTTGGATTTCTTCTTTGTGAGATAAAATTTGTTCAATCTTTTGCGGCAAAATCATTAAATCAGTTTTTAAAGACAGAAGAAGGTATTCGTTTGCACTTTCTTTAATTTCTGCCAGATAAATCGCTAAAAGATAGAATGAAACAAGCTGTGCTATATAGGATTTTGTCGCTGCAACAGAAACTTCAATACCTGCATTAACCGGTACAAGGCTGTCAGCTTCGCGCGCCATGGCTGAATCCGGTCTGTTTGTGATAATCAAAATATGTGAACCTTTGGCTTTTGCCTGTTTGATGGCTGTCAATGTGTCCGCGGTCTCGCCTGACTGTGAAACCCCTATGACAAGCGTGTGTTCATCTGTCACTGTTCTTCTGTAGATGTATTCACTTGATGCTTCAACGTCAACAGCAATTCCGCATAAAGATTCCAGGAGATATTTCCCTATCATTGCGGCGTGAAGTGATGTACCGCAGGCAATGATTTGTATACGGTTCAGGTTTTTCAAATGTTCTTTGGTCAATTTAACTTCGTTCAGGATAACACTATCCTGCGGAGTATGAAGCTTTCCTGTCAGGATGTTTCTTATAACATCGGGCTGCTCGTGGATTTCTTTCAGCATAAAGTGCTTGTAGCCCATTTTACTGAGAGCAATCGGCTCCCAAGGAAGCATTTCAATTTTTTTCGTGATGGTGTTGTCGTCTCCGTCTATAACAGAATAAGACTCTTTTGTCAACGTCGCGATTTCACCGTCTTCAAGATATATTGCCTTTTTAGTGTGCTTAATAATTGCAGGAACATCAGATGCAAAGAAATTTTCACCGTCACCGACACCAATCAGTAATGGTGCATTTAATTTGGTGCCGACTAGTTTGTGCTTTTCTTCTTTGTGCATAACACACAGTGCATAAGCACCTTTTAAATCTTTAGTTGCAAGCCGGACTGCTTCTGTCAAATCTTTAGTCAGGGCATACTTTTGTGCGACAAGGTGAGCTACAACTTCTGTATCAGTCTGAGTCTTGAATACGCAGCCTTTTGAAGTTAAAAGTTCACGTAATTCCTTATAATTTTCAATGATGCCGTTATGAACAACAACAAGATTGCCGCAGTTGCAGGAATGTGGGTGAGCATTCAAAAGTGTCGGAGCGCCATGGGTTGCCCAGCGTATGTGACCGATACCCATTATGGCTTTGCGGGTTTCATCTGTATGGTGTTTAAGCTCTTCTCTGAGGTTGCAGAGTTTGCCGACAGCTTTATAGACATCAAGTTTATCAGGTGTTTGCAATGCCACACCGGCTGAGTCATAACCTCTGTATTCCAGCTGTTCCAATCCGTCAAGAAGTATATCAACAACTGATTGCTCGCCTACATATCCAACTATTCCGCACATATTTTGTTTTGCTCCCTTATTTAATGTCGGATTTGTAAATCCGACCTACAGTATCAGCTGCGCAATGCGCTATTTTTTATTTCTATTTTGGATAATAAACCCAATCTGTATTGTCAGAACAAAATTTATCACTGACATAAGCCAATTATATCATTGAAATATCCAAAATAAAATATCCTTATAAAAGTTTTACATTTCAGTCTTGTATGACATAACATTTTTGTAGACATAAGAGTCAGGCATTGCCTGACTCTTATGCAGCGGACTTAACGTTCTAACGTCCTAACGTCTTTTATTACGCTTGCTCGCGGTCTTTGATGAATTTGATTTCATCATTGTCAACGTCGATAATAACTTTATCACCTTTCATGAATTTTTGTGAAAGTATAAGCTTAGACAACGGATTTTCTACCATTTGTCTGATTACACGTTTCAGCGGTCTTGCGCCGTATACAGGATTAAATCCGCGAGTTGCAAGAAATTCTTTGGCTTCTTCCGTTATTTCAAAGTCAAGTTCTTGATCTTTCAGCAATCTTCTCAAATAATCCATCTGGATATCAACGATTGCCGACAATTGTTGCAGAGTCAAGGCTTTGAAGAAGATTGTTTCATCAATCCTGTTTAAGAATTCCGGTTTAAATCTGCTTCTCAATACAGCCATAACTTTTTCTTTAGTATCATCAAACTCTTTCTGCGTTACAAGTTTATTCAAAGAATCTTCAAGGATTATGTCGCTGCCTATGTTGCTTGTCATGATAATGAGGGTGTTTTTAAAATCAACGGTTCTTCCTTTTGAATCTGTCAAACGTCCGTCATCAAAGATTTGAAGCATTATATTGAATACATCAGGGTGTGCTTTTTCGATTTCATCAAACAGTACTACAGAATAAGGTTTTCTTCTGACAGCTTCTGTTAGTTGTCCACCCTCATCGTAGCCGACATATCCCGGAGGTGCGCCGACCAGTCTTGCAACATTATGTTTTTCCATATATTCTGACATATCTATACGGATAAGGGCGTCCTCATCATTGAACATAAATTCCGCTAACGATTTTGCAAGTTCTGTTTTACCAACACCTGTCGGACCTAAGAAAAGGAATGTACCAATCGGACGTTTTGGGTCTTTCAAGCCGGAACGGGCACGGCGAATTGCATCGGAGACTGTTTCTACTGCCTCATCCTGACCGATTAATCGTTTGTGAAGAATTTCTTCCATATTGATAAGTTTTTGTTTTTCACTTTCAACAAGTTTTGAAACCGGAATACCTGTCCATTTACTTACAACATTTGCAATATCTTCGTCGTCAATTTCTTCTTTAAGAAGTTTATTTTCAGAGCGGTCGCGGTTCTGGCATTCTTTCAATTGTTTTTCCAATTGCATAAGTTTGCCGTACTTGAGTTCGGCAGCAGTTTGCAAATCAGTGTTGCGTTCTGCTTCTTCAATTTGTTTTTTAACCTGATCAATTTCATCTTTGATGGCTGCTTCACCTGTTATAGAAGCTTTTTCTTTTTCCCACTGGCATTTCATTGCGGAAATTTTTTCTTCCAAAGTTGCAATATGTTTTGAAATATCTTCAACTTTAGCTTTAGCCTCGTCGCTTGTTTCTTTTTTTAGAGCTTCACGCTCAATTTCAAGCTGGATTTTTTGCCGCATCATCGCATCAATTTCTTCCGGCATTGAATCTATTTCAATACGCAGTGAAGATGCCGCTTCATCAATCAAGTCAATTGCCTTATCAGGAAGAAATCTGTCAGTGATGTATCTATCTGAAAGTTTTACTGCCTGAATTAATGCACTATCCAGAATGCGAACACCGTGGTGAACTTCGTATTTTTCTTTTAACCCTCTCAAAATACTTATCGTATCTTCAATGCTCGGTTCGTTGACAAGTACAGGCTGGAATCGTCTTTCAAGAGCCGGGTCTTTTTCAATATACTTTCTGTATTCGTTAATGGTTGTTGCACCGATTGTTCTCAAAACACCTCTTGCAAGCATTGGTTTTAAGAGGTTGCCTGCATCCATAGAGCCTTCTGTAGCACCGGCACCGACAACCGTATGAAGTTCATCAATAAACATAACGATTTCGCCGTTTGAATCTTCAACTTCTTTTAAAACTGCTTTCAAACGTTCTTCAAACTCTCCTCTGAATTTAGCACCGGCAACAAGGGCGCCAAGGTCAAGCGAAATCAGTTTAACATCTTTTAAACTTTCCGGAACATCACCGCGAACAATACGCTGTGCAAGTCCTTCAACTATTGCTGTTTTACCGACGCCAGGTTCGCCTATCAAGACAGGGTTGTTTTTGGTTCGTCTGTTCAGAACCTGAATTATACGTCTTACCTCTTCATCCCTGCCGATTACAGGGTCTAATTTTCCTTTACGAGCGAGCGCCGTCAAATCTGTTGAATATTTTTCGAGCGCTTTCATATTATCTTCTGCATTTTTATTATCCACTTTTTTATTACCTCTAATTTTTTTCATTGCATTTAAAACTGTGTTTGAATTTACTTTAAAATCCGATAAAATTTTCTGGATATTAGAGCCGTCGAGCTTGGTCATCGCAAGCAAAATATCCGCAATATCAATATATTCATCTTTGAGTTCATTCGCCTGTTCGTCCGCCAAATCAAGAAGCAGCGCTGTTTGATTGGATAAGAAAAGCTGCTGCCCGTTCACAACGCCTGATATAACAGGAAAAGATTTAGCTGAATTAACAACTCTGTCAATAAACCCTTGATTTAAAAGTTTAAGTTCAGTCAAGTAGTCTTTAATGATGCCGGAATCTTTTATCATAGCGAGCATAATATGCTCCGGCTGCATTTCGGTATTTTTGTATGAATTTGTAATAGCATTAGCCGAAGATAGTATTTCTTGCGAATAATTAGTAAATCTATTCAAATCAACCATATAATCAACTCCTTTTAAATAAATAATTTCTATATTAACATTTTAACGCATTTTTGAAAAAAGTCTAAAGAAATTAATTATTATTTAATTATTAGGCAAAGAAAATGATGCACTTTTGTGTCAGAACCGGCACTCATTAACTGACTAAAAAGAATATTCAACTTTTAGAAAGAATTATATGAGTTTTTAAAAACTAAACAGTTTTCTCAAATTGTCTTTTGCTGCGTCAAACTGGTCTTTTACGTCATTCATTATAGCGTCTTTTGTTTCGTTCAGCTGGTTTTTAACATCAACTGCAGTCTGTTTTACATCAATAACATTAATTGAAGATGTATCACCCTGAGCAAGCCATTTGAAGGACTTAACCGCAGAAGGACTGTCGACTCCGCCATTAAACTCTACTTTAAACTCTTTTGAGCCTGTATTTTCTGTTGTTAACTCAGGAATGAGTGCAACGTTTTCAGTTTCCGGATTTGTTGTCATTGCTTTTATGATGGAGGAGGTTAAAAGCCCGAATTTCGGAAGATTTTCAGTTAATTTATCAACGGAAAGTTCCCCAAGCGGTCCAAGCAGAGCCACTACGTCAGAGGAAAGTCTGCCGAGAATTATTGCATTTGTTGTTCCGTTCAAAAGATTATATCGTCCGGCAATGTAGTATGATGTATAAGGTCCGCTGACTTTTATTGAATTTATATCTGCCCAGCCGCTGTCAAATGCCATCTCTCCGTTTATTGATGCAAAATCAGCGGTTTTCCTCAATGTTTCGTTATTGAGGACGGAAGATACAGCACCAGAGAGTATTTTGTTTGAGTTGATATTAGGAGCACCGATAAATGTGTCAAAACGCCCTATGTTGCCAAAAGTACCGCTTGAGATATCAAATGAGAGGTCGCCTGTTAGTGATTTCATCATCTCTTCAAAATCAAGTGCGTAAAGTCCGAGTTTTGCATTAAAGTTCAATTTGCCGCTGAGTGCGTTTTTAATTCCTGCCGCGCCGTGGATTGCTTTTTCTGCATTCATAGAACTGCCATTCAGGTTTAATGCTGTTTTGGCGGTTGACAAGCCATACGCAAGCGAGCCGGATATAGTTCCGTCAAACGCGTCCCCTGTGATATTTTTCAGGTAAAATATGTCGTAATTTTTTAACCCGAAATCAGCTGCAAGATTTTCTGCAACTATTCCGCCGGATTGAAGCTTCTTCAAAGTTGCATAACCTGTAAGTACAGGCCCGTTTACGTCAGCAACAAGATTTTCGGCAGAAAAGTCCATATCAGGTATTTTTATTGAAGGGATAACTACATCCCCTTTCAGGATTGGAGCCGCTGCTGTTCCAGCAACAAAAATGTCACCTTTTGCGCTCAATTCAGAGTTTGCCAATCCCGGAATATTTGTTGTTATCATTTTCGGTATAAGCAAATTCAGGTTTAATTTTTGTGATGAGGTCAGGTGATTAACATTACCGGATAACGTAAGAACCGGTGTATTCAAGTTGTCTGCAAAAATTCCTGTCTCAAGAAATTTTAAGCTGTCATTTGAGATTCTCATCAAGGAATTGATTATGGTTGTTTTATTTTTAAGAGCGTCAATGTCAAGGATTGATATGTAATTCTGCGGGTCAGCAGTGAGTTTCAGATTGATGTCTTGAACTTTTGAGTTCCCTACAATAACCAGCGAAAGCGGCAGATTACCGGCCGCCGGTATAGATGCTTTCATTTCAGCAGGGAAAAATTTCTGAATGTCTGTTGATGGAATTGTTCCGCTTCCTGTAATATTCATTGCAAGTTTATCTGTCATGTAATCAGTTATTGCGCCTGAAAAGTTCAATGTGGAATTATTTAAAAGCAGGTATGTTGTTAAAATATTTATGTTTTCTTCATCAATTTCGATTTTAGAATCACTCATGCTCAATACAGCCATAGGATTGATTAACCTCAGTCCGACGATATTAAGCAGCCCTTCAAACGAAGTGCCGTCCGAGAGCAGTGACAGGTTAATTTTAGGAAGTTCCAATGTTGTTGCGGTCGGAATATTCTTCACAACAAGATTGTTAAGGTTTACGTCAATAACCGGAAGCAATTTGTTGAGTTTGCCGCCGAGTGAGGCATCAATTGAGATTGCACCGCTTTTGATATCATTATCTTTTAATAAATTTGCCTGTCCCGCCAGTGCAACAAGCGATTTGAACATAATATCCGACGTCAAAAGGTGCAGGTCAACTGTAGAATCATTTTTTACTGTTCCATAAATCTTCAGCGGGTTTCCGGCTACTGCAAACCCTGCATTTTTTATATTCAGCATATTGTTTGCAAAATCTATATCAGCAAAAATATTATCAATTGAAATATTGTATGGCTTGAATTTCAAATATGCGTTGTTTTCTTCCGGAATTGTAAGATATCCGTCAGAGTGTACGGATTTTAAGTCGGATTTAACTCTGAAATCAGCGTTTAAAGTTCCGCTTGCTGCCATTGTGTCAAATTCTTCCACCCCGAATGATTTCATAAGGTGGTTTACAAGTGACAACAGATGCGCAAAGTTTAAATCGGATTTGCAGGTTAAATCTATAAGCGGCTTTCTGCCGTGGTTAATTATACCAAGAAGTGATGTTTTTTCTTCCGAACCTGTATAGAGTTCTGAATTAATTGAGATGTCTTTGTTTTTGAATGTTAAATACAGATGACCTTTCGGCAGCATACTGCGACCTGTGGCAAATGTAAAATTATCAAGGTTTAAAATTCCGTTCAGGATAATGTTATCAGGCTTTCCCGTGATTTTTAAATCAGTAACAACATCTCCTGATATATGAATTTTAGCAAGGCCGTCCAATATTGTAAGAATATTAACAGGTATTGCGCTGACTGCCGGTGTATTTACTGCCTCTGTTGTAGCGACATCAGCTTCCGGTACCGTATTAAACAGCATTTCGTTCAAATCAATATCCGGCATGATTTTATTCAACAATTTTACATCATAGGTAATTTGTTTTCTGTCTAAAAATTTCATTTCGCCGGTTGTGCTTAATTTGATTTTTTTGTTTATTATGAAATCACTGATTACAAAATCTTTTCCGTCGATTAGGGATTCCTTTGAATTTTCGGTATTTATTATTTTCAGAGTGTATTCGTCAATTCTTATATCCGGAAGGTGATTTGAAAGTTTCCAGCTGCCAAGCGGATTTTCAGTACCTGTAGGCGTTTTATCTCCTGAATTTTGAGTCGACATGTCAGTGAGGTATTCTTCCAGCTGAAATTTTCCCCTGCCGTCAACATTCAATGTGACAGACAGATTGCTGGCTTTAATTACGTCGAGTTCAATGCGCTTTATAATCAGCGGTAAGAGTGAAATCTTTAATTTTGCGTGGTTTGCAGAAACAATCTCGTCGCCGGTCGGCAGTTTTACGTTAATATATCCGGCTTTAATTCCGGCTGTTAGTTTTGGTGTTGTAACAATACCTATATTCTTGAGGGTTACATCAAGCCCTGCGGTATCTTTAGCAAGAGCTGATATTGTATCGCAATATCTATTGATAAACGGATTCACCGCAAACGGCAAAGCCAGAAATATTATGTAAATACAACCAATTATTGAACCAATTATAATAGAAACTTTTTTTATAAAAGTTTTTTTATCTATATCCATTTCACACATCCTTACTTTACTGATAGTATTCTATCATAAATTCAGAAATTTAGTGTAATGTTAAGATAATCTCTCCGGATAGTGATTCCACTTTATATTTTCATTTTTTCTGAACCAGGTGAGCTGTCGTTTGGCATACCGTCTTGAATTTTGTTTCAAAAGAGCTGACGCCTCATCAAGGGTCATTTCACCGTCAAGGTATGAGATTATTTCCTGATATCCGATTGTATATAAAAGATTGTTAATCCTGCCGTGTTTGTTTAAAAGCTGTTTTGTTTCTTCTATCAAACCGTTTTCAATCATCATATCAACCCGTTTGTTTATTCTTTCATATAGAATATCCCTCGGAAAATTGCATCCAATCCATTCCACATCAAATTCAGGTTCTGAAATTCCTCTGGATTCGCTTATTTTTTTACCGGTAGACTTAATTATTTCAATATAACGGATTAATTTTTTTTTGTCGTTTTCGTAAATTTTATCAGCAGCTTCGGAATCTAAATCCCTCAATATTGAATGCAGCTCCGTGCTGTCAAGTTTTTTTAATTCTTCTCTCAACTGGTAATTGGGCGGAACTTCCGGCAGGTCATACTGTTCCAGAAGTATTCTGAAATATAATCCGGTTCCCCCTGCGATGATAGGTGATTTGCCGCGTGATAAAATGTCATCAATACATTTTCTTGCTTCTTTTACATAGAGTCCTGCCGAATATTCCACTTCCGGTTCCACAATATCAATCATATAATGTGGAATACCTTTGCGTTCCGCGACTGTAGGTTTTGCCGTTCCTATATCAAGACCTTTATAGACAAGTCTTGAATCTGCTGATATGATTTCTCCGCCGATTTTTTCGGCAAGCTCAATTGAGTATGCCGTCTTTCCAGATGCTGTAGGACCTACTACGGCTATGACTTTACTCTTTGTTTTCTTCGCAGAATTCACGCTCATAATACAAAAATACTAGCACAACCAGATATACAATAAAATAGAAGTAGATTATCATCATCAGAAAATATGTAATCGGATTGAGTATTGCAAATGTGTTTAAGAAAGACAATACAAAATTTAAGCATGATATATATATAAACAATTTTAGTGATTTGAGAAATTTAACAAATAGTTTTTTTATTGATTTGAACAGTGCAGTCAGTGGATTTTTGTCTGCAAACAGAATTTCCGGCGCCCACAGCATAAGCAAAAATGAGAATAAAGCGTTAGAAATAAAAATTAAAAAGCTCCATTTGCTGAGTTTTAGCAGCTGTTCTTGCGACAGACTGTCAATAAAAACACCGAGTTCTTGAATTGATGCAATAGGTTCTTTCATCTGAGCAGCATCCAGATTAAGCCCGCCGATTACGGATTGCCCGATATTGTAGACAATTCCGCCCCAGAGTATCAGGATAACAAGAAAAATTATCAAAAATCCTAAGAATGACAGAAAATAACTTCCTATCCCCGTCGGAATTTCTTTCATCAAATTAAACGACGCTTTTGCCTGATCTTCATCCATTATGAACACTGATTTTGAATTTTTAACGGCTTTTTTCACCATAAAAAACCACGCAGCCAAAAATGCTCCAAACATTACCCACAGTGTGAATATTGACAAAAACATCTCCGGCAGTGTATCAACAGTATTTTTGGAAAAACCGAGATACATGCTGACGATTACCATAAACAACACAAGCGGCGTCGCAAGTATAATATTATAATAAGTAATTCCGAAAGAATCTTTAAACAATTTTATCATAATTTAGTTATACCTCATTTGTTATTATATTTTAATATCTGAATTACTTAGCAATTTCAACCTGTTTTTGGCTAAGCTGATTTTTGCGTTTGCGTCTGCGCATAAGGTCAACAAAAGCCTCAAGCCTTGTCAGATATCCGGCCTTCCCTGTCTGTTCATCCATAATTAAAGGCAAAATCGGAATATCACAATTTTCTCTCATTGCTGGGAAAATGTTTTGTGACATAATTTCCGGCATGCAGGTGAACGGGCTGATGTGAATAATACCGTCGATGCCTCTTTCATTTGCATACGCAACGTCAGATACACATTCCAGTGCGTCTCCCCCGATATCTCTGCTCAGATACGGTTTTGCCAGACGAAAAGCTCTCTGCAGGTGTGTCTCACCTTTTCTGAAAATTTTAGGTATAATTGCATCTTTTAAAAATCCGCTGACTGTCAGGCTTTTTCTTGTTTCTACTCCCATTTTTGCAAGCTCTTTGGCAAGGTTCTGGTTTGAAAAACTGTCGCATACCAGATAAATTTCGCCAGTAATATCAACGTGCAGAATTTCGCGTTTTTCATCAATTTCAGTTTTTGCAATTTCTGCAAGTGCTTGTTTCTGAGCTTTCAAAAGTTTTTTTGTGGTATTTGCTTCATCAATGAGTTTGAGAGCTTTGTTAAAATGTTTTTCTGCATCTCCCTGATGAACTTCTCTTGCGCTGTAGTATGCAAGTTTCCGCTCAAGTTCATCGCATATAAAAACTTTTCTTATAGCGATGAGGATAGCTCTCAAAAAGAGCACCGGGTCATTTTTCCCGCTGATTTTTTTGAGAAAATCATACATCCCTTTAATTCCGTCATAAAGGGTAAGTTCAATGTAATTTGCGTGATATCCCATATCATCCAGAGCGTTTTTTATGCAGTTGCCGTATTCACCCAGACGGCAGCAACCGGGGGATGATATCATTGCAACGTAATCCGCTCCGCCTTCTATTGCTTCTATAAAGTTTCCGAGAATGAGTTTATACGGCAGACAGATAGCTTCCGGAGAGTATTTAGTTCCGAGAGAAAGCGTCTTTTTGCTGGTGTATGGCGGAATAAAAGCTTCACAGCCAACTTTTCTGAGCGCTGCCGCCCAGGCTATATAAATTATTCCCATATGAGGAAATGCTACTTTAATTTTCTTTTTTTGTTCAGTCATGGTATGTTGTCTTTCTTTATTCATTAAACTTTAAATCAGGGTGCCTTGCGGCTTGAGTTTCGTCAACACGTTTTACCGGTGTTGTATGCGGGGCTGAAATCAATTTTTCAGGATTAATTTCTGCCTCTTTCGCAATTTTAAGCATAGAGTTTACAAACTCATCTAGTTTTTCTTTTGTTTCTGATTCTGTCGGCTCTATCATAATCGCTTCGTGTACAATGAGCGGGAAATATACTGTCGGCGGGTGGGTGTTTTCATCCATAAGACCTTTTGCGATGTTAAGGGTTGAAACTCCGAATTGTTTTTGTTTTTCGCCGGATAGTACAAATTCGTGCATGCAAGGTACATCATAAGGTAATTCAAAGGTATTTTTGAGTTTTTCTTTCAGGTAATTTGCGTTTAATACAGCGTTTTCGCTGGCTTCTTTAAGGTTTTTACCCATCATCAGGATGTAAGCGTAAGCTTTTACCAGAACTCCAAAGTTCCCGTAGAAGCTTTTTACAGCACCTATTGAGTTTTTGATATTGTAATTTCTGAAATATTTTTGACCGTCAAAACTTATAACAGGTGCCGGCAAAAAATCTTTTAATTTTTCGACAACACAAACGGGACCTGCGCCCGGGCCGCCACCGCCGTGAGGAGTTGCAAAGGTTTTGTGCAGGTTCAAATGTACTACGTCAAACCCCATCAATTTAGGGTTTGTGTACCCCATAATTGCGTTAAAGTTTGCTCCGTCGTAGTATAATAATGAGCCGTTTTCGTGCATTAATTTTGAGATTTCAAGTACATTTTCTTCGTAAATTCCCAGCGTATTCGGATTGGTTAGCATAATAGCCGCAACGTCTTTATCCAGAACAGCTTTTAGTGCATCAAGGTCTACTTGTCCTTTATCGTTTGAGGTAATTTGTACAATATCAAAGTCACATATTTTAGCGCTTGCAGGGTTTGTACCGTGCGCGGAATCCGGTATAATGACTTTTTTTCTGTTTTCTCCGATAGATTCAAAATAAGCCTTTATAATCATCATGCCGGTAAGCTCACCATGTGCTCCGGCAGCCGGCTGGAGTGTAACCCCGTCCATGCCTGTGAGAACTTTTAATGCTTCCTGTAAGTTATACATCAATTCCAGAGCGCCTTGAGAATCTTCATCACTTGACAGCGGGTGAAGGTTTGCAAAACCTTCGAGGCTAGCCAGAAGCTCATTAACTTTCGGATTATATTTCATTGTGCAGGACCCGAGCGGGTAAAAACCTTTTTCAATACAAAAATTTTTGTCGGAAAGTTCTTTGTAATGTCTGAGAATTTCAAGCTCGCCCATCTGCGGCAGACCGATACTGCCTGTGCGCAAGAGGGATGACGGAAGAAAATCCGTGCTGCAAGGCAGGTCTGTCAACGTAATACCGTCAACGCTATTACTTTTTTCAAAAATTGTTTTCATCCCTATATAATCCCCTGTTTAACCAGTTCTTTTTTGATTTTATCCAGACCGGATTGGATTATCCTGGAAATTCTGGATTGTGAAATATTAAATTCTTCTGAAATTTCTCTTAATTTTTTTTCTTTAAAAAATTTATATTCAATAAGTTCACGTTCTCTTTGAGGTAATTTTTTCATTGCGATTAGAATTTCGTGTTTAAGTTCAAGAAATTCAATAGATTCTTCCGGTGTTTTTTCTTCAGCCTTAATCTGCGTCGGAACTTCCGCCTCCTGCATTTCATCAATAGAAAGAATTGTTTTGTAAACTTCAACCCGCAGATTATCTTCCTGTTCTTCACCTGACTGGAGTTTTTTGTTTTTCAGACTGTACCATTTGTAACGTCTCCTGACTTCATTTCTGATAGCCCATTTGATGGCAGTTGAAAGGTATGTGTTGTTGAATTTATCCGGCGAGTTATTTTTGAATAAAATATACAGGGTATGATTGCCTATATTAATCAGTTCCGGCAGGTCCACAAGGTGAGAAACCGAAAACTTTTGATACTCGACTTTTGCGATAGTTTCAACTAAATCTTTGTATTCCCTTAAATTAATCTTTTGAGAAGCAGGCATGACTGTATTGTTACCTTATTAAAAGAAAATTACCTCAACTATATCATAGCAAAAAAAAATATAGAATACCAGACAATGTAATTTCTCTTAACATAAGTTATAGATGTAAAAAAGGAGTGACAAAAAATGAAAGTTTTATTCTGCACAGACGGTTCAAAAATTAGTTTCAGCGCGCTGGAAAATTTTGCCAAATGGCATAAGTCAGCTGTAATTGACATAATTTGCGTAATTGACTGGAGTTTTCTTCCTGATGAAGTTTATATAGAAGAAAGCGGATTTGTAAATTCGTGCTCCAATATAGCGTGTACAATACTTGAGAGTGCTAAATCAAAAGTGATAGAGCTCGGGCTTATTTTGAATGATAGTTTCAGGGTTTGCGGCGGTGCGTCAGACAGTATTGCAGAACAGCTTGACAGTACGGATTATGATTTGGTACTAATGGGCTCGCATGGCAAAAGGGGGATACAAAAGTGGCTAGGCTCTGTTTCCAGAGAAATTGTTACAAGCACAAGCACTTCAGATTATGTTTCAAAAGTTAGTCTGCCTTGCAAGAAAATTTTATTTACTACAGACGGGAGCGAACAGGCTGTTTATGCTATACAGAAAACTCTTGAAAATTTTGATTTAATGGACAAAGAAATTCATCTGTGTACAGTGAATGAAGATCCTGATTTGTTGTTTCTGGAAGGCAGTCTTGATGCAAACTGGCTTTTGGAAATTCAAAAACGCCAAAAGATTTATGCCCTGAAAACTTTGAATTCCGCAGAAAATATAATAGTTGAACACGGGTTTAATGTATTAGGAAAGACAGTTCTTACAGGACAACCGGCGCAGGCAATTACAGATTACGCGGCAAAAGAGCAGATTGATTTAATCGTGCTGGGGGGCAGACTGCGGGCAAAACACACCTTCCTCAGAAATACAGTTAATGAACGTATTCTTGAAAATACCAAATCTGACGTTATGATTATAAAATCTCGTTCAGAAAGTATTGGATGATGTATTTGCGGTAATTTGCAGCCTGGAAAAATCCTGCAGCGAATTCAGCAGAACATGCTCCTGTCATTTGTGCATCCGGAACTTCAATCGGCGGACCAGCAGGGGTAGTGCGGGATGAATTTTCAGGGTTTGAAATGACTCCGACGCTTCTTAAAAGTGTGATACAAAGCGAATTTTCAATTACTTCGTATTCAGTTAAGCCTTTTGTCATTACAGAAAAACCTTGTGCTGTTACAAATCGCTGCAATGGTGCGGTATTTGTCTTCGCTTCAATCCCTCGTTTTTCCGGCAGATTCTCTCTTATTTTGTAATCACTGTCAAAATTCCGTTCAATAAGCTCATCCATATCTTCGGACAAAGTTTTTTCAACTGGTGCAGGAAGATTAAATTTTACCTGCCAGAGTCGGTTTTTCAGGGTGTTATCCCAAGTGATAACAAATCTTAAAAATTCTTCGCCATGGTTTTGGAAAATTTTCACATCAAAAAAATCTGTTTTTAAATGCCACTCATCACGGCACGCCTCGTGCGTGAAAGTTAAATTCTCCAATACCGCAGACTCGCCATTGTCATCTTTTTCAGGTCCAAAATTATATGTATCACCGTTATCAATGTAGCGTACAAACTCAACGGAAATTTTGTCATCAATATATAATTTATTGTCTTTAATATTAAGCGTAAATTGGGGGCAGTTTTTTGATAGCCCGTTGTGTTTCAGCAGTCTGAATATTTTTGTATAATCTTCTGTTACCGGAATTCGCTGAGTATCATAGAGAATTCTGTCATCAAAGCCGTTTCTGGCGCTTATAATCTGTTCGCCTTCACAAGCGTCGAGGCTTTCAAATTCAACTACTGACAGATTTGTGCCGAGAATTTCCGCGGTTTTTAGCATAAAGTCATAAGAGTCAATCGAATTTTTAAATTGAATTTCTTTGAGTATGGTTTTTGCAATCTGTATAACCTTTTCATATCTGGATATGTTTTCTCTGTGCACCAAATCAGTAGAGCACCCGCAGATGCCGTCATGTGCCTGATTTTTCAGAAGAAGTTTGTAAGCGTACTCAAGCACGCTGTCATATCCCGCATTAAAATATTTTTGAACCCTATCAGCTGTATCCAGTAAAAATGACGCCTTAACATTGTATTGTTTTAAATTAATCCTTGCTGAATAAGCCCCCGGCAGGATGAAAGTTTTTGAGTTGTCGCGGAGTTCACCGGAGTGTTCAAACTTAAAATTATCTTTCACTGCGTCAAAATAGTCAAACGGTGTCCCAAGGGTTATTTCGTAGTCATCAAGCAGGTTATTTACGGCTGAGATTTGTTCCGGTAAATCAGTTTCCACTCCGAGATGGTCAGCGCCGATGGGTAAAAGTATTGTATCAGATGATTTTTCCGCAATCATATCCAGATTTTTTTTCAAAAACTCCGCCTTAGCCTCAATACTCACAGGTGCAGAACAAATGTCCATAAAATATCCGCGTCTGAGGTTGATTGTATTTATACCGTTGAATATAAATTCAGACGGAAAATCTCCGCATCCGCGCCAGACCATACATTTGTCAATCCCGAATTTTTTGAAAGCTTTGCATACACTTCCGCTATGTCCGAATGTGTCAGCAAGATAGCCTATATAATCATTACAGCCGAAATCTTTTGAGATTTTTAAACCGATTTCAAGATTTTTTTCAAAAACTTTTTTGTCTGTCAAAAATTCGTCAACCAAACAGTAAAAAGGACCAATAAATAATTTTTTTTCGGAAATAAATTTTCTGACAGACGCTTCTTTTTCCGGGCGAATTTTCAAATAATCAAGAAGTGCCGCAACCTGACCGTCAAAATAAAAAGAAGGCAGTGTGCCTTTTTCAAGCATATCAAGCACGTTATCAAAAACTCTTAATAACCTTAATCTGAAAACTTCAAATTCTCTGTACCATTCTCGATCCCAGTGTGTGTGAACGTATGCTATAACTCTCTTTTTCATACAAAAAAGTTTATCACACCAGCTTACTGTAGTGCAATGTGTTAAGAATATTCGCAATGATTACCTGACGGGTGAATGCGAAAAGTCTTTGTGTTCTGAAAAATATAAAAAAGAGCAGTAAAGAAAAAATGTTGAGGAAATTTTTATGTTTAATCTGATTACATCACTACGTCTTATATTGGCTATTGCAATTGTAATGAGCACCCAAAGTGTTTTTGCGGCAGGCAATCATTACAGAGTAACTAACCGTCCGTATAACGGAATAAGACAGGTCTCAAAATTTGAAAACAAAGCAGGCATGAGAGAGTTATCCAGAATGGAGAGAAATATGTTCGGCAGAAGTTTCAAAAATGACAGCCAGGCTGAGCGTGTGTCAAGGCTGGAACGGGAAATGTTCGGAATGAACCAGGCAGGAGATATAAACAGACGCTTTGATAATCTTAGAGCCGGGTATAGAGGTTACAGGAATAATATCCACCAGTGTCCTCCGCAAATGTATACAACTTCTCATCCTTATACAAATTACAATCCCCAATACGGGTATCAGACTCCGATTATCCGAAGCGGCGGCGGGTTTAGAGGTGCTCTGAATTCTCTCGGTAATTTCATGCTCGGCGGAACGCCGACAGGCATGACTCCGCCCGTTAATCCGGTGTTTGATGATTGGTTTGAGAGTGATTTCGATGACACATCAAGCGGTTATTCAAGAGGTTTTACAAGTAACCGCGGCTACGGCTACCACAATACTCGTACAGGCGGCAGCACCGGGGTCACTATTCTTGATTAGTTGACTTTTTATTTTTTATCATTAAATGAATATCATACGTTTAGATGTTTGTCACTAAACTTAAAACAGTAATAATATTTTTAAGAAAGTGTAGTCTAAACAAATGCCTTTTCGATACAGGTTACAAAAAGTACTGGAATTCAGAATCCGTAAAAAAGAAGAACAGTTGATGGTTGTGCAAAAAGCACAGCAGGAAGTCTTTATAGCGGAGGAAAACATAAGAAAAAACAACCAGGAAATCCATGATACTAAAGTTAACATGCGAAAAGCCGACCCGATGATGTATGAGACTTATGATAAATATCTTATATATCTTTACGAGAAGGCAAAAAAGTTGGAAGAAATCAGAATAGAAGCCCAGCGAAAACTGGATGAAGAAAAACAAAAACTGGTTAAGCTGGAACAAGCCGTAAAAGTTCTGGAAAAACACAAAGAAAAAAACAGAGAAGCCTATATTGCAGAAGAAAAAGCCGCAGAGCTTAAAAAATATTCAGAACTGGGTGTAACAAGATTTTTTGCTCAATCTCAGGAACGACAGGAAGAAGAAGCAAAAGAACTGTTAAAACAATTGGAAGAATTGGAGGGTAATAACTAAAATGAATGTAACAAGTGCATCAACATCAGCAGTATCAAATACGGGCAGCTCTTCATCGTCCGCAAAGACTTCTTCTTCAAAAAGCAGTTCAACTTCATTTGATGATGAATTGAAGAATGCTTCCAAAACCGAAGAAGCAAAAGAAACTGAAAATTCTCCCGAAGCTGATGCTGAAAATAAAGCCGAACAAGCTTCCAAAGATGAAAAAGCCTCAAAGCAAGATGATACAAATGACAAAAAAGACGACAAAAATCAGGATTCAAAAACTTTAAAAGGCGAAGTCTCACAAAATGATTTGTTGAATACCGAAGAACTTCTTGCGCAAAATATTCAGGCAATGTTCAATAACGGCAAAAATACAGCTAATCTCCAAAATCAGTATCAAAGATTAAATATAGCAAATATTGATGAGCTTTCCCGTACACTTTCCGCTCAAGTTGATTACACAAGCATAAATATGGATATGAATGATGCGCAGTTTTTCTCAAATCTCGTGCAAAATACAGATATGTCAATGAAAAGTGTAGCTGCTGAAATTCAAAATCTTGCGCAGTCCGACACTCAGCAGGCGCAGAAAACTGCTAATGTATCAGCAACTTTGATGAATGCGCTTCACGAAGGATTGAAGACTAACCAGCCTTTTAGGATAAATTTTGACAAAGATATTTCTGTCATTATAAAGATAAATAAGGATGGTAGTATAGCTGCTAACTTCATACCTGGAGACAAAGCAGTTGAAGAGTATTTAAAAATGAATATTTCAACATTAAGACAACGTTTTGATGAACAGGAACTTTCATACAGCGATTTGAGCTACAGCCGCTCAAGGCGCGACCAGGAACAGGAAAATAAACGTAAAAATAAGGAGAACAGCCATGAATGATTCGTTTATCACGGCACTGAATACCCAAAAAGCAACCCAAAACTGGATGGACGCCATTGCATATAACATGACAAACGTCTATACTCCGGGTTTCAGAGAAAAACAGGTTAATTTTAAAACCTTTCTCGGCGGTGCGGTTGCCGATGACTATGATAAAAAACTTAGTCAAGGTAAATCAACACCTGGTACGTCCAATGACAACTTGTTTCTGGAAGGAAAAGGATTTTTCCTGACAAAAACTCCGGAAGGTAAGAGTGTTTATACAAGGCTTGGCGAATTTACTTTTGATAAAGACGGTGTTTATAAAGCCAAAAACGGTAACACAGTACAAGGGTATATCCTGAATGACAAGGGTGAAATTATGCAGGGGACAAAGCCTATCAGCGCAGATTTGTACCAGCAGACAGCTCTCAAAGGCGGCTCTCTTGATATCCCGACTACAAATATTAAAATGTGGATTGACCCGAATAACGGCAAGTATCTAGGTAAATATGACGACTACGAAATTAAAAACGACGGTACTATTTACGGAAAAGCCGACGGCGGCAAAAGGGTTGTTCCGCTTTACAGAATTACAACAAGAAACTTCCATAACGCTGCGGCGTTGTTTGAAATCAAAGAAGGCTATTTTATAGAAACCGAAGAGTCCGGAAAACCCGTTCTCGGCACGGGGGAAATCCGTTCAGGCTTGTTAGAACTTTCTAACGCTGATTTCAAAGGAAATATTTCATACTATCAGATGGCAAAACTTCAGATGGAAATAACCAACAAGCTCATTTCTTCAAACAAAGAACTGCTTGAGGAAGCTTTGAGACTGGTAGGGAACTAGGAATTACACAACAGATGTTTTTATAAGATTAAACTCCATTTTACGCAAGGTACTGCGCGTAAGCAGTACCTTTTTGTTTTTTTTCTTTTATAGTAGCTGTATGCGATATAAATCCAGAATCTTTTATTTATTGCGCATTCAATTTTTTTTGTGCTACAGTAAAAGAATAAGGAATTAAAAGATTAGGGGAATAAACATGTCATTAACAGTATATTTAGGGATAGATGTCGGTTCGGTAACAACGAAGTTGGCTTTGGTTGACGAAAAAGGGAAATATGTTGACAGCTATATGCTGCGTACTGCAGGCAAACCTGTTATGGCTGTTCAAAAAGGTCTGCGCGAATTATATGCAAAAAAATTGACTGACTATAATGTCATGGGTGTTGGTACAACCGGTTCAGGACGAAATCTTGCAGGCGCGCTTGTCGGTGCTGATATTATAAAAAACGAAATTACGGCACACGCTGTTGCAGCAAGTATCAATGTCCCGGGGGTTCAAACTATCCTTGAAATCGGCGGTCAGGACAGCAAAATTATTATATTGCGCGACGGTATTGTTACTGACTTTGCTATGAATACAGTATGTGCTGCAGGTACCGGAAGCTTTCTTGACCAGCAGGCTAACAGATTAAATGTTCCGATAGAACAGTTTGGTGAAACTGCTCTTAAATCAACAAATCCTGCAAGAATTGCAGGTCGCTGCGGTGTTTTTGCAGAAAGCGACCTTATCCACAAGCAGCAGCTTGGTTACCCTGTAGAAGATTTGTTATACGGGCTCTGCCAGGCACTTGTAAGAAATTATCTTTCTAATCTTGCACTCGGTAAAGAACTTCTTCCTGTATTTTCTTTCCAGGGCGGTGTTGCTACAAATTCAGGTATGGTTAAAGCTTTTGAAGAGGCGCTCGGTCACAAAGTTGTTGTTCCGGAAAACCATCAGACAATGGGAGCAATCGGAGCGGCTTTGATTGCAATGGAAAATCATCAATACACAGAAACACCGACAAAGTTTAAAGGCTGGGAAGTCGGTGAAATGCACTTTTCATCAATTACCTGCGAATGCAACGGCTGCTCAAACAACTGCGAAGTTATTACAATTGTTGAAGGTGTCGACGAAGTTCAGCATGTTGAAAAAATTAAGGATATTAAAGGCAACATAATCGCACGCTGGGGCGGAACTTGCGGGCGCTGGGATATTGCCGGATAGTCAGGCTGCCGGCTCCTTTTATATTTAGATGCCGTAAAATTTGCTATAAATATTCCTTTGTTACAAAGTTGTTTCATATTTTTGTTTGAGTTATAATGTCTATCGTAAACTTGTACTTTTAGTGAAGGAGAGAATTATGACTAAAATGTTCAATTTACCAAAGGCGATGCTTGCATTGTTTGCTGCATTGGCACTTGGTATCGCTCCTGCTTGTGCAGGAGAAGCTGATTTGGTAGTACCGAATATTCTCCAAACTTCCCCTGAAAGTTTTAATCTCCTTATGATCGGGATTATTATTTCAGTTATCGGTGTAATCTTCGGTTTTATCGAATTTTTGAAAATCAAATCACTTCCGGTTCACCATGCTATGGCTGATATCGGTAACACAATTTTTGAAACTTGCAAAACTTACTTAATTCAACAGGGTAAGTTTTTGTTAGTTTTAGAAGTATTAATCGGTCTGTGTATCGCTTTTTACTTCGGTTATTTGCAACATATGGGGCTTACCGGTGTGCTGACAATTTTGGGGTGGTCAGTTATCGGTATCCTCGGTTCTTATGCTGTTGCATGGTTTGGTATCAGAATGAATACCCTTGCTAACTCAAGAACCGCGTTTGCTTCTTTAAAGGGTAATCCTTTAAATATTATGAATATTCCGCTCAAAGCCGGTATGAGTATTGGTGTTTTGTTAGTATCTGTTGAATTGATTATGATGTTAACAATCCTGTTATTTGTTCCGGGACACCTGGCAGGTGCTTGCTTTATCGGTTTTGCTATCGGTGAATCTCTCGGTGCATCTGCACTCCGTGTTGCCGGCGGTATCTTTACAAAAATCGCTGATATTGGTTCTGACCTGATGAAAATTCAGTTCGGTATCAAAGAAGACGATCCGCGTAACCCTGGTGTAATCGCAGATTGTACCGGTGACAACGCAGGCGATTCTATCGGACCTACTGCTGACGGATTTGAAACTTACGGTGTAACAGGTGTTGCTCTCGTTTCTTTCATTCTGCTCGGTGTAGCTCCTGAATATCAGGTTAAATTGTTAACCTGGATTTTCACTATGAGATTTTTGATGATTGTAACTTCTGTTGTTGCTTATTGGATTAACAATATTGTTGACAGAATTTACGCAGCAAAAACTGAAAAATTCGACTTTGAACAACCGTTGACCAACCTCGTTTGGTTAACATCTATTTTATCAATCGGCATGACGTTCGGCGTAAGCCACTGGTTATTGTCAGATTTAGGCGGCAATTTGTGGTTGATTCTTTCATCAATCATTTCTTGCGGTACTTTAGGTGCAGCGTTGATTCCGGAATTTACAAAAATCTTCACTTCACCTAAAGCTAAACACACTGAAGAAGTTGTTACTGCCTCTAAAGAAGGCGGCGCTTCTTTGACTATCCTTTCAGGTATTGTTGCAGGTAACTTCTCAGCATTCTGGATTGGCATGGTAATCGTATTGTTGATGGCTCTTGCTTACGTTGCAAGTACTCACATTCCTTACGATATTATGATTTATTCTTCAGTATTTGCGTTTGGTCTTGTAGCTTTCGGCTTCCTCGGTATGGGGCCTGTTACTATTGCAGTTGACAGCTACGGTCCGGTTACAGACAACGCTCAATCAGTTTATGAATTGTCTCTGATTGAAGAAATTCCTAACGTTAAAGATGAAATTCAAAAAGATTTTGGTTTTGAAGCTAACTTTGACGTTGCGAAAAAATACCTTGAAGAAAACGACGGCGCAGGTAACACATTCAAAGCTACTTCTAAGCCGGTTCTTATCGGTACAGCTGTAGTTGGTGCTACCACAATGATTTTCTCATTGATTTTGGTTATCCAAAACACTTTGGGAATTCAGCCGGAAATGATTTTGAATCTGTTAAACCCGTACACTCTGCTTGGTTTGCTGACCGGCGGTGCTGTAATTTACTGGTTCTCAGGTGCTTCTATGCAGGCTGTTACAACAGGTGCATACAGAGCAACAGAATACATCAAGGATAATATCAAACTTGATGATGCAGCTTCAAAATCAGCAAATATTTCTAATTCAAAAGAAGTTGTTAAAATTTGTACGCAATATGCTCAAAAAGGTATGTTTAACATCTTCATTTCACTGTTTGCATTTGCTCTTGCATTTGCATGTCTTTCAGCTCCGCTGCTTCAAGAATGCACAGCAGGTTTAGACAACAGACCGGTTTCATTCTTTGTAAGCTATCTGATTGCTATTGCAGTATTTGGCTTGTTCCAGGCTGTATTTATGGCAAACGCCGGCGGATGCTGGGATAACGCGAAGAAAATTGTTGAAGTTGATATGCAGGAAAAAGGCACTCCGCTGCACGATGCTACTGTCGTTGGCGATACTGTCGGTGACCCGTTCAAGGATACTTCTTCAGTTGCAATGAACCCGATTATCAAATTCACAACATTGTTCGGACTGCTCGCTATGGAAATTGCTATCAGCGAAGCTTTCAGAAGTGTTGCTCCGGTTGCAGGTTGGATATTCCTCGTAATCGGCTTGATATTCGTCATCCGTTCATTCTACGCAATGAGAATACCGTCTAAAAAATAAGGCAGTATTTATATAACAAAAAGGTGCAGAGTTTTAAACTTTGCACCTTTTTAATTTTCTCAGTATTGCGTGCAAATTATGTTTACATTTATGTTATTATATGGCTATGAATGATTTGAGTGAAAATCTGTTAAATTTAAGAAGAAAATACCGTGAAATTTTCAAAACGGCATCGGAAGAAATCGCAAAACGAGTTGAAGCCCTTCGTCCCGATGGCGTCACCGGTGAGTTCTTTGACGTTGGCAATAAAATTTGGCAGGATGCTGTGCTTAAAATGTTTGATGACGAAATCGCACGAGATATTTATATCAAATGGCAGGAAATATTGGCATACAGAAAAATGTTTTCCTGCAATCGTTGTGCAACTTGTTGTAATCTTGCTTGCAGCGAATTTTCACCGGAAGAACTCAAAACAAAGGCAGATGCCGGTGACAAATTTGCAACCCAATTTTTGAGCGTATTTGAACCATACAAAAATCAGGAGGAAGCCCAAAAAGTTTATCCTGAATATATGAAATTGCTGGAAGAAAACAAGGAGGATAAAGTATACTTTTATCATTGCCCTAAACTTTCGGAATGTAAATTATGCACGGATTACGAAAATCGTCCTCAAATATGCCGTGATTTTCCTGATAATCCGTTGAGTATTTTGCCTAAATCTTGCGGTTTTTACGAGTGGAAGCAGGAAGTTGAGCCTGTTGCGCTTTTGTGTCATTCTATGATGGAAATTATTGAATTTTATAAGGAAAAAATATGTACGTCCTGTCGGGATTAAATTTGGAAGAAATTAAACAAATAACTGATACTCTTCACGCGACTGCTTTCAGGGCACGTCAGCTGCACAACTGGATTTATCATAAATCAGTCAGTACAATTGATGAAATGACTGATCTTTCTTTAAAATTCAGGGAAGAATTAAAAAAGATTGCAGTTGTGAGTGATGTAAAAATTAAGGTCAAACAGGAAAGTGTTGACGGAACATTGAAATACTTAATTGAATATCCTGACGGAGAATGTGTTGAGACTGTTCTTATGCGGTTTGACAATCGGGCAAATTTGACAGCCTGCGTGAGTTCACAGGTCGGCTGTGCTGTAAATTGTTCATTTTGTGCGACAGGTAAACGCGGTTTTGTCAGAAATCTTACGTATAAAGAAATTATTGAACAGGTTTTAACAATTCAGCGTGATACTGGTTTAAAGGTGACAAATGTTGTGTTTATGGGGCAGGGCGAGCCTCTTTTAAACCTTGATAACGTTATAAAAGCTATGCACATTTTGAACGATAATTTCCAAATAGGCGCAAGAAGAATTACGGTTTCAACAAGCGGAATTGTTCCTCAGATTTACAAACTTGCTGATATTGATATGCAATCTACGCTTGCGATTTCACTGCACGCGCCAAACCATGATATCCGCAGAAAACTTATGCAGATTGAAGATAAATACAACATGTCAGAGCTCAAAAAAGCTTTAAAGTCGTATATAGAAAAAACAGGCCGCAGAATTACTGTTGAATATCTCCTGATAAAGGATTTGAACGATACGACAAATGCTGCAAAAGAGCTTGCGGAATATTTGAGTGATTTGAAATGTAATATAAATTTAATTCCGTACAACCCGACTGCAGAAAATGATTATCAGCGTCCAAGCAATAATTCAATAATGAAGTTTAAATATCTTCTGGAACATTCAGGCAAAAAGGTCACAGTAAGGCTGGAACGCGGTGCTGATATAGACGCTGCTTGTGGTCAGTTAAAGGGAAAAATTTAATAATAGGGCGGTAAGAGAAAATGAAAGCGCTTATTCAAAGAGTAAAAAGGGCATCTGTAAGCATTAGCGGAGAAATGTATTCATCAATAGGTAAGGGGATACTTGTGCTCCTTGGTGTAGAAAAAGGCGACGCATCTGAAAATGCTCAAAAACTTGCGGAAAAAATTGTAAATTTAAGAATATTTGAAGATAAAAATGACAAGATGAATTTATCTGTAAAAGATGTTAATGGTGAAATCCTTGTTGTATCTCAGTTTACCCTGTGTGGAGACTGTAAAAAAGGAACCCGCCCGAGTTTTGATAAAGCCGCCCCGCCTGATGCAGCTGTTCAATTATATGAAGAATTTACGGAAAATATAAAGTCTCTCGGAATACCTGTCGCAACAGGTAAATTCCGCGCGATGATGGATGTTGAACTTGTCAATGACGGGCCTGTAACATTCATGATTGAAAAATAAAACAGGAAATTTTATTGTAAAATCTAAAAAAAATAAGAAGGCTGACAAGTAGTCAGCCTTTTCTTACATTCCGTACACACACATAAATCACACATATATTCTACACACAATTATTTATTACTTATATTTTTTAGCGCCTACTTCTGCAGCGTAAACCGAGCCGGCAATTGCACCGATAATAGCACCTGCTATTGCAAATGGTTTACATTTAGATTTACAAAGTTTTCCGATAATTCCGCCTCCAAGAGCACCGAATACACCGCCGGGGATTGTGCCGCCCATTGCGTGGCCTGCAATTTTCTTATCTCTTTGGGCACGGCCTATTGGCTGCCCTGTTATTTGCGAAACGTTGTATTCTGCAGAGGTATCATCAACTCCGATACCGCCTGATGTGCTTTGTAAAAACGCTTGTTCAAAAGCGCCTTTGCCGTGGTTTCTGATATCTTCAGTTAAGGATACATCGTATGCTTGTTCGTAAATTGTTCTTGCACGAGCGGAGACTTGTTCATCAGAGCCGCCGTACATAGCTTTTACTGCATCTTTAAATTCGTTATATGCTCCGAGGATTTGATCCTGGTTGTTTGTTTGAATTTTTTCCCGGAGTTCGCTCATTTTTAGTTTAACATCTTCGTAAGGAGCGTTGTATTGAAGTTCAGTGTTTCTCTGGCGTTCGTTATTTTTTATTTGATTGTTGGTGAAAGCTTGGTTATATTCATTCATCATGTCCCAGTAGCTTTGGTAGTTGCCGCCCATACCTCCGAACATAGGGAATGCGCCGAATCCGCCCATAAAACTCGGCATACCCATAAAGCCGAAAGAGTCAAATTCGTGTCCGCCTTCAGACTCAAAGCCGAGACCTGACATGTTATAAGGCACTTCATAATTCCAGATGGAACCTTCCATACCGAGATGCGGAGCCTGCGCACTTGCTGTAAACGGGTTGTATGCTTCCCTTGAAACATTTGATACAGCACTAACGGTTGTCATAACCTAACCTCCAAAAATTGATTTTCTACCTACCTTACTTATATAAAAACTTTTTTTATCTGTAAATTGCTTTTACGGATAAATTTTGTTAATATTTCGTAATAAATGAAGCATAACTATAAGCTAAAACACGTTAATTTCTCGCAATATAGTTGCCTGATACGCTTGCGGCAGGTATTATGTTAGTATAAATTTGAGGTTTTAATTTTGCGCAAAATTATTTCGATACTTTCTTTTATACTTGTTGTTGCGTTTGTTTGTTGCGCGGTGTTTGTGTTCCCTGATTGGACTACCCGCCAGATTAACAAAGTCAAAGGCATGTATTGCGTCTACAAGGGCGATAAAGCCTTACGAAAAGCTAAAGTTCAAAAAGCTATTGATTTGTATAACAAAGGTTTGAAACTCTATCCGGAACACTATGGCGCGTGGTATAACCTCGGGAATATCTATGTTCTCTATGAAGACTATTTTTCTGCTGTCGATGCTTATGAAAATGCAATAAAGTACAATTCAAAATACGTTATGGCGCGTATGAATTACGGGATTGTTTCCGCTGAAAAACTCGGCGATTTTGACGGAGCTATTGAACAATATAGGCAAATTATCAGTATCAAGCGCTGGCTTCTTTATATCCCGTTTATTTACAGCAACAAGCTATCTACTAAAGTTAACCGCGGGCGTGCCTGGTATAATATGGGGATTGCTTACAGGCAAAAATCTATTTATCTTTCGGATGACAACCTTGCCGTTCAGAAAAAATATCTGGAACAGGCTATTGACGCTTACCAGCACGCGGTTAAAATCCTGAAAAAAGATTACGACGCACGTTACAACCTGGCGCTTGCCCAGCATCTTTACGGTGATTATACTAATGCGGGTTTAAACTATTGCCGCGCAATTGAGCTTGCGCCGATGAACTATGAGGCGCACTACAACCTCGCTATTCTTTTGAGACATCTGAGATATTACAAAGAATCTCTGGCTGAAATGCAGAAGGCGACAAGTCTTATTACAACGGGTGACGGTATGTCTAACCGTCAGCGCTATATTTTTGATGTTATGAATGACGTTACCCGCACAATTCTTGCGAACACCGACGGCAGACGCTATATTGAAGAACTTGACCGTGAAAATGAAGAAAGCCTCCCTGTTACATACGTAAACGGTAAAATAGTTGCTACTGCCGCACTTGATAAGGCTATTCTTAAAAATTTCAGAACCTGCGGCTCTAAAAAAATATTCCTTGAAGAGATTGAGGATATGAAAGATTTGCAATAAGTCCTAAAGTAAAAAACAGAAAAGAAAATTATTTTCGGAACACGCGTCTCGCTGACGCTCGCGCTATCGTCCTCAAATAACATTCTTTTCTGTTTTTTATGATTAAAGATTATCAGAAAAGAAAATTATTTTCGGA
>CALUQN010000006.1 GCA_944322945.1 Candidatus Gastranaerophilales bacterium | reverse complement strand
GGGCTGCGCTCGACCCCCATGACAAGTAAATAAAACAGAAACCTACGGAAGGGGCGTTAGCAGGGAACCCGCAAAAATCTGACTAAATGTCTGATTTTTGAAGGGGGGCTGCGCTCGACCCCCATGACAAGTAAATAAAACAGAAACCTACGGAAGGGGCGTTAGCAGGGAACCCGCAAAAACCTGACTAAATGTCTGGTTTTTGAAGGGGGGCTGCGCTCGACCCCCATGACAAGTAAATAAAACAGAAACCTACGGAAGGGGCGTTAGCGCAGTTGGTAGCGCACGACACTGGCAGTGTCGGGGTCAGGGGTTCGAATCCCCTACGCTCCAAATTTATTATAAAAGTATCATCATTAATTAAAGGAGTAGAAAATGATTAAAGTAACCCCTAATGTATCCACAAAAATCAGAATTCCGGCAGAACAAAAAGTGCAGTACGCTTACAACCATGTAAATGAGATAGTAAAGAAACATCAGGTACAGGCAGATTTCCACGCTGACAGAATAGATATATCTTCACCGACCGAAAAACAAACCGCCGGCATCCTCGAAAAATTGCAGGAATTTGGCATCAACTTTTTAAAACAATCAAAACATGAATAGTTTTCGTTTGACATATATTGAGTAATTTTCTGCTTTTTTGCATTTTTAAACTTGGGATAATTCTCTTGGCAGAGAGAGTTAAAATCAAGATGTGAAAAAAATAACAAGCATTATCAATTTACAGAATGAACCAAACGTAATGGCAGCACCGGGCGGTGACTGCCGTTTATTTGCGTAATCTGTTGCGGTGCACGGCTTTGATAATCTCTTTAATTAATTGTAAATCATTTTCATCAGAAATCTGGACAAGCTGCATAACCTCAATCCTCAGCGGGTTGTCATCCTTGGATTCAGGCAGGCTGAAAAATTCGTTAAGATTAATATGCAAAATATCAGCAATCTTGACCAGTGTTTCAATAGACGGAAACGACTTGCCGTTTTCAATAGTACACATGTGCCTCGGGGAAATGTCTATAAGTTCTGAGAATTTTTCCTGAGATATGTTTTGCTCCATCCGGCGCAGGCGTATTTGCCTGCCGATAAATTTTTTGTCTAAGTTCATATCCTCACCCGAAAATCATATTAGGTAAAATTTTGTAAACAAATAATGATATTTATATCAATTTTCTTAACAAATTGATATAAATATGTTATAATGGTAATGTGGACAATAATTTTTTGAAAGGATGGTTTTATGTTTAAAAAAGGATTTCAAGCGGTACATAGCGGGTTCACACTTGCGGAAGTACTTATTACGCTGGGTATCATCGGGGTTGTAGCTGCAATGACAATGCCTACATTGATGAACGCAACAAACGGTGCACAGTACAAAACAGCTTACAAAAAAGCTCTGTCAGTAATTTCACAAGCTATTGTTTTAAACCTGGCTCTTGATGATTATGACCTAGGTACTACAACATCAACAGATACAACGGGTACTTCAATATTTGCTTTGTTAAACAACAGAATGAATGTTGTCAGAACTGAAACAGGTTCTATCGAAGGTTATAGTGTATTAATAGGTGACAGTGCTACAGCTGTTGGTTCTGCCGCTGCTACTACTACACCAATTGCAGATACAAATTATACAGTGTTCTTTAATGATGGTATTATGTTTACCTTCAAGAAAGCTGCTATCAATTGTACAGAAGCAAATACTATTGGAGAAACAGCAGCAGCACCGAGTTCTAATAATTGTTATGGTTTTATAGATGTAAATGGTACAAAAGCACCTAATAGAGAAACCACTTGCAGTAATGATCCAGAGGATGATGATGACTGTATAGTTGATAACCCTTCAGATATTTATCCAGTTGTCTTCTATGACCAGGGAATTTATCCGGCTACAGCTGCAGGTAAAGCTGTCTTGTACAAAAAATAATTTTATAACCAAATAAATTTGTTATAACTTTTTCACGCCTGACCGAAACCGGGCGTGTTTTTTTGTATATCATTTTATCCCTATGCTAGTGTAACACTTTCTTTACAAATGCTCAAATTATTAAAGTTTTTCACAAATTATGCCGTTATAACAAATATCAAGAAAAGGACAACCATGAGTGATTTTTTTGACAACATAATAAGACCGGATATCTTGGAGGGAAAAGCGCCGTTGCCGGACAACTATCTTGCAGGTGCTGCAGCTCAAAAAGATGACGTGGCGAAATCAATGCCGCCGTTATTCTGTGATATGGTCGAAGTTAACCTCAAAAAAGGCTCAATTTTCATACAAGATTAATCAATTTTCCTCAATAAATCTTAATACCTCCACAAGTATATCAATGTCAAAACGGAACAACATCGTGTTTCCGTTTTTATTTTGCGCAAGGTGTAAAGTTTTGTAAATTTCGCTCCGGAATTTTTAAAGTTTTTGATAAAGTATGCCGATATAAAGGATATAAGACACTACTTTAACTCAATTTTCCCCTAACATTTAGGAACCCCGAGGTTCCTTTTTTATTGCTTTATTTTGGATGGATTGGACTTCTTACTGTCATTCTGAACCCGATGGCAATGCAGGTGTGAAGACTTTTTTTTAATTGAGATTCTTCGGGCTAAAGCCCTCAGAATGACAATATTTTGCAGGGAAGGCGTCCGCTATGGGTCTTTGAATGACATACCTAATAGAATACAGAAAGGTTATTTGAGGACGATAGCGAGAGCAGAGCGGAAGCGTGTTCCGAAAATAATTTTTCTGTATTCTTTAAAGCGGATAGTACCTTCTGGCAGAGCCTGATTCGTTTTGTTACCGCTCTCGCTTTAGTCGAGGATGATAATATAATGGCTTATAATCTTAACGTCCCTTTTAAAGCCCTCAGAATGACAATATTTTGCAGGGAAAGCGTCCGCTATGGGTCTTTAAATGACAGACTTGATAGAATACAGAAAGGTTATTTGAGGACGATAGCGAGAGCGGAGCGGAAGCGTGTTCCGAAAATAATTTTTCTGTATTCTTTTAAGCGTATAGTACCTTCTGGCAGTGTCTATGTATCAATGTTTGTTGCATAAACTGCATTGGATTCAATGAAGTCTCTGCGCGGTTCAACCTTGTCGCCCATAAGCACATCAAACAATTGGTCGCATAACATTGCATCTTCTACCCTTACTTTTAGCAAAGTTCGTGTTGCAGGATCCATGGTAGTTTCCCAAAGCTGCTGCGGCATCATCTCGCCTAAACCTTTGAATCGTTGTATAGTTAACCCTTTTTGTCCGCGGTCATCAATGATTTTTTGCAGCTTTTCAAACGAATTAATTTCGTATTGGTCTGTATCTGTTTCCAATATCAGTGTCTGCTCCTCTTCTATCAGAAAATCTCTGATTAAAGGATATGCCGTTTTCAATTTTTTGTATTCTGAAGATTTAATAATATTTTGGTTAATAATAACGTGCTCTTCTTCATTCAGATTTAATTGAAGCGCGTATTTGGCATTTTCCGGATTGTATTTTAATGATACAACGTAGTTTTCAGCCTCTTGAACATTGTAGTTCTTTGCGTGGTCCTGGAGATAATGATTCAAATATTCCACGTGTCCGGTCATTTTTGCCTGGTCTTCAAAGTCTTCTGTCGTAATGCCCGAACGCACAAGCCCTCTGAGCATTACCGCCGGATATAGGTTCAATATCGGGTTGTTATATGAATTGTAGAACGCTGACATGTTTTTAATCAATTCAAGCAATTCATCCCCTGTTTTGACTTTTGTTTTTGTCTTGTCAGAAAGGCTTAACGATTTAATTCCGCGTTCTTTAAGCATTTTATCAAGCGCGTGTTCATCATATAAGTATTCCGCGGTTTTACCCATTGTAATTTTGTACAATGGCGGCTGTGCAATGTAGACATAACCGTTTTCAATCAGCGGTTTTGCATAACGGAAGAAGAATGTTAATAACAACGTTCTGATGTGAGCGCCGTCAACATCCGCATCTGTCATGATAATAATTTTATGGTAGCGGAGTTTTTCAATATCAACTTCATCTTCATTGCGGCTGATGTTTATACCAAAAGCCTGAACCATTGATTGAATTTCGTTGTTGCCGTAAATTTTATCAAGTCTCGCCTTTTCAACGTTAAGGATTTTACCTCTCAATGGCAAAATTGCCTGAAACATTCTGTTTCTGCCCTGTTTAGCAGAACCGCCTGCTGAATCACCCTCGACTATGAATATTTCACATTTTTCAGGCTCTCTGTTTGAGCAATCCGCAAGTTTTCCCGGAAGGGTAGAAGATTCCAGCGCAGTTTTTCTTCTTGTTAATTCTCTTGCTTTTCTTGCGGCTTCTCTTGCTCTTTGTGCCTGAAGTGTTTTTTCTAGTATGGTCTTTGCAATTTTCGGATTAAATTCAAGCCACTCTTGCAATTTGTCTCTCACTGCATCCTGTACGGCACCGAGAGCCTCTTGAGAACCTAATTTTTCTTTTGTCTGACCTTCAAATTCCGGATTAGGAATTTTGACGCTTACTATTGCGGTTAAACCTTCTCTGACATCTTCGCCTGACAGGTTCTGGTCAGAATCTTTCAGGATGTTATTTTTTCTTGCGTAATCGTTCAATACACGTGTGATGGAGTTTCTGAACCCTGTAAGGTGGGTTCCGCCTGAATGAGTGTTAATGTTGTTTGCAAATGACAGGACACTTTCAGTATATGAATCTGTGTATTGCATTGCTACTTCTACCTGCATACCGTCAACGACTTTGTCGATATAGATAGGTTTTTCGTGCAGAACATTTTTGTTTTTGTTCAAAAATTCAACGTAGCTGCCGATGCCGCCTTCGTAGTGGAAAGTCTCGGTTTCGCCTGTCGCACCGATTACGAAAATAATTTTTAAACCTTTATTCAAAAACGCCATTTCGCGCAATCTGTTTGCGATAACGTCGCAGTCGATTTCTGTTGTTTCCGTGAAAATTTCAGGATCCGGCCAGAAAGTTGTTTTTGTACCGGTCTTGTCAGTTTCTCTGATTTTTTCAACAGGAGCAACTGGTTCGCCTCTCATATATTCCTGTCTCCAGACATATCCTTGGCGGGAAACTTCTACGATATATTTTTCGGAAAGAGCGTTAACAACAGATGCACCAACACCGTGAAGTCCGCCAGACACCTTGTATCCGCCATCGCCGAATTTTCCGCCGGCGTGAAGTACGGTGTGGACGATTTCCAGTGCGGATTTGCCGGTTTCTGGTTTGATATCTACAGGAATTCCCCGTCCGTTATCTTCTACGGTTACGCTGTTGTCCTTGTTCACGGTAACTATAATATCTGTACAGAAACCGGCAAGAGATTCATCAATCGAGTTGTCTACAATTTCATAAATACAATGGTGCAAGCCTCGCTGTGAAGTTGAACCGATATACATACCAGGTCTCATTCTGACGGCTTCCAACCCTTCTAATACTCTGATATTGCTGGCATCGTAACTTTGTGTAGTTTTGGTATCAATAGCTTCATATTCTTCCTGAGACTGAATTGACTCTATTGCTTCCATACCTTTATCGTTAATGATGTCTTGTGCGCTTTCTGTCATATATATTTTCTCCCCATGAATTCCAGTGTTTATACCTTCAGTGTACCACAAACATACGTTTTTTCAAAATTATTTCTCTTTATTACGAAATATTATCCGCTTTAGTTAAGTTAAATGAGGATGTATTTTTTGTCAAAAATATTTAAACTTTTACTGTATAACGAAAAGGAGTTTTTTATGTCTAAATCTATTTCAAAATCAATTTACAAAATCGCAGAAAAAGTCCAATCCGACAAAATTATATTGTTTACAAACCACTTAAAAATAGACGGGAATTTGTATATGAAAGACGGAAAGTGCGACGAGTGCCACGAGGATATTTTACCTTTGCAAAACGCGCTTGTATGCAGGCTGAATGATTACTGCGTGTGCGAAGATGATGAATGCAAATGCAACGATTATGTCTGTTTCAAATATGACTGGCTGAATGTTGCGATTGCGGATATTGTGGCGTACAGTATAGTATAAAACATGACGGGGTATAAATCAGGCGCGTTGGATATTGTTTCCAACGCGCCTTGCAAATTTTATTATCCTTTGCAGTCTTCTAGTATCTTTCAAGATACTTGTCGATTTCCCACTGTGATACGTAGGTTCTGAATGAATCCCACTCTTTCTTTTTGGAACTCATAAATTCGTTGAATGCGTGCTCGCCTAGTGCAGCTCGTCCTACCAGCGATTTATCAAGATAATCCAATGCCTCTGCTAAACTTCCCGGTAATGAATCAATTCTCTGCTTTTTACGCTCTTTTGTTGTGAGTTTGTATATGTTACTTTCGACCGGTGCCGGCGGATCTATTTTGTTTCTTACTCCGTCTATGCAAGCTTCCAATATTGCGGCAAACGCCAGATATGGATTGCACGCCGGATCCGGTGAACGTAGTTCAACTCTTGTCGCATTGCCGCGTTTTGCCGGAACTCGCAGCAGCGCACTCCTGTTTGCCAACGACCAAGCCAGGTATACAGGAGCCTCATACCCCGGAACAAGCCGTTTGTAGCTGTTTACAGTCGGGTTTAATATCGCTGTTATTGATTTAATGTGTTTCAACATCCCGCCGATTGAGTATTTGGCTATGTCTGACAGCTGATATTCAGCTTTTTCATCGTAAAATGCGTTTTTGCCGTCTTTAAACAAAGATACATTACAGTGCATACCGGAACCGTTTATTCCGTAAATAGGTTTTGGCATGAATGTTGCATGTAAATTGTGCTGTGCTGCAATTGCTTTGACTGCCAGTCTGAATGTCGTGACATTGTCTGCCGCTGACAGTACATCGGTGTAGCGGAAATCAACTTCGTGCTGACCGTCTGCTACTTCGTGATGTGAGGCTTCTATGTCAAATCCCATTTCCTGCAAGGTCAAAACTATATCTGACCGTACGTCTTCCCCTAAATCTTCCGGCCCTATGTCGTAATATCCGGCACAATCCTGCGTAGTTGTTGTTACTTTTCCGTCTTTGTCCTTCGCAAACAGGAAAAACTCAGCTTCCGGTCCGATATTCATTGAAAACCCAAGCTTTGCTGCTTCTTTCATTACTCGCTTTAGGTTACATCTCGGGCAGCCTTCAAATGGTGTCCCGTCTGAATTATATATATCGCAGATTAACCTTGCGCTGTGGACTCCGTCTTTTTCTCGCCAAGGTAATATCTGGAATGAGTTTTTGTCAGGGTAGAAGAACATATCCGAGGTCTCAATGTTTCTGAAACCTTTGATTGATGAACCATCTAACATGATTTCGTTATTTAAGGCTTTTTCTATGTGCTGCGACGGTATAGTCAAATTTTTTGCCTGACCGTTTATATCTACAAACTGAAGTTTGATGAATTTGATATTGTATTCTTTTATAAAGCTTTTGATATCATCTTCCGTGAAATTCTTGTTGTCCAGCCTTGTGTGCATAAATTCTTTCATGTAGTTGTCCTCTTTCTTCTTTTTCTTTTTGTTATGTATTTTATTAGAATACTTTTTATCTGATTGGTCAAGTCTTTTTATATTAAGATTGTATAAAGACGGGCTTTTCGGCCGGTTACAAAATCTGATAATATTTTTCTAAAAATTTGTTTTTTATCATCAAAATATACAAAAGCAAAAAAAAACTCTTTCGGAGGGTGAAAGAGCCTTGGAATTTTTTTGTAATTCCTCGTGTGTGAAGGTTAGTGTGTAGTAGGTAGTGTAAATAGTAAGTGTGTGTGTATAGTCTCGTGTTTATTTAATCATATTTATCCAGCTTATCGCTTACATATTAATAAAGTATTTTATACATATATAATTGCTATATAAATATATTTTCTTTACATTTTGTTACAATAACTTGTGCAAAAAAAAACTCTTTCGGAGGGTGAAAGAGCCTTGGAATTTTTTTGTAATTCCTCGTGTGTGAAGGTTAGTGTGTAGTAGGTAGTGTAAATAGTAAGTGTGTGTATAGTCTCGTGTTTATTTAATCATATTCATCCAGCTTATCGCTTACATATCAATAAAGTATTTTACGCATGTATAATTGCTATATAAGCGTATTTTCTTTACATTTTGTTACAATAAAGATGGCCGGCTCAGAGTCTGCCGGATAGATGGTATTACAGCGGGGGATCGGGCTAATCAATAATAATTTCTTGTTCGTTTTTATAGGTGACATATCCGGGGTTTGCTTTGGGCGGCTTTCTAAGGTATTTGTGTTTTGTGTAAATAACACCTACCTTAGACGACGAGGACGCGCTTGAATATTGTTTTGCAAGTTCGCAGCATTTTAGTATAACAGAATCCGGCGGGTTGCTGCCTTTTAAGAGTACGTGTGAACCTGCGCAGTCTTTTGTGTGGAACCACAGGTCATCATCTTTGCCCAGTCTGGAGACAATATAATCGTTCTGCCGGTTATTTTTACCTATGTAAACTTTGTAACTGTCAATTTCAGTTTCTATCGGCAGGGAGGGTTTGTTTGATTTTTTGTCAGGGGGGGCGCTCTCATTAAGCTCCGGTAAAATTTCGTATAATTCCTCTATTGATTGCGAGTTTTGCAAAGAATATAAAATTTGCTCAAGATATTCCGCATTTAATTTAAGTTCTGCGCCGAGTTCATCCAGTTTAAGTTTTGAAGTCTTTGATTTGTTATATTTTTTGTAGAAAATGTTGGCATTTTCTTTTAAAGTCTTTGTTTCGTCAAGTTTCAGCGTAATTTCTTTGTTATTTTCGTAATCAAATACGAGTATTTTCGGGCTGAAATCCTTGTTGTTGTATAGATTAGCCATTATTAAATCACCGTAAAGCCTGAATTTGTCGTAACTTATATTGCTTTGCGCCTGCTGTTCCATTTTGGTAATGGAATTTTTGATTTTATTGAGTTTCTTTTTAGTCTCAGCAATGTAAGTGTGTTTCAGGGAAGAGAATTTTTCAAAATTAATATGATAAGCGTAATAGTTATCAATCATTTCGTTAACAGAATTTTGACGTATTCCGCCACGCAAAAGTTCATAAAACAGCGCATATTGTGAAAAATCTGCCGATATAACCGGCGAAAGTCCTTTTAAATTAATAAAATCTTTAAGTTTGTCAAGGGACTGCCCTGTGCATTGTTCTGCAAAATAATGTGAAAACCAGTAAAAATTTTCACTCAACGTGGTATAATCAACATTTCCGTAATAGTTGATTATATCGCTTTTATGCTGTCTTGGCGGGTATGTATAGGGCAGTGTGCCTGACATTTCGCGTTCGCGGCTTTTTTCGGCTCCGACATTGTGCGCACAGCCTATGATTATATTGGTGTCATAATTGTATAAAACTATATTAGAGTGTTTGCCCATAATTTCTATGGCAAGGCAGAGATAAATTTTTTCTGAAAGCTCGTTAAAGGTTTCAATGTAAAACTCTAAAATTCTTTCGTATTGGGGTTGATTAATTTTAGAAATTTTTGCATTTTCAATGTATTTTCTAAGAAGCATGCAAAACATAGGCGGTTTTTGCGGAATTGAGATATACCGCTTTTCTTCGTTTTCTTTTGACATAAAACAAATATGTGCGGAATTTGGGTTTATATTTATGTAAAGTTTTTTCGTAACGGAATTATTCCGGATTGTCAAGATAATTTCTTTTCTTGACGGCTGCTGTATTTTTTGAATACGAGCACCGGTCAGGAAATTTCTGCTTTCTTCTGTAAATGCTTTCAATGTCAGACTGTCAAAACTTATCATAACCGTATTTTACTATAAACATGGCTTTCTTGACCTTGGCTGTGTAATATGCTAAAATTTTAGCGTTAATTATAAAACGAGGTTGTTTATGGTTTTATGGCAGATTTTTTCAGTTGTCGGACTTGCATTTTTAATTCTTGAGATGCTTACTCCGTCATACTTTTGCCTTAATTTTGGTATAGCTGCATTGATTACGGCTGTTGTTGCCGTGTGGTTAGCTAATAAAGTTTATTTGACATTAATATTTGCAGGGTTGTCTTTGTTGCTGCTTTTGTTTTTCAGGCCGTTTCTTATGAAAAGAACCGGTGAGGCGGCAGCTGCAAAACCTGATAATGCTTATGTTGGCAAAATTGCAAAAGTTACTGCAGATGTCGGCCCGGACGCCGGCTCTGTTTCCATCTATGACGAGAGGTGGAACGCCAGAACTTTGCACGGCGAATTAATTGAAGCCGGTGCGGATGTCCGGATTGTAAAGTTAGACAGTTTAATTATGTATGTAGAAAGGGTATAAAATTATGGGTATAGTGTTAGTTATTTTATTAGTTGCAGTTATCATATTTGCTGCAAAAGGAGTTATTGTCGTTCAGCAGGCGGAAGAAGTCGTTGTTGAAAGACTTGGTGAATACAAAAAAACTCTGCACGCCGGATTAAATTATATAATCCCGTTAATTGAAAACCCGCGGACTATTTATTGGAAAGTTAACCAGAGAGGTCTGGACGGAAATGTTTATTCATATATTAAAGAGCGTACAAAAATAGATATGCGTGAATCTGTATATGACTTTCCACGGCAAAATGTAATTACAAAAGACAATGTCTCAATCAGTATAAACGCTCTGTTGTATTTCCAGATTATAGATTCGGTGAGTGCTGTTTACAAAATTCAAAATTTGCCGGATGCTATTGAAAAACTTACACAGACAACATTGAGAAACCTTGTCGGTCAGCTTGATTTAGATGAAACACTTGTTTCCAGAGATAAAATCAACAACGAGCTGCGTGCAATTCTTGACGAGGCTACAAATAAATGGGGTGTGAAGGTTAACCGTGTTGAACTTCAAGATATTATCCCTCCGACAGATATTCAGTCTGCAATGGAAAAACAAATGAAGGCAGAGCGTGACAGACGTGCCGCAATTCTGGAAGCGGAAGGACTTAAAAAGTCAGCAATATTAAAAGCTGAAGGACAAAAAGAAGCTGAAATTAACAAAGCAGAAGGTGAAAAACAGGCTGCAATTTTGAGAGCGGAAGGTATTGCACAGGCACGTATCGTTGAAGCTGATGCTGAAAAGCTTGCTATTCAAAGAATTGTAGAAGCGCTTGCTGATAAAGGTAAACCTGATCAATATCTTGTAGCAATGAAATACCTTGAGACAATGCAGTCTATTACAAGTGGAGAAAACAATAAGGTTGTTTATATGCCTTATGAAGCAACCGGTATATTAAGCTCTGTAGATGGTATAAAAGAGATGTTTAACGGCGTGAATAAGTAACCGTAAATTATAGAAGTTGAAAATAGTTGAATAATGAGGAATTTAATATGGAACCGTTACCTACAATAAGATTATTGATAGCAACAATAGAACAGTTCATTGAGGGGGATTTGATAATCCCGGATAATATGAAGTTTGACAGCAATGATCCGGACAATATTTTATTTTACATAATAAATAGCGGATTGAACTTTATTTCACTAAAGAACAGTGAAATAAAAGACAGAAAAAATTTGGCTTTCAGACCTGACAGAGCTCGTCTTGTACATGTAAACATGCTGAATATTTCGTCAATACAGATTGTAGAAAATGAAGAATAAAAAGCATTATATTTCATTTTAAGCAGTGCTGACATGATGTCTGGATGCCCAAGCATCATGTCTGTTTTAACGGTTTTAGCGGTAAACTTCAGGTATACACAAACTGTCTGCACGGTTGGCTTATTTTACAAGATATGTAAAATAAGCCTCGTTTCTACTTTCCGTTTATAAAGTGATCAACCGTTTTAATTTTAGCTTTGTATAAATGCTTTTTATAAATATACCGTTTTAATGTTTTCCCAAATACAAAATTTCTTAATACTCTATACTTATAATAGTTAAAGACATTTTTAGGATAATGCCCCATATTATACATAGTATTCTGAAAATATTTTAGCAAATTGTTCTTCAAAGTTGAGCTTAATTGTTTATTGCTTACTGCTAATTTATTATCTATCATTCTTGCCATAATAATTTCATAGAACGGTGATTTTCTGGCATATTGCCACCATACCTCTGCATAATCCTCATCAGGGTAAAACCAGGGTTTTTCACGGTCTGCAAAATGTAAAAGTTTTGGATTTTTTACTGCGAGATATTTCTTCCTTATATAGTCTGACATATTGTCTAAATAATTAACATCTTTCATGTGTTTTTGCAAAGGGGGATAATTCCACTCATTTGGAAGCCAATATACCTCATCATTAAGTAACTCATTCATTGCGTCTTGATCTACAATATTATAGTTAAATTCTTCTACCATTTTCAGAAGAGTGTATTTTATATTATAAAGACCGGATTACAGAAATGTTAATTATTATATACTTAAAGAGACAATCTATTTTATGAAGTAGCAAAAAAAATTATTTCATACTTTATTCTACACATATTAAAGATAGGAGGTACAATGTTAGTTAATTATCAAACAAATTATCGTCAGCCGTCATTTGAGCGTTTTAGGTTTAGTGATAACGCAAAAAAAGTTGTTTTAAACAAGATTAATACACCGGCTAAGTTTAAAAAATTCAAAGAGTTATGTGAACAGGAAGAAACCGGCGATAGAGCCAGCAGGAACATCGACATTTTTTTTGTTCGGTATTTTACTGACAGATTGTTCACTGAAATCGGTCACAAAGAATATATGCAGGGTATTTTTCAATCAACAAATTCATTCTTAAAAAAAATGACTAAGAAAGCAGATGAATTACAAAAACCAAAACAAACTCCCGGACACGTAGATATAGTATCGGAACTTGATAAATTAATTGTAGATAGCGGTAAATGTGAAGTTTATTAAACCGTTTTGGACGTTTTTTGCCCCCAAAAAAGACTAAAAAACTGGAAGCTTCTAAGTTTGAAACTTCCAGTGAAATGGTTGCGGGAGCTGGATTTGAACCAACGACCTTCGGGTTATGAGCCCGACGAGCTACCAGACTGCTCCATCCCGCGTTATATGTTTTTTAGAAGAATATTTTCTCCTTACATGTTTATTATTATTCACTGAAAATCAAAAATCAAGTACTTATATTTGGAAATTATATATCAAATTCCACTAATACTATTAAAAGTTCCTCTTTCTGAAAGCTTTAGCACGAAGAATCTCTTTTTTTATTTAGATACTTCGCCCTCTCATAAAACCAGACATTTAGTCAGGTTTTGTTCAGCAGAGAGCTCAGTATGACGCGGTTGTGAAAAATTTTGACGGAATTTGTTATATAAGTCCATAATATTTTTATATCCGCTTTATCGCGCCCCAGGCCCGGATTGTTCCTTTTTCATATTTTATCAGGTAATAATCTCCCTTGGGGTTATATTCGATTGCTGCCTCCATATTCGGAGTATCAACATCTGGCGGCATTCCGACTTTTGCACGTTTTTTATTGGTTTTAGCTCGCTCTTTTGCTAATTTTTTCTGGCGCCGTTTATATTTTTGTGTACGCTGTTCGTCCAGCGTTGTTTTATCCTCTTCTATTTTGAATACAGGTATAATCGCTATTGGCTGTTTTGACTGCATTATTATTAAAAAATCCATGCTGTCTGATAGTGCCAGTTCATAATGCCCGGGCGGGATTATATCGCCTCTGCCGTCTGATATCGCGTCTATTATTATTAATGTCGGATATTCTGACTCTTTCAGTGAATACCTGTAAACCGCATCAGACCCTTGCACAACGCCGGAGGTTTCCTGCGGCTGTTGCGGATATGGGCGTATTTCCTTGTGCATCAATACGTTGTTTACAAACCAGCCCTCTAACATTTTATTCCTCTCAACAAAGATTTTATTATATTATACATTGTTTTAAAATCTTTGTCCAAGGCTTGTTCAGAACCGACAAATACCAATGACATAAATTTTTGTGAACACCCCAGGTCATTTTCTTTTAATAAAATTCTATAACTTTCTCTCATAAGACGTTTAAGACGATTTCTTTTAACCGCGCGTTTGTGAGTTTTTTTGCTCACGACAAATCCTGCTTTCGTCGGGGTATCTGATTTTTTGGGTAAACCTGCAAACAAAGTTACTCCGCCCTTTCGGGTGGAGTTTTTAATTTTATATGTTGCCGTGAATGCGGACTTCTTTTTTAATCGATATTGTTTTGGTAACATCCGATTTACCTAAAATTTTACAGCGTCGGATTACCCTTCCGCATCAGTACTAAGCACGTTTTTTAGCAGTGATAGCAAGTTTATGGCGTCCTTTAGCACGGCGTCTGTTCAAAACTTCTCTTCCGCCCGGGGTTGCCATTCTTGCTCTAAAGCCGCTTACGTGTTGTCTTTTAATCTTTGTTCCTTCTAGTGTACGTCTCATATTTAATTCCCTTTTAATTATATTTATCGTATGCTTTTTATGTTAAAATAAAAAAAAATATTAGTCAACACAATAAGAGAGGCAGGTTACGGAATATGAACAAAAGTAAATCACTAAAAATCGGTTTTATCGGCTGCGGAAAAATGGCGGGCGCTATTATTAAAGGCGTTATTAATTCAGGATTTTTACCTGCTGCTAATATAAAAGGGTCGGAAGTAAATTGTGAAATTGCTGAACTTGCTTCCACACGGCTCGGGATTGATGTGATTACAGATAACAGACTTTTGGCGTTAAATTCTGACGTTATTTTTATCGCAACAAAACCTAATTATGTTTCCGGTGTTTTGGAGGAAATAAAAACAGAATTAACGCCGGAAAAATTGGTTGTGTCAATTGCCGCAGGAGTCAGCACTAAAAAAATTGAAGCCGTTATCGGTCGAAATCGTGTTATAAGAGTAATGCCTAATACCCCTGCACTTGTACTTGAGGGAATGAGCGGTGTTTGCCGCGGTGAGTACGCGTTTGAAGAAGATGCTGAACTTGTTATGGAACTTTTGTCATCTATCGGTAAGTGTATTGAGGTTGACGAATCTCAAATCGACATAGTCACAGCGATTTCAGGCTCAGGACCGGCATTTTTCTATAAAGTTATAGAAGATATGGCGCGGGCAGGTGAAAAATTGGGGTTGGATTATGAAAAATCTTTACTGCTGGCAACACAAACAGCTGCGGGTTCTGCAAAAATGGTTATGAACAGAGGTGAAATTCCCGTTCAAACTTTGATAGATAATGTAGCAACAAAAGGCGGCTGCACCTTTGTCGGAATATCTGTTATGAATGAAGAAAATTCAGACAAACTTTTTTATGACGTAATTCAACAGACTGCTAAAAAAGCAAGCGAATTAGGTTAATTAATATTTCCCGGCAGCACAGTATCCGTAGTAAAATATTTTTCTATACCGTCAGCAATAGATTTTGCACACTGCTGCTGGAAGGCTGTGTCAATAAGTTTTGCATTGTCTTCCGGATTAATCATGTAGGCAACTTCTATCAGAATACTCAAAGCATTGGTATTTCTGACTAATGCCAAACTGCCCTGACGGACTTTGTCATTATTAGTGCCTGCTTGTGTTGTCATTTCTGCGATAATTTTGTCAGCAAGCGGTTTTGACTGATTGTAGTAATAAAAAATACTGGTTCCGCTGTGCTTGTTCGGGTCTGCGCCGTCAGGCAGAGCGTTAGCGTGAATACTAATCAGCATCTCTGAATCTTTGCTGTTTGCGTAATCTACACGGGCTTTCAGACTGACATCATTGTCAATACGTCTGGTCATAAAAACAGTTGCCCCTCTTGATTGCAGCTCTTTTTCCAGTTTTTGTGCAATAGCAAGAGTAATATCTTTTTCTTTGTGTCCGCAGCAACCTATTGAGCCGATTTCATGTCCGCCGTGTCCGGCATCAATTGTGATGACTCTACCTTTCAAAGGTTTATCCGGATTTATTTCCGGAAATTTTCGTATTTTCAGGATAAATTTGTTACCGTCATAAGCGCCCTGATACCCGTAGAGTTTGCCGTGTATAGGGAATGTAAACACGTAAGTATTATCAGGATAATCTTTTACATTATAAAATTTCAGAGTAAAAAGCTGCCCTTCTGTCATAACATAAGGCGTTTTTTTGTCTAAACTAAAAGTAAATGTGTAATACTTATCATCTTCCGTAAATGTTCTGCCTGAAACAACAGCCGGCGGGTTAAGATATCCTTCAAAAGCTTTTACATTAGTTTTTGCAATCCAGGCTTTTTCATTGTTATTCAGTACAACGCGGTAAAAATTACTTTTTTCACCGTCAATCAACAGCGGCACATCTTTTTCAAAATGCGACAATCTGTTTATGCCGGAATCCACGGGTGAGCCGCGCAGAGGCGCCCCATCTGATGATATGTAATAATTTTTCTTTGAAGTGTATTCCACAAGCGGCGGCGGAGTGTATTTGCCTGATGATAGCCGTCTTGCCGGTTTTTCAATAATGAATGTTTTAATTTCATCCCCGGATTGCAGGACAAAAGTATTTTTGCCGTCTCGTAAATTTACAACATACGCAAACCCGCCGGAGGGGTGGACTCTCACGTATTCACCATTTACGATAAGCGGCACACCGACTTTAGATGAGCCGATAAAAAAGGTTGACGCTGAATTTATCGTAACCTGATTTTTGCGAGGGTAAACAACATCCAGCGCAAAAACCTGCGGCACAATTAGCGTAAATATTAAAAATGTAAAAATTAATTTTAACTTCATAACTAAATTATAGTCCGCATTTTTTGAAAAGAATAATATATTAATATTTATTAATAGAAGATAATTTTATCCGTAGTTATGTTAAAATTAAAAAGGGAAGAGGAATAAAATTTTGAGAAGAAGAGATGCGGATAACGAAATAGCAAGACGAGCCGAAAAACGTACAAAGCGGTTTGAGCAGTTAATTTTTTGTCTGCAAATATTTTTTATATTTTTTGCAGTATCACTCGCTTTGTATTTATTTTTTATACAGGTGATAGATGTCGGCAAATATCGCGTAAGAGCAAAAAAACAACGTGTGAACCGTTCGTTTGTAATGCGCGGTGATATTTATGACAGAACAGGACTAAAACTTGCAACGGATAAAGTTTATTCTGACGTTTATGCACACCCTGAGATTTATGATTCATCGCCGGAAGAACTTGCTAAAACTCTTGCGCCGATTTTGAAAATACCAAAAGATGTACTTGCGCAGAAACTCAAACAGCCCGGGCCTGTCATAACGATTAAAAAAGATATTGACAAAAATACAGCCAAAGAAATATCAAAACTGCACCTGAGAGAAATCAGTATGGGTAAGAAAAACACCCGTGAATATCCCCAAGGTACACTTGCTGCGCATGTTTTGGGATTTTATAATTTTGATGCGGATATTGCAAACGGGGTTGAATATACGGCAAAAGAAAAACTTGAGCACGTAGAAAATCCTGTTAAATATCAGCGCACCCGCGACGGAAAAATTATCTATGATTTTTCAACAGATGCAGTTGCAACAACTATGAATCCAAAAGGTCAGGATATAACTCTCACCATTGATGCTGCAATCCAGCATATCTGCGAAAAAGAATTGGAAAAAATGATTACGGAAAAAGAGGCGCTTCGCGGAACCGTAATTGTTATGAACCCTAAAAACGGCGAAATTCTTGCGTATGCTGTTTATCCTACCTATGACCCGAACAATTACCGGAATGCAACCCCTTTGCAGATTAAAAATTGGACTCTGACTGATGTATTCCCACCGGGGTCTACGTTTAAGACAATCACGGTCGCAAGTGCAATGGATGCCGGAAAAATTACCGAAAACACGGAAGTGCTTGATACCGGTAAAATGACTATCGGCAAATGGGAAATTAAAAACTATGACTACAGCACACATCCATATCCGGGGATGATTTCACTTGAATATTTGTTTGAACACTCAAGCAATATAGGCTCTATTAATATTGCAAAAACAATGTCCCCCAAGGAATTTTACGATTATTTGAGAAAATTCGGTTTTGGACAGCGTACAGGTATAGATTTGCCGGGAGAATCAGTCGGGCTTCTTCCAAACTGGCCGAGATGGGATCAGGGTATCCAGGCAACAATGGCTTACGGCTATGGAACATCAGTCACTGCAATGCAGATGATTTCAGCAGTATCTGCGCTTGCAAATGACGGTGTCCGTGTAACCCCGCATGTTATCAAATATTCACCCGAAGAAGAAGCTGTAAAAGTACAAAGAGTTCAGGTTGTATCACCGCAGACAGCCCATACCATAACAAAACTTCTTGCGGCGTCCGTCAATAACGGAAAATCTTCTATAAAAATGGATAAATACAATGTAGCCGCCAAAACCGGCACATCAAACAAACCGAAAGAAAACGGAGCAGGCTACACCCACTACAATTACACCTCAACTATCGGCTATCTGCCGGCGTCAGACCCTCAGGTACTGATTTATGTAATGGTTGACAGTGCAAAAGTCGGTGCTATCTGGGGCAATACTGTAGCAGGACCTGTATTCCACGAGGTAGCTTCTCAAATCGCAAGAATTATGAACCTGAAACCTGATAAAGAAGAAGTTAAAACTATTGAGAAAAAGACTAACTAGGAGATAGAAAAAGAAAATGAAACTGGAAGAATTAATTGAACATTTAGACTATAAAGATTTGGCAAATTTCAAAAATGTAGAGATAAGCGGGATTTCTTATAACTCCAAAACGACCAAGAAAGGCGATATATTTATCTGCCTGCCCGGCGAATACGCAGACGGTCATGATTTTGCACAAAACGCCATCGACAATGGTGCGGCAGCTTTGCTTGTTGAAAGAATACTTGATATAAAAATCCCGCAGGTTGTTGTCTCCTCAACCCGCCACAAAATGGCTGATATTGCTGACAGATTTTATTCAAGCCCGTCAAAAGGTATTAATCTCATCGGTATTACAGGCACAAACGGTAAAACATCAGTTACCCACCTTATCCAAAAAATTATGGAAGAAAATGGTCAAAGATGTGCACTCATCGGTACTTTAGGGTATAAATTATCCTCAAACGGCGAGTATCGCGATGCAAAACACACCACTCCGCAAGCACCTGAACTTCAAGCAACATTAAGAATGATTAAAGATGTTGAAAAAATTGATAATGTTGTAATGGAGGTCAGTTCACACTCTCTGGATCAAAACAGAGTCGGCGGCTGCCGTTTTAACGGCGCTGTTTTGACAAACTTGACACAAGATCATCTGGATTATCACATAACAATGGATAATTACTTTGAGGCAAAAGCTCTGTTATTCAGACATCTTGAAGAAGGTTCTTTTGCAGTAATCAATGTTGATGATTCTTACGGAGAAAGATTTTTGTCTGTAGTGCCTGACGGCGTGAAAAAAATTACCTACGGGGTAAAACAACAGGCTGACATTATGGCAAAAGACATTGAATTTTCACTGAACGGTGCAACATTTACACTTGTAACTCCGGAAGGTGAAAAGAAAGTTAATCTTCACATGAACGGAATGTTCAGTGTTTACAACGTGCTTGCATCTGTTGCGGCGGCTATGGCTATGGGCATTCACCTTGATATTGCAGTGAAAGCTCTGGAAAATGTAAAAGGTGTTGCCGGAAGATTTGAGGTTGTAGTCAAAAAGCCGCTTGTCATTGTTGATTACGCGCACACTCCTGACGGCTTGGAAAACGTTTTAAATTCAGCAAGAGAAATTACACCTAAAGACGGCAGATTGATTTGCCTGTTTGGCTGCGGCGGTGACCGCGATGCAACTAAACGTCCTAAAATGGGCGCAATTGCCGAAAGAATTGCGGACAGAATTGTTATTACAAGCGATAATCCGAGAAGTGAAGACCCTCAGACTATTATCACTGATATTATTGCAGGATTAAAATCGGTTGATTCCGACAAAGTCACTGTTGAACCCGATAGAGGCAAGGCTATTCAGCTTTTGAAAACTATTGCAGCTAACAATGACGTTGTTGTGATTGCCGGTAAAGGTCACGAGGATTATCAAATTCTTAAAGACCGCACTATCCACTTTGACGATAGGGAAGAAGCAAGAAAAGTCTTTGAAGGCAGTGTTATTTAAAAATAATTACCCTCTACCTTTGGGAGAGGGTAGAATTTTAAAGCGCGGAACGAGCGTTAAAAATTCGGGTGAGGGTTCAAGATGAAAACAAAATTATTAATAGAGCAGCATTTCCACGGATGTTTCGGTGTTGATTTCAACAAAGCAACAGTTGAACAGGTGCTGGAATTATCAAAAAAAATCTTCCAATACGGTATCGGCGGAATTTTTCCGACAATAGTGACCGATACAGTTGAAAATACCCGCCGCGCTATAGATGTAATTAAAGCTGCTGCCGAAATTCAAACGGCAGATATGGCAAAAATTTTAGGTGTGCACCTTGAGGGGATTTTTCTAAATCCTGAAAAAAAAGGTATTCATAACGTAAAACATTTTCTTGTTCCGGCTGTAGAAAACTATAAACTTATAGAAGATGATTTTATCAAAATAGTGACTATTGCTCCGGAACTGGACAGAGATTTTGAACTTTCCAAATATCTGTTATCAAAAGGGATAAAAGTTCAGGCAGGTCACTGCACGGGCGGGGATTTAGCCTGCTGCACAGGAGCAACACATCTCTATAACGCAATGAGCGGAGTTGTTCACCGCGGGAAAACAACTGCTCTTTCAGCTTTGATTGATGATAATTTATATACAGAAATTATCGCTGACGGAGTGCACGTTTCACAGGACGCTTTGAAATTACTTTTTAAATCAAAACCGCTGGATAAAATTATTCTGGTGAGTGATTCTCTCCCGATAACAAAAAGTGATAAAAAAGAGATGATTTTTGCAGACGAAAAAGTCTATTACGACGGAGAGAGAGCGGCTTCTGCGGATGGAACAATTGCCGGAAGCACTACTCTTCTTCCTGAGATTATAAAAAGGCTCTATAAATCCGGGCTTCTGTTCTCTTATGAAGAATTTGAACAGTTGATTGAAAATCCTTATCATTACCATAATCTTGACATAAAAGGCTCAATTGAATGGGATGATGACTGGAATATTATTGAGGTTAAACAATTATGAGAAGCGACAGTATAAAAAAAGGGATAGCAAGAACACCGCACCGCGGACTATTGATGGCAACAGGAGTCAGTAAAAAAAATATGAATGCGCCGTTTATCGGGATTGCAAGTTCATTTTCGGATTTAGTTCCGGGGCATATCGGTATGCGGGATTTGGAAAGGCAGATTGAAAAGGGAATACATTCTGCCGGCGGGCAGGCTTTTGTATTCGGGGTACCGGCAATCTGTGACGGAATTGCAATGGGACACAGCGGAATGAGATATTCTCTTCCTTCGCGGGATTTAATTGCCGATTGCGTGGAAAGTGTTGCAGCTGCGCATCAGCTTGATGGTGTTGTGTTGCTTTCAAATTGCGATAAGATTACTCCGGGGATGCTGATTGGTGCATTAAGACTGAATATTCCGGCAATTATTGTGACAGCAGGACCGATGCTCGACGGTATGTGCAGAGGTGAAAATAAGCTTACTATGGTAACAGGCTCATTTGAGGCTGTCGGAAGATTTAGAAAAGGTGAAATTACAGAAGAGCACCTGCTTGCATTGGAAGAAAATTCCTGCCCGTCCGCCGGTGCCTGTCAGGGAATGTATACTGCAAATACAATGGCGTGTCTGACAGAAGTTATGGGAATGAGCCTTCCTTATTGCGCTTCAGCGTCTGCCGTGTCTTCACAAAAACGCAGAATAGCTTTTGAAAGCGGCATGCAAATCGTGAAACTCGTTGAAAAAGATATAAAACCATCTGACATTATAACAAGAGACTCTTTGAGAAATGCAATCATAGCAGATTTGGCACTCGGCGGCTCTACAAACACATTCCTGCACACGCTTGCCATTGCAAATGCCGGAGAAATTGATATTACGCTGAATGATTTTGAAGAATTGAGCGGCAAAATTCACCAGATAGTAAAAATAAACCCGTCATCAACACTTACAATGACAGATTTCCATAATGCAGGCGGGGTTCCGGCGGTATTGAAATCTTTAAAAGATTTTCTGGTTGAATCTCCGACGGTTTGCGGTATATCAGTGAAAAATATTGCGGCTTCCGCTTGGGCTGATGAAGAAATAATTCCTCCTTATGACAAATCATCATATACGCAGCCCGGACTTGCTGTTCTTTACGGAAACCTTGCAAAAGACGGCTGTGTTATAAAAACTTCCGGTGTGGCTCCGGAATGCTACGAGTTTGAAGGGGTTGCAAGAACTTTTGACAGTGAAGAAGAGGCAATGTCAGCATTGGAAAATGACGAAATTCAAGCCGGCGATGTTATTGTAATCCGCTATGAAGGTCCCAAAGGCGGTCCCGGCATGAGAGAGATGCTCGCGCCGACTTCACTTCTTGTCGGGAAAGGCTTAGGCAAAAAATGTGCGCTTATCACTGACGGAAGATTTTCTGGTGCCACACGCGGGGTCTGTGTCGGACACATCTGTCCGGAAGCGGCAAACGGCGGCACTATTGCTCTGATTAAAGACGGCGACAAAATTAAAATTGATATTAATTCAAGAAAAATTGACCTTCTTGTTTCTGACACCGAGCTTGAAGAACGCAAAAAAACTCTGCCTCCATTCGTTCCGAAAGTAAAATCAGGCTATCTTGCTAAATATGCAAAAAATGTTCAGGACGCTTCCCACGGTGCAATAGTTTAAAAATTTTTCTATTGTTTTGCATACAATTCTTCACGGGTCAAAGCTTTGAATACAGGTGTATAATTTTTCAGATATTCAACGGCATCTTCAGGTGTCTGCGCTACATAATACAACCCGTCTGGCGCGCATTTACAGAAGTTTTGCGAAATTATTACATCAAAAAATTCAATCAATTTGTCGTAAAAGTTATTAGTATTCAAAATTACAATCGCCTTGTTGTTATACCCGAGTTGTTTTTGCACAATCATTTCCGCGAGTTCTTCCAAAGTGCCGAACCCGCCGGCAAGTGCAATGAGAGCGTCTGAAAGCTCATCCATTTTGGCTTTTCTTTCCCTCATTCCGGTTGTCAGGTGAAACTCATCGCAGAGTTTTGAAGAAACCCCGAAATCACAAAGTTTTTGCGGCATAACACCTGTAATTTTTCCGCCGTTTGATTTAACTGCGTTTGCGCAAGCCCACATAAGTCCGAGTGTGCTCCCGCCATAGACCATATCCATTCCGGCTGCTGCAAGTAGCTCTCCCAGCCTGGCAGCGTCTTTGTAATAACTTTTTTCCAGAAAATCACTTGATGACGCGAACACGCATACTGATTTTATATTATTATTCTTCAAATTCCCCTCCGATTAGATAATAATAAGAACAATACAACCCTCTGCCGCTGGTCGAACAATCGTGCGGGAGTTTATCCATAGGCTCTTCCGCTCCGATAGCCGTAACTCGTGCATTATAAACAACTATTCCGTAAACATCTTTCCCCCAGGTGTTTGGCGGAAGTATTCCGTTTACATCGAACATCATTATAAAAACGGGTTCTTTATCACTTTTACGATTCAAATTTTTTATGCCGGCAATGATGCCTTTATCCGTGTAATAATATTCTTTAAAATGCCAGGTATCGTCACTGTCAACTTTCTTTTTATCCATATAAGAAATTTTGTAGCTCCGCGGCAGTTTTGCAGGAGTAAGACGCAAATAGGGTTTTAAAAGCATCAGCACAATCTGTTCTTTTTCTTCCGGTGTCGATGCCTGATTGTAGTTTTTAACCATATCGTCTGAAATATGCGTCCTTATAACCTGCAGAACATATTCCATCCTCGAAAAAGTTTCTTTCCATCGCGAGATAAAATACGCCTGGCGTGAACTCTCTATTGATACCGGCGCAAGCATTAACAGTACGCCGATTATAACAAAAATTGTTACAGAATATTGAAGTTTCCAGAAACGTTTTTTACCCACTATAGCCTCACTTTTTTTTAAAGATTTGCCATATCAATATGTTTTTTCTCTTCGATTAACTTGTCGTAAATCCAATCAGGCACAAAATTTTTGCCAAGAATAATTTGTCCGTTCATAATATTTGGCGCGTGAAAATCTGAACCGCCTGTGACAATTAACCCTAATTCCTCCGCCATAGAAGAAAAATATTCAACACAGGCAGGAGAATGCTTTCTGTGATAAGCCTCAATTCCGCGCAAGCCATAATTCATCAATTCTTTAATCAGAGTTTCAGCGATATCCAAATCATGCGGGTGAGCTATGACAGGTATTCCGCCGGCATCGTAGATAATTTCAACAGCATCGTGCGGAGTGACGGTTTTTCTTGGGACATAAACCGGCGAATCATCGTGGATGTATTTAGCATAAGCGTCCATAATACTGTGCGTTCCGCCGGCACTCGTTATGGCTTTTGCAATATGAGGACGCCCGATACTGCCGCCTTCTGCCACCTGTTTTTTTATGTCTTCAAATTTGATTTTAATTCCCTCTTTTTTAGCAAGCAGCGAAATGATTTCTTTGGTTTGCTTTACACGTGCGTGCTGCTGAACTTTTAGCAAGTTTTTAAAATCACTGTTTTCCGTATTCATAAAATATCCAAGAATATGGATTTCATAATTTTTATAGAGTGTATTTATTTCTACACCCTGAATAATCTGGAGCTTATCTTCTTTGCCTTCTTTTTTCAAATAATCATTTGCAACTTTATAAGACAAAACATTGTCGTGATCTGTCAGCGCTATAACCTGAAGTCCGACATCTATTGCCGTATCAACGATTTTTTCAGGCGAAAAGACACCATCCGAATAATACGTATGAATGTGCAAATCAGTTTTCATTGACTTTCATCCTCTTTCTCATTATCTCTACTACAAAAAATCCTTTTTATAGCTTTAGCACATCCGGTATTTACGTCAATATCAATTTCAACCGCGTTTATCTGCACCTCATTGCTTTCAGCTACCTCATAACGCTCCGGAATATTTGTGATAAAACGTGTGAGAGATGTCTTGTAATCCATCCCGATAACACTGTCAACAGCACCGCAAAATCCCGCGTCTGTAATGTACCCGGTCGTTCCATTCAAAATTTTTTCATCAGCAGTCTGCACGTGCGTATGTGTTCCCAAAAACGCACTTACACCTAACTCTGAGCAGTATCTGCCAAAACAAATCTTTTCTGCCGTTGCTTCTCCGTGAAAATCCACTACCACAATCGGCGTAATTTCTTTCAATCGTTTGATTTCTTCAAGAATTTTTTCCCATTGAAAGTCTACAATATTTACAAAAACTTTTCCCAAAATATTCAAAACAGCAATTTTATAATCTCCGCAGTCAAACACCCTGCTGCCCGCACCCGGAGTTGTGGCGGGATAATTTATCGGACGGATAAGTTTATCAGCATTCTGAATATATGTAAAAATATCACGCTTATCCCAAATGTGATTGCCGGAAGTCATTGCATTCACACCGTAAGATATCAGGTCGTTATAATTTTTTTCGGTTAATCCAAAACCGTGTGACGCATTTTCAACGTTTGCAATAACAAAATCATATTCGGCTTTGTGTTCTTCCAAAAAATCACGCACGGCATATCTGCCAGGTTTTCCAACCATATCTCCGAAAAATAAAATTTTTATTATTTTATCATCATCAGACATAATATTTTTATTCCTTAAAATGAGCAGGAATAAACCTGCTCATTTACTATTTAGCTATTTCTGTAGTTCTGAATTCTCGTACAACTGTTACCCGAATTTGTCCCGGATAATCAAGCTCATCCTCAATACGTTTTGCAACATCTCTTGCAAGCTTTTGAGAAGCGAGGTCGTCAAACATTTCAGCTTCAACTATAATTCTAACCTCACGTCCTGCCTGTACTGCAAATGACTGTTTGATACCGTCATAGCTGTTAACGATTTCTTCAATTTTTTCAAGACGTTTGATATAAATTTCAAGTGTATCGCGTCTTGCTCCCGGTCTGCCTGCTGAAATCGCATCTGCGACTTTGACAAGTACAGCTTCTATTGTGTTTGCAACAACATCATCGTGGTGAGCTTCTATAGCGTGAATTACATCCGGACGCTCTCCGTATCGTGCAGCAAGTTCAACACCGAGTTGAATGTGTGTGCCTTCTTGGGTTTGGTCAACGGCTTTTCCTATATCGTGTAAAAGTCCTGCACGTTTTGCAACAGCTACATTTGCCCCAAGTTCTCCTGCCAGCATGCCGGCAATATGACCGACTTCAAGCGAGTGTTTCAGAACGTTTTGACCGTAACTTGTTCTATAGTATAAGCGACCGAGTGTTTTTATGAGTTCTTTATTCAAGCCCATAACACCCATATCAAGGGCAGCACTTTCACCCTCATCCCAGATTTTCTTTTCAATTTCTTCACGGGCCTTTTCAACCATTTCCTCAATGCGGACAGGGTGAATACGACCGTCAACAATAAGTTTTTCAAGTGCGAGTTTAGCAATTTCGCGGCGGACAGGATCAAAGCTTGATAATACAACGGCTTCAGGAGTATCATCAATAATCAAGTCAACACCGGTCAATGTTTCAAGTGCTCTGATATTACGTCCCTCACGACCTATTATACGACCTTTCATCTCATCATTCGGCAAAGCTACAACAGAAACTGTAGTTTCTACAACCTGTTCTATCATACATCTTTGCATTGTTGTTGAGAGAATTTCTTTTGCTTTTTCAAGTGAAACTTCTTTTATCTTTGCTTCATTTTCTCTGATTAGAGTAAGTTGTTCCTGAGCCAAATCATGTTTCAATTGTTCAAGAAGCATATTTTTTGCATCTTCGGCAGACATACCTGCAATGCGTTCCAGTTCTACTGTTTGTTTTTGAACAATTTCAGCGAGGTAATCTTCTTTTTCAAGAAGTTCATCAAGTTTTCTTTCAACCTGAATATTTTTGTCGGTATACTCTTGGATTTTATCTTCGAGCATATCCTCGCGTTTCATCAATTTTTGTTCTTGTCTTGCAAGCTCTTGTCTGCGTTCTCTCTCTTCTTCGTTAAGTTTTTCTCTGTCATCTTTAAGCTCTTCTATGGCTTTAATTTTAGCTTCTTTTAAAAGTATTTTTTCCTTCTCTTCCAAAGCTAATCTCTCTTTTTCAGTACTTTGCAGAACCGCTTTATATTTTGTACGCTGAATTGCAAGTACAGCGATTAGTGCTATTACTGCAATAATCGCAATAATTGTTAAAAAGTCCATAAAGTTTTTTTACCTTATCCTTTTCTATTTTTTAAAATAATACACGCAACGCCCGATACATTTAACCTATCGAGCTTTCTTCTATTTGGTTATTTAAAAGAATTTCATTGCATATACATCCAAAAAATATTGTCTACTACATCTGTCAATATATTAACATGGTTATTTAATTTTGTATAGTAAAAATTTATATTTTGATACAGATTATTTATTTTTTTGCCATACAGTAAAAATTCCAGTCTTTCCCATAGCACAGTCGATTGTTTTGCCATAAACGGTTTTAAACCTTTTATCACGGGCAAGCGCTCTATATACAGGCGGACATATATAAATCGAAGCACAATATAAAGGAATAAACAAAGTTTCAGCCTCCGTCAAATTTTCATCAGCAAGAAATACGTGGTCTTTTTCATTGTCACCCATTATAAAAAGCCCGCCGGGCAATAGTTTCTCATACACTTTGTCAATAATCTTATCAACAACTTCCTGCTTATTTATATCATCACGCACATTCATATTGTATTCATTCAAGGCAAGATTGTGTGTCGGGATATAAAATGCGTTTCTGAAAAGTATTGCGCCGGCCTGTTTTTCTGGATAAAGTTTTTCAATATCATTGATATCGCCAACATTGAATTTGAAATTATCTTTGTACTCGTCACGAATTTTGTAATGTTTAATTTTGAATTCATACTCAAACATTTGAGAAATAAAATTCATAAAATGTTCATCATTAATCTTGTGAGAAGGTGCCGGAACTTCTTCCATCATTTTATCAAAATAGGCTTTGAGTTTTCTGTTTCTTTTATCCTTGAGCTCATCCATCAGCAAAAATCCGTCCTCGCTGACTCCGTTATAAACGGTATAAACCCCTTTATTTGCTATATCAATTATATTTTGAGATTTGTCAAAACAGAGAATTTTATATTTACCTTTTTGACCGCTATTCAAAATTGCGTAAAGCGAAACAGCCTCTTCACCGTTTGAGGAGGCAAAGTCAAGAATATCAGTTCCATGCGGGAAATTTCGCTTGAGAATTTTTGCAGCCGCTTCAAGAGTTTCATAATCTCTAAAAAACGATGTGTCACAATAATTATTCTCGCCCTCTTTGAATTTTAAACTTGTAAAAGACGGAAGAAAATTTGCCCTGTAATTTTCGGCAGGAATAGCAGCAGTCGGAGGCTGTTTGACACTGAGCGATGAATTTTCTCTGCGTCTTTTAAAACCGGAGTTTGGAGTATACAAATTTGCGACTGGTAAAATTTTCATACCTATATAAACCACGGCAAGATATTTTTTGCTACCTTGCAATATAATTTACACTGTATATAAATGTGCTATAATAAACTTGAAAAAAGGAGAGCATTATATGGAAATTAAAATTGTATCAGATGTGCGCAACACAGAATGTGATGTAATCGTTGCAGGTCTGTATGAAGGCGAACAAACAGCACATGAAATTGCAAATACTTATGCAATAGAAAAAGACGGATTTAAAGGTAAATTCGGTCAAACATACCTGCTCCAGACATACGGCGCAATACCTGCCGCTAAAATTTTGGTGATAGGTTTGGGTAAACGTGATGAATTCAATGAAAATAAAATGAGAGAAATTTCTGCAAAAGCTATAAAAAAATGCCAGCAAATTAAAGCCAAAACTCTCTGTTATGATTTTGAAACACCGTTTGACTACGGCTGGGCTGCAACTATCGGTGCTATGATTGGCAACTACGCTTTTGACAAATACAAATCAGAAAAAGCAGACAGAGTTGAAAAAATTATGATGTCAAATGTTTCTGAAGACGGAATAAATTCAGGCAGAACCTTCGGGGAAGCAATGAATTTTGCAAGAGATTTGGCGAATGAGCCGGCAGAATTTGCAACACCTGAAAAGCTTGCTGAATACGCAAAAAGTTTTGACGGAATTGAAACTGAAGTTTTTGATTACGAAAAAATTAAACAAATGGGAATGGGTGCATATCTTGCTGTTGCACAGGGCAGCCCTAAACCTCCGAAATTTATCCACATGAAACATTATTGCGAAAATCCTAAGAAAAAAATCGCAATCATCGGTAAAGGTATCTGCTTTGACAGCGGCGGACTTGATATCAAACCGCCGGCATCAATGCTTACAATGAAAGATGATATGTCTGGCGCGGCATGCGTTCTTGCAGTAATGAGAGCGTTAAAATACTTTAATCCTCAGGTTGAAGTTCACGGCATTATCGCAGCATGCGAAAACATGCCAAGCGGTTCATCCTACAAACCGGGCGATATTCTCACAGCTAAAAACGGCAAAACCATTGAAGTTGATAACACTGACGCAGAAGGCAGACTAACACTTGCTGACGCTCTATGTTTTGCCTCTGAACTCGGAGTTGATGAAGTAATTGATATCGCAACTCTTACAGGCGCATGTATGGTAGCTTTAGGAACTATTGCCGCAGGTATTATGGGTAACGATGACGATATGATATCAAGACTCATTGAAACAGGATGCAAAAACGGCGAAACAATGTGGAAACTTCCGCTTTTCCCTGAATATAAAGACAGCCTTAAAAGCGATATTGCCGACATGAAAAATACAGGTTCAAGAAACGGCGGAGCTTCTATTGCCGGTGTATTCTTAAAAGAATTTGTAAAAGATGTTAAATGGGCACACATTGATATCGCCGGCGTTGCCTACCTTGATAAACCGCAGAAAGAGCTTATCAAGGGTGCAACAGGTGCAGGGGTAAGAACTCTTTTGAATTACATTCTGCAAGCATAATTTAATAATATAATAAGAATATAAGTAAAAGATGAAATGTATTTGAGGACGATAGAGCGAACGAGCTGAGGGCGCCGGCATTGCAGAGTTGGCTTGCGGAAGCAAGACAAGCAGGCAATGCCCAGACCCGTTAATCGCGAGTGAGCAAAAAGCGCGAACGTCAGTGAGGCTCGTGTTCCGAAAATACATTACTTTTTTGTGGAAGCTAATTAATAAAAATAGAAAAAGCCCCGAATAATATTCGGGTCTTTTCTGCATATCTCTTATTTAATCAACTAAACTACGCATTCAAATCAGCTTCGCGAGCTTTTTTGCCGTTGATAACTTTATCAGCAATCAAGCCTGCGGCAGTCAATACAACAAGCGGAGCAGCTATAACTGCAATTTTACCGGTAGCTTTGCCAGCTTTTTTCATATCAATCTTGCTGAAAGCTTCTCCGATTGAATTAAAGAAAGCTTTAATTTTGTTTGGTTTTTTAGCTGTTTCTGCAGCGGCATCTGCAACTGCTTCAGCTGCTTCTGCTGCCGGTTTTGCTGCAGCATCAATAGCTTCATCAACTGCTGCTGTTGCAGCTTCTGCGGTTTCTTCTGCTACTTTTGGAGCTTTTTTGAATAAATTCGGGATTGTTTCTGTGAAAAATTTACTGATAGAGTCTAATGTTTTTTGACCATTTTCTTTAGTAAAAACTTTACCAAGAGCTTCTCTGTTGTCATAAGCAGCTACACCAGCTGCTGCAGCAAGTCCTACGCCAAAACCTACTTTTGCGAAAGTATTGGTTTTGTTGTACTCGTTGCCTTGTCTTGTGTAAGCGGTTTTACCTGTAAATGCAGGGGCTGTTACGTTCATTTGCATAATTTATTACACCTTTCTACTTCTATATATTGTTTTGTATTACCATTAAAATACGAAAATAATTTTTTTTGCTATATATTATACGCTTTGTTACATATATTAACAATTAATTATTTCGTCAGCATCCGCCAAAAACTCTATTAGTGATTTTACTTTTGGGGCTGATTTTCTGTTTAAAAGTCCTGCTTTCAGTCCCAAAATACAAGCCGGACAAGTTGTCAAAACTATGTCTGCACCACAATTGACAGCATTATCAGCTTTTTTATTTGATATAGTACGTGACATTGCAAAATTATTTAAGACAAATTCACCGGCAAAACCGCAGCATTCATCGTAATCTTTCATCTCTACATATTCAACATTTTCACATTTTTCAAAAAGTTTTTTCACAAAATCATCGTTTTGCAGATGGCATGGTTTGTGGAATGTAACTTTATGCGGCTTTTTATATACAAATTTCAGTTTTTGTTCTGCGATAATTTCAAGAATGTTTGTGCAATAAATGTCATCTCCGTAATTGTTCAGGGCGTCCTGACAGCTCGCACAATCTGCTACGAGGTAATCATATTCAGTATTTTTTATTTGCCGGAGATTGTGTTCTCTGGCTTGTTCATATCGTTTTAAATTCCCGCTTGACAGAAAAGGAGTTCCGCAGCAGTCAAAATCTTTTTCGATTATTTGGATATCAGTATTTTTTAGAATTTTAGAAAGCGAGCTGTCTGTCGTAGTTGTGATTTCATTTACGCAGCCTTTGAAATACAAAAGTTTCAAAGTTTTATCCGGCATGCCTGCCTGTTTGCACCAAAAGATTTTTTTTAAGGATTTTAAAATATTTAGCAAATTCCCAAATATAAATTTAGATTCAAGAAAAAATATAAATTTGCTTTGGATATTTTTTTTTGCACACTCATTTTTTGCTGCAGCAAAAATTTTGCACACGTCAATACTGCTCGGGCAAAAGTTTTTGCATTTCCCGCAATTAAGGCACAAATCAAGGTATTTTTCAATGTTTTTATTTAGCTTTAAGTCACCTTTTAAGACGCCGTCAAGCATAACAAATTTGCCGCGCGAAACAGCACAGTCGTTCCCCGTAATTTTATAAACAGGGCAAACAGACTGGCATAATCCACATTTGGAACATTTGTTAATTTCATCGGCAAAATCTTGCAATCTTTCCATAACAGGAATTTTAGCACGAAATATTGATACAGGGTATCTGTTAATTTTAATATTTCAGCATGGAAATAATCTGCGGGGCATCCGTCAATTTTTCGCGGCCGTTGAGGTCTGTTAATTCAATCAAAAACGCAATACCGACAAGATTAGCACCTGTTTTTTTGACAAGTTTGCATGCTGCTTCTGCAGTCCCGCCGGTTGCAAGCAGGTCATCCACAATTAAAACATTCGAGCCCTGCTCAAAGGCATCCTGGTGAACTTCTATTTTATCAGTGCCGTATTCAAGTTCATATTCTTGCGAATATGTTGCGGCTGGCAGTTTGTTCGGTTTTCTTATAGGCACAAATCCTGCGTTTAATTTGTATGCAATAGGCATCCCCAGAATAAATCCGCGGCTTTCAATACCTGCAACGTAATCGATTTTTGTATCTTTGAACTGTTCGCAAAAATAGTCAATCATAGTCTGCAAAGTTTTTGCATCCTTGAATGCTGTTGTAATATCTCTGAAAATTATGCCGGGTTTTGGAAAATCCGGTACTGCTCTGATTTTTGACTTTACATCTTCAATTGTTTGAATCATTTTAGTTATTCTCCTGATTATTTTATTTTCTGTAATTCTTTTTCTTCTCTCATTTCCTGTTCGGCTTCAAGCACCAGTCCATGTGCGGTTTTACCCCAGTTCATGTCTTTTTTGCAGAACAAAATCTTAAAGCAGATAAATAACACCAGCGGGAACCAGATTATAAACAGGTAAACCGATGTTACCAAAGCTTCAAACGCCGCATCAAACCTCGGAATGTTATCATACCGTCTCAAGGCATATCTTGCGGCTATAAAAAATCCCAGCCCTATAAAACATGCGATAATGATGGATGAATATAGAGTTTGAGTCGGGGCATCTTTTGCAAGCACCTTAAATCCGCGGATTAAAATTTCCATAATGAACCATCCGGGCATGATGAACTGCGAAATATATGCTGTCATATCAAGACTTGCACGGAGTGACATTTTTTTTGAAGTTAAAACATCCCCGCAGTATTCAAGGTAACGTCTGATTGTGCCTTCCAGCCATCTGCGCCGCTGACGGAAGAGCGGTCGGATGTAAATTATCCCTTCTTCATAAACTTTTGCCTCCGGACAAAATCTGATGTCCCAGCCCTTAATGTGCAATCTTGTTGACATGTCAAGGTCGTCGGTGATTGTATAATTGTTCCAGCCTCCAATATCATCTATTGCCTGACGTTTAATCAATTCGCCGTTACCGCGGAGCTCTACCGCGCCTTTAACAGAGTCTCTGCCTGTCTGAAAATATGAATCCATTGTGTATTCGTTGTTCTGGCAGCGTGTAAGTATATTAAAACTTTTATTTCTTATAATCTTTCTTGCCTGAACAGCTCCGACGTCTTTCGGCTCCAGTTTTGGCAGAAGTTTTTTGAGAAAATCTGAATCAACAGTTGCATCTGCGTCAAAAACAAGAATTGCCTCGCCTTTTGCATATTGATAGGCATCGTTTAAAACAGCTGATTTTCCGGGAAAAGCGTCAGACGGACGGATTAAGGCTTTTACATTATCATATTTTTTTTCAAGTTCTTGTAAAATTTGTGCGGTGCTGTCTGTGCTTCTGTCATCTATTAAAATTATCTCAAAATTATCATAATCCATAGCCCTTATATTTTCTACAGTATGCGCAATGACGGTTTCTTCATTGTGACATGGGATTAAGACCGATACAAAGGGTTTATAGTCATTGTTAACAACTTCAGGATGTTTTGCCAGCTGTCTTTTTTTTATGTTTGACGCAAGTGTGGTCACACCAGCATACAATGTCATCAGTGCGCATAAAAATCCCAATCCCCATACTGTATTAAAATAACTTTGGAAAATGTATATAAAAACACCAAGTCCGAAAACTATTATAAATAATAAGATTCTTTCTTTCATGCTTTTTTCTGTTTTATCCTCTATCAAAATTCCAATCCATTATTTATTTTATCAAAAACCTGCCAAAAGTGTTAGAATATTTGAGAAAATAATTACTTTTTGTTGCGAAATGTTTAATTTATCCACCATTCAGAGGTTTTAAATGTTAAAATAAGTTAAAAACACTTGCCAATTAAAAAAGATAAGCTATAATTGGTTTGTACATAAGAAGAAGGAGTTTACATTATGAACAAAGAAGAATTAGTACAAGAGATTGCTAAAAAAGCTAGTGTTACACAAAAAGAAGCTGCTGAAGTATTGGGCGCTTTGATTGAAACTATCCAAAAAACAGTTTCTAAAGGCAAAAAAGTTACTTTAGTTGGTTTTGGTACTTTCGAAGCTCGCAAAAGAGCTGCTAGAATCGGCAGAAACCCGCAAACCGGCAAAGAACTTAAAATCCCTGCTTCTACAGTTCCGGCTTTCTCTGCAGGTAAAAAATTCAAAGAAATGGTTAACGGCAAATAGTCTTTAACTGTGTAAATTTTAAAGAGTCTGTAGCTGACGAGTTACAGACTCTTTTTATATGAAAATTTTTAAACCCTCACCCCTGCCCCTCTCCCAGAGGTAGAGGGGAGAGCGATAGTAATTCTTACCCACGCTGTTAACATGTGCCTGCATACCGTCTTGCTCAACACGGCGTCTATTTTACTGGTTCAAAGTTGCCGCAACAAAGTAGAGGGGCGTAAATATTTATGATAATTTTGTATTGTGAAAAGATATTATTTGAAAAAATCATTACAGAATGCAAAAGCATTAAGAAACAACCAAAGTGATGCTGAAAGCACATTATGGTTTTATTTACGTAATCGTAGATTAAATAATATAAAAGTACGCAGACAGGTTCCGATAGGAAAATATATTGTAGATTTTTTAATAGCTGATAAAAAAATAATAATAGAGTTGGATGGCTCGCAGCATACTGAAAATCAAAATATTAAATATGATGAAGTAAGGACAAATATTTTAAAAAAGCTGGGATTCACTGTAATAAGAATCTATAATAATGAGATTTTTAATAATATAGATAATGTGTTAGAGTATATAGTAAATACGTATAACAATATCAAGTAAACTCTCCCCTCTACCTCTGGGAGAGGGGCCGGGGGTGAGGGTTTTTATCTGTACATTTAGTCTACAGAAAAGATTTCTTTGATGTCATCCATAGTGAGGGATTTTACAATATTTCTGTCTACAGAAATTACACTGTCAACAAGGTTGCGCTTAACTGTTTTGAGTTTTTGAATTTTTTCTTCAACCGTGTTTTTCGTAATAAGCCTGTAAACAAATACTTTCTTTGTCTGTCCGATACGATAAGCTCTGTCTGTTGCCTGATCTTCAACAGCAGGGTTCCACCACGGGTCGTAGTGGATTACGTAATCCGCACCGGTCAGGTTCAAACCTGTTCCTCCGGCTTTCAGACTTATAAGGAATATCGGAATAGACGGCGTTGAATTAAATCTTTCAACCGCACCCTGACGATCTTTTGTTTTACCTGTCAGGTACTCATACGGTATATCTTCACGTTCCAGCCAGGCTTTGATTATGTCAAGCATATCAACAAACTGGCTGAACAAAAGTATTCTGTGACCTTCAGAGATAATTTCTTCCAGCAAGACTTTGAGTTTTTCAAATTTACCGCTTGAGGTAATATTTTTAATATTTTCTTTGTCGTAAAGGCGCGGGTGACAGCAAATTTGACGGAGTCTGAGAAGTGCTGAGAAGATAGACAATCTGCTCTTTTCAAGTCCATTTTGTTCAATAGATTTGAACAATTCTTCTTTTGTGCTGTCAAGAACTTGCAGATAAAAGTCTTTTTGTTCATCAGTAAGTTCGCAGTATGCAATATTTTCAACTTTATCCGGCAGGTCTTTTGCAACATCACGTTTCATACGGCGCAGGATAAACGGATAAATCTGGAGTTTAAGGCGTTTTTCAACGGTTTTATCCTGTCTTTCCATAATCGGGTTAACATAGCGGTGGTTAAACTCCGCAACATTAAACAAAAATCCCGGCATAAGAAAATCAAATACAGACCATAACTCTTCCAATTTATTTTCAATAGGCGTACCTGATAGTGCAAGTTTGTGCTGCGCATTGAGTTTTTTCACTGCCTGCGCAGTCTGTGACATTGCGTTTTTAATATTTTGTGATTCATCAAGAATTATGTATCTGAAATTGTAGGCTTTTAATTTTTCAACATCGCGCCTTACAAGTGCATAACTTGTAATAACAACATCGTAATTAGGTATTTCTTTGAAAAACTGTTTTCTGTCGACGCCGGACAGTTTCAGGCAGGTAAGTCCAGGTGCGAATTTTTGGATTTCTGATTCCCAGTTGAAGACAACGGTTGTCGGGCAAATTACAAGAGTAGGCATAGGTCCGTCTTCTTCTTTTGCTTTTTCAAGCACGGTTAAAGCCTGCAAAGTTTTACCAAGCCCCATGTCATCTGCAAGGATTCCGTTCAAGCCGTATTTATACATAAACCACAGCCAGCCAAAACCCTTGACCTGGTATTCACGAAAATCAGCGTTGATACCTTTAGGTAGTTTTAAATCCTCACTTGTTGAGAAGGTTGACATCTGTGACCAGAATTTTTCAAAGTTTTCACTCAACACAAGTTCAACATTCAAATTTTTCAGCTCGTTGATAATACCTGCGCGGTAAGTTTTAACCGTATATTTGTTATCAGGTGTTCTGTATACGTCAAACGAATTGAACGCCTTCATCATTGCATAAATATCCTGCGCGGGATATTCGACAAAACCGAGGCTTCTGATACGCGCATATTTTTCACCGCTCTGAATTGTGTCATATATATCGTCAAAGTTTATAATTTCTTCGCCGACCTGACCGTAAAGACTTACGTCAAAGCAATCCTGAGCTTCTTCACTGAAATCAATTTTAGCACACAGTCTGAAAGGTTCTTCCATAAGTTTGAAGAACGACATGTCATCTTTTTCTTCAAACTTCCATGTATCATCAGCCTGGTGCATATAGTAGTTATAGAAATCTATAGCGTTTTCCTTTTCCAGAGCAAGGTTGTTTGTCTGCATCGGTACAAACTTGCATGCCAGCAGCATCTGGTAAGCCTCCAATTCATGCTGGGTGTTGCGTTTTACCCAGTATATAAGATCCTCATCAGCCTTTTTGACTGTGATATATGGAGATTTATCACTTGTTTTGGAAAACGGAACACGGACGCCGTCATATTCAAATTCCAAAGACGCTTTTAGAGACTGGTCGTAATCAATTCCGAGAGTGACAACCTTGATTGGCGGGCGTTCTTCCAGCATTAGTTTGCTGATATTATCGTCGATTACGACGTCCATAATTTCACGGAGCTTCGGCAGTTCTTCGTAGATAAATTTTCCGCCCTCTGAATCTTTCAAATCCGTAAACGATGATTTGATAATATTTTGCGGTATAGCTTGCATCGCTATATTCGTCGGGAAAATAATATTTTTATAACGTCCCCATTTGAGGTGTCGTGAAAAATATCTGACCTCCTCCAGCGGATAAGCATCTTCCTTATCAGGCCGCTTCCACTCAAGAGAAAGCAAAAGCGTGCCGGACGCGCCTGTATTAACATAAAGTACAAGTTTCCATTCTTCATCTGTAAATTTCAGGCGTTCTTTTGTTTTTTCATCCAGAACTTCATCAGCCATAGCCAGAAGATTGAACATCGGTGCAAATTTTGTAATCGGAATATCATACCAGCCTGCTTTTTTGTCCTGTCTGGAAATTGTTAAAAGCTGCTGAAATATGGCAACCTCTACTTTTTGTGTATTATTAAGCTCAAAAGAGGGATCCTGTTTTTGTGCTTCTATCAAACCACGGAGAATAGGTTCAATTTGTCTGACAATTTTTCCTGTTTCTCTTGACATTACAAGGATAGAAAAGAAATTTGCTTTTCGCTTAGGGTTAAAGTGGAAAATGTAATTCCCCTGCGGCGGTGTTGTGAGAGCCGTATTTTCGTCCGGGAAATCAAATTCCATCCCGAATTTTGTCTCAAGCCAGTCTTCATAAGCGTGCTCGTCAATTGCTCTTAAACCTACAGCTACTGCGTGTTTGCACCATTCTTCTTTCAATGGGCAATTGCAGCGGGCTTCAACTTTGTTCTTTTTAAAAATTAAATCAGTATTGTAATATTCCTGAAAATTACCTTTTACTTTGCCTTTGTAAAAGTTTTTTTCAGGGTAAGTGTCATATACCATATCTTTCAAATGGTATTCATAACCTCTGCGCCAGCTTCCCGCTCCGGCTCTATCTTTTATATACTGATAATTAAATTCCTCAGCACTCATCTTTTTCTTTTGAGTATCACTTTCTTTTCTAAGGGTACAAACTTCGGATATAGACCTTAAATCTATAAACCCTTACCAATATAAACATTATACACGAACATTAAAAAAAGGCAAGTTTTTATTTTACGGACTCATATATATGTTTCCACCAAATATTATTAAAAGATAAGCATAAGGTCAATCCGAACGTCGGAATGACCTCCGTGTTTCGGAAGCTTGTCACAGACAAGACCCTGCTGTCCCCCATCCCTACCTTCCCCAAGTTGGGGAAGGAGTTTTAAACAAGTTCAGGGTGACAAAAAGTAATATGTCATCCCGAATTTATTTCGGGATCTTACCACCGGAAAGCAGATGTTTCATGTTGACAAGCCTCTGCGGAAAACCGGACATTTTTCACAAAATCAAAGATTTTGGAAAAAGTAATCAAACAAGTTCAGGGTGACAATTTTAGCTAGTATATGCGGAATTTACTATATAAAACTCTAATTTTTACCGGTTACAAATTAAAATCCGAGAAGGATATTATGATAAAGGTAAGCAAATCCGAATCCGAACACAGCACCGGCAATGACTTCAAACGGTGTATGCCCGAGAAGTTCTTTTAATCTTCCTCCGGCAGCCTGCATATCGTGCTTGTAAAAATCATCCATAACCCTGTTCAGACATGCTGCGGTTTTACCTGCTGCCTGCCTCAAGCCTGCCGCGTCGTACATTGTTATGAGAGAATACCCCATTGCAATGGCAAATGCGATTGAGTCATAGCCTGTTATAATAGCTGTTGATATTGATAATCCTATTACGCCTGCGCTGTGTGAACTTGGCATTCCGCCGGTTGTTGCAAATATTTTAAAGTTAATTCTCTTATTTTTTATGGTAAATACGCAGAATTTTATTATCTGGGCAAAAAAAGCCGATAAAATTCCGCACGATAATACTTCATAGCCGGTGTTAGTTATGCTTGACAGGTGTGATAGCATTAGTTTCCTACTCTCTTTTTTATTCCTGTAATTATTTCATCAAAGACTAAAGAGTCAATATTGTACTTTTCCATTATATCATAACATTTTTTCAACATGCAAGCGACTTTACATTTTGCATCTTCTAGTCCATACAAACTTGTATAGGTAAGTTTTCCGGCCTCTTTATCTTTGCCGAGAGTTTTGCCCATTTCTTCGAATGTTGAAATCTCATCAAGTATATCGTCAGAAACCTGGAATGCTACGCCCAGACATTGTCCGAACTCCGTGATTTCTTTTAATTGCTCATCCGTTGCATCCGCAATTATTGCACCGGTTCTGAGGGCAAGTTTAAATAAGTCGGCTGTTTTGTGTGTATGAATGTAATCAAGGGTTTTCTGCGGATTTTCAGGTGTTGAATGTTCGCTTTCTATATCTACTACTTGTCCGGCGATTACCCCGTATGCGCCGGCTGCATGAAAATACTCTTCCATTATTTTTAACAGTTTTTCAGCGCCTAAATTTCTTGAATTTTTCAGGATAATTTGCGGAGCAAAAGTTAAAAGTGCATCGCCGGCAAGTGTAGCAATCGCGTCACCGAACACTTTATGATTTGTCGGTTTTCCGCGTCTGAAATCATCGTTATCCATACACGGCAGGTCGTCGTGTATGAGGGTTTGAGCGTGAAGCATCTCTATTGCGCAGGCTGTCGGAATCGCGTCTTCAAAATCCCCGCCGAACATTCTGCAAGCTTCCAGACACATCACAGGCCGCAGTCTTTTACCCGGCAGTGTAACAGTATATTTCATTGATTTAAAAATGTTTTCCGGATACTCAACCGGCATGTATTCGTCAAGTTTTTTGTCTATCAATTCAATATAATCATTCATCTTCATCATGGTATTCTATGTCCTTATAAATATCTTGTTTTGTCCGGCGTCTGGAACTTCGGCGTTTTTTTTCACTTATTTTGGTCATCTCGCGGTTGTGCACAATTTTTTTTGCCTGCTCTGTTTTTTTGCCTTCATATTTTATACGCTCTTTATATTCCTTTGCCTCTTTTATAAATTCAAGGTAGCTTTCATAGCGGCTTGACTCAATTTTATCAAGATTATTAATCACCGCACACCCGTCCTCATTTATATGCAGGCAGTCGGCGTATTTGCAAAAGTCACGGTACTGAATCATTTCATCAAATAATAAATCAACATCAGCCGGAAGAATAAAATCAAATTTTACGTTGCTGAAGCCCGGAGTGTCAACAATTTTTGAAGTATCATCCAGTTTTATAATTTCACAGTGGCGTGTAGTATGAGTACCTCGCTGAAGTTTTTCGCTGACAGCTTTTGTGCGAAGATTCAACTCCGGATTTATTGCATTAATCAGACTTGATTTACCGACACCGGAATTGCCGCACAGTACGCTGGTCTTGTTTTCCAACAGTGCACGGAAAGCTTTTATTCCGTGTTTTTCGGTTGCTGATGTAAATACTGTTTTAAATCCGAGCGGCTCATATATACTTAAAATTCTTTTTATATCAGCTTTGCTTATTTCAAGGTCATCTTTGTTGAAACACAATACTGCAGGAATTTTATAGTATTTTGAAAGAGCGATGTATCTGTTTAATTGGTGCAGGTCAAGTTCAGGTTCTTTAAGCGCTGAGACGATTATTATTTGATCAATATTAGAGACGCTTGGGCGTGAGATGTAATTTTTTCTTGTTAAAATTTCTTCAATATACCCGTTGTTGAATTTGACAATATCACCTACAAGAATTTTTTCTTTTCTTTTTTTTAAAATCTCGCGCGCCTTGCACTCGACGGAGGCTCCGTCTGCATCTATATAATAAAAATCTGAATGTATTTTATATATCTGTCCCTGTTTCATTGCAAATCAATTTTATCACGTATATTAAAATTTGTAAAAAAACGTTTCTTTTCAGGCAATTTTTAACTTGTTTCGACTTAAAATACTTGTTATGGCAATCAATCCTGTAGGTAGTACAAATCTTTTAAGCAAATACATATCAGCGCAAAACGCCGCCTCCCCGGCGCTGCCTGTGATTTCTGCGGCAAACGCATCTTTGCCCGGTGTATCGGCATCTGTTACCCCGCGGACTAAAGAACAGGATCTGATTGAAAAACAAAAACGGCTTATAAAATTACAAAATGATAAAATCAATAGTCTTCAAACTCAAAAAACACAGAAACCCCAATCGTCATCACAGGGCATTGTCGGTACGATATTATCAATAATCGGCGGAATAACTTTGGTGAACTTTTTATTCAACTATCGTTCTCCCGCTAAAATGCGCGCCGAAATGCAGCAGGCTGCCCAGCAGATGCAGGAGGTAATTGAAGCCTCCATGCGCCGTGCAGCACAAATAGCCAACGAAGCCGACGGAGATATTGCTATTAAACCAAAAGAAAAACCAAAAAAAATTATGCAGGCTATCTTTGACTCTATGGGAAAAGTCGTCGGTAAAAAGATTATTGATAACGAAAACAACAGAATACTAAAAGTAATTGAATATTACCCCGGGACTAAAAAGCCTGCAACAATAGAAGCTTATGACTATGTAAACAAAAGAATAAATTACAACTGGTTCCGTGAAAACGGCACAAAAGCTATGGAAGAAATTTTTGACCTCAAAACACGAAAGAAAATAGCAACATTCTTCTATGAAGAAGACGGCAAAACCGTTTCTAAAGTCAAACGTTCTTAATAATTCTTGTTACATTGTTTGAAAAATTCTATATTTATGCTATTATTTGTTTACATATAATTGTTTATACTTTTAAAAGGGGAAAAATATGATATCAGTAAATGATTTAAAAACAGGCTTGACGTTGGATTTAGATAACGGCTTGTGGTCTGTTGTAGAATTTTTGCACGTAAAACCGGGCAAAGGTGCTGCATTCGTCAGAACTAAACTTAAAAACGTTGAAACCGGTCAGGTTATTGAAAAAACATTCAGAGCCGGTGAAAAAGTCGGTAAAGCTATGCTTAACCGCCGCGAAATGCAATACCTCTACAAAGAAGGTAATGACTACGTTATGATGGATATGGAATCCTACGAACAATTACAATTGACAAAAGATCAAGTCGGCGACGGTATCAAATACCTGAAAGAAAATATGGTTGTTCAAGTTCTGATGCACGATTCCAGAATTATCGGGGTTGATATCCCTGCGCACGTTGAACTTGAAGTTGTTGATACCCCTCCGTCTGAAAAAGGTAACACTGCTCAAGGCGGTACAAAACCTGCGACTCTGGAAACCGGCGCTGTTGTTAACGTTCCGTTCTTCATCTCCAACGGTGACAAAATCAGAGTTGATACCAGAACAAATGAATATCTTGACAGATGTTAATTTTTAGTTAGAAAGGCTTATAAAAAATGAAATTTGATGTTGATTATATTGAAAAATTAGCTAAAATTCTTGAAGAAACTTCACTGACTGAGATTTCTTTAGAAGACGGCGAACAAGCTTTGACAATGAGAAAAGATCTTCCGCCGGTTGTTAGTGCACCGGTTGTTCAGCAGGCTGTTCCTGCTGCAGCAGCCCCGGCATCTGCTCCGGCTGCACAGCCTGCGGCTCCGGCTGCGGCTGAACCTGCTAAGCAAGGCAAACCGCTGACTTCTCCGATGGTTGGTACTTTCTACAAGGCTGCGTCTCCGGATGCTAAACCATTTGTTGAAGTCGGTCAAACCGTTTCTCAAGGTGATGTGGTTTGTATTGTTGAAGCTATGAAGCTTATGAACGAAATCGAATCCGAATTTTCAGGTAAAGTCGTTGAAATTTGTGTTGAAGACGGTCAGCCGGTTGAATTCGGTCAGGTTTTGATGTATATAGAATAGTTATTTAAGTTATAAAGGGTAACGATTTTGCTGTTACCCTTTAACTTTTAGGGAAAAGGATATGTTTAGAAAAGTTTTAATAGCTAACAGAGGCGAAATTGCCGTTAGAATTATAAGAGCTTGCAGAGAGCTGGGTATTCCGACTGTCGCTATATACTCACAGGCTGATGCAAATTCTCTTCACGTAAGATTGGCAACAGAGGCATATTGCATAGGCCCGGCTCAAAGTTCTAAAAGCTACCTGAGTATTCCGGCAATTATTTCTGCCGCTCTGGTTGCAGGCGCTGATGCAATTCACCCGGGATACGGTTTTATGTCTGAAAGAGCTGATTTTGCAGAAATCTGTGCTCAGCACCACATAAAATTCATAGGTCCGACTGCTGAAGCTATGAGAAAAATGGGTGATAAAGCAACTGCGCGCAAAACTATGATTGAAAATGATGTCCCTGTTACTCCGGGGACTGGGATTGTCAAAACAGTTGAAGAAGTTAAAGACTTTGCGCACAGAGTCGGTTATCCTATTATTCTTAAAGCAACGGCAGGCGGCGGCGGCAAAGGTATGAGAATTGTCAGAAATGATGATGAAGTTGAAACTAATATGAATCTTTGCCAGTCTGAAGCTCAGAATTTCTTCGGCAACCCTGATGTTTATGCGGAAAAATATCTTGAAAATCCGCGTCACATTGAGGTGCAAATTCTCGGTGACCAGTATGGAAATGTTGTTCACTTAGGTGAAAGAGATTGTTCAATTCAGCGCAGACACCAGAAACTTATTGAAGAAGCTCCGTCTCCGGCTATTGATGCTAAAACCCGTCAGGAAATGGGTGCGGCAGCTGTTCGTGCGGCTAAGGCTATCAAATATGAAGGTGCCGGCACATGTGAATTTTTGCTTGATCACGACGGCAAATGGTATTTTATGGAAATGAACACTCGTATTCAGGTTGAACACTGCGTAACTGAAATGATTTCCAACATTGACTTAGTCCGAGAACAAATCCTTGTTGCGTCAGGCGAAAAACTTGATTTTACCCAAGATGATATTGTACTTCGCGGACATGCTATTGAATGCCGTATAAACGCTGAAAATCCTGAAAAAGACTTTATGCCTAATCCGGGTAAAATTACAGGATATGTAACTCCGGGCGGGTTTGGCGTAAGAGTTGATTCTCATGTTTATCAGGATTATTCAATCCCGCCGTATTATGATTCAATGATAGGCAAACTCATCTGCTGGGGTAGAACACGTAACGAGGCGCGCCGCAGAATGTACAGAGCGCTGAAAGAATACGTTGTAACAGGTATTGAAACAACTATTCCGTTCCATCAGGATATTATTGAAGACGATGTCTTTATTAGCGGAAATTTCAATACAGGATTTATTGAAGAATATTATAAACGTAAAGGTAAAAAATAACAAAAAGGCGGGTTTAATCCCGCCTTTGCTTTTTATGTTCTCTCTTAAAAATCAAAGAAATCTCTGACCGGTATATCAAGTTTTTCTGCTATATCAATCAATAATCCAAGGCTTATACATCTTTTTGCTGTTTCTATTTTTGCAAGGTGTTCTCTGGAAATATCAAGCATTTCTGCAAGTTCGTTTTGCGAATATCCTTTTTGCTTTCTTTTGTTAAAGATATTCCGCCCTAATTGTAAAATTTTTGTAGTCTTATTGTCCACATTTTTATTTTATGGTATTGTTTTATTAAAGTATGTAGTCTAAAAGAGAACAAAAGAGGGCAATTATGAATATAAAAGGAGCTAATAAGCTAAGTATTCCTGTTAAAAAAGGTTTTACGCTTGCTGAGGTTTTAATAACTCTTGGAATAATCGGAGTTGTTGCGGCAATGACAATTCCCTCATTAATAAATGCGACAGAGGGAAAAGAATTGGAAGCTGCATTTAAAAAGGCTTATTCTGTCCTGACTCAGGCTGTTTTGATAATGGAAAGGGAAGAAGGGCAGACCGTTAATTGGGATAATTATCCTAGCCGTAAATTTGCGCCTGTATTTAAGAAATATGTACGTGATTTCTTTAATTGCGGTACAAACGGATGCCTGACTGCGGATATAGAAGATGAGGATAATCCTGTATTCAACAGGGTATCAAGTTACAGGACATATGATTTAACCCAGAATGTTACAATGGAATGGTTTGATGAAGGGCAGGCGATTTTAGGAGATGGAATGTTTTTGATGATACAAAATTCCAACGCACGTGAGAACGGCATAGTTTTATCTATTGATGTCAACGGAATTGCAAAAGGCCCAAATGCTTGGGGGCATGATTTATTTTCATTTCAGATAACACATCAGGGAAAATTAATTCCGATGGGTTCCCCTGAATCCACTTCTAACTGGGGAGGCTGGAGTGGTATTATGTGCGATAAAAATACTCCGAGCCGCCAAAACGGGATAGGATGTGCCTACCGCGCATTAACAGAAAAAGATTATTTCAAAAATCTACCGAGATAAGCTGGTTGTTATTTAAGAAAGCGAAACACCTTGCATTCCAAAGGTTTTAAGGAATTTTTGGTTATCAATATTAAGCATCAGCGGCTGTTTTTCTCCTGCCGCTTTTTGCGCGGCAAGTCTTGCTTTCCGCTTAGCTTCTGATTGCTTTGTCATATAGATATTCAATTTAGGGATACCTAACCCGAGAATCAGACCGGAATATGCGTACCCGATTGCCTGCGAGAAGTTGAGCGCACGGAGCTGTTCTTTTAGGGAGTCTTTAACTGCAGGATCTTTGATGTCATTAACTTTTTTAAGAAGCTGATATACAGAAATTGCTTTACCGTCTTTTACAACATCTATTCCTTGCTGTCTGAGAGTTGACATCAAGACTTCATCACGGGTTTTGAGAGAGCTGTTAAGTTCATTTTTAACTTTACCCCAGAATGATTTACCTGTGTCATCAAGCTTGTTAACAAGTTTTGAATTGAATATGCGGGCTGAATATTTAGAAACAAGAGCCCCAAGAACAAGCAGGTTCAGGAACCCGAGGGAATCTTTGACCGCAGATTCACGCAATTCATCTTTGTCACGGGCTGCCAAAAGACGTGATGTAATTGTCATACCATAAACAAATTTTAGCTGGTTGATTGTCGGCATCATTCCCTGGAATTGCAACTTGCTTGCGAATTTACGCGGATTGGTTGTAATGGTAGACAGAGTTCCGGCGCCAAAGATTAATGCCATAACTGTTTTTAAAACTTTAAATGTGTGAGTTTTGTCTTTTTCTCTTCCTTCAACGCCGACAAAGCCGTCGCTGCCTGTTTTCTTCTTAGTCAGGTACATATTGATAGGTTGTGTAGAAACACCAACAAGGGTTGCGATACCAAGCCCGATTTTTGAACGGGTGCTGTTCATACTGCGCAAGCGCTTCAACAGATCGTTTGTTTCAAATTTTGTTGCAGCCTTAAATTCTGCAAACGCGTTGTCAGTCTTGAACGCATTTGTCAGGTTAAATATGTTTTTAACAAGAGTTTTTAACGTATTACCGGCGTCTTTGCCGCCCTCTTCCGCCAGCAGAACAACATTTTTTTCTCCGCCTGTGTGTGCTGTGATAATATTATAAATATATTTTGCAACATCATCCGGTAGAGTTGTTTTAGAATTGGCATTTTTCAAGGCATCACACAAAGATTCGCTGACAAGTTTTTTAGCGTCATCAGGAATTTTAACATATCCGTTAACTCTGTCAGCATCAGTATTAAAAACACGAATTCTGTCAACAATAGTGTCGATATGTTTTTTGAGGACAGCATCCTTATCATCTCCGGCAGAGTGTACGGCATCGTGCCAGCTTTTTGCGATAATATTTAAAGTATTATCGTCGGCAAAAATTTTATGAGCGCGGATTCCGAATTTGCTGTTTAAGCCGGTAGCAGCAGCAACGGCAAGTCCGCCCAGCGTTCCGTAAACACCAACGAGTGAGTGGTTTGTGGTGCCTGAGACTTCACGACGACCTGTTTCCAAACCTGCTGCAGTGCCTCTGTCTCTAAAATCTACCCAGGTTCTCGGGATAACCATAGAGCCTAAGTCCACAAGGTTTGCGCCGACAGCCTGATTTGTGTCAAGATATCTCAGACCCATTGACAATCCGTTTTCTAATATACCTGTAAAATGTACATCAGAATTTCCGGCACGCTTGTTGTCGGTTTTGCTATTTTGTATTCGGGGTGTATTTAGTTGTTGGATGTTCATAACGCCTTTTCTACTAATTATATGACTTGAAGAACGATTGGAATGCCGGTGAATCATTTTTTATCAGTTCACGCGTGAAGCCTTGCGCGGCATTTGCATTTTCAGCAGCTATTGCTGCAAGTTCAGCTTCTCTCTTCTTATTAGTAGTTGTCCGCGTATATAACGGAATAAATACGCCTAGTGCAATCAATGAGAATGCGATATTACCCAGCTGGCATACCGTTCTCAAATTTTTAGCTTTGCTTGTAGCTAATTCGTCCGAAGCTTTGAGGGTGGTATCTTTGACCCAGCTCCAGAATTTTTGCAATGAATTTGCATTTTCTTTCGGATTTTTAAGTCTGTTGATAAGTTTTACAGCATTGCCGTTTTCATCTTTTATGCCTAACCGTTCTATGTATGAGGCAATGCCTTTTGCAGCATAATCACCAAGGAAATACAAGCTGCAGAAGGTAGCAATATCTCTAACGGTTGCTTCTCTAAGTTCATTTTTGTCATCAGCAGCACCCATGCGGCTGGCAAAGGTTGCGGTTGAGATAATTCTTGCCTGATCCATTGACGGGAAAATGCTGTTAAACTCAAGCATTTTTGCTGTCGGCATCTTCATCATTGAAAGAAGAGCAACTCCGACCATTGAACCTATTGAAATAAATTTTTGTTTTAAAAGTGCACCAGACTCTTTTTTATCTTTCGGGGTATTATTTTCATTAGCAGGCTTGTTGTGCTTATCTTTTGCATAATCTTTGTAAATCGGTGCGCCTTTAACACCTGAACTGCGCTCGGTGAGCCATCTGTTGATAGGCTGCATTGAGATTGCAAGCGGAATTACAATGCCGAGGCCTGCAAGTGATTTATATTTAACAAGTCTTTTGGCTTTAGTTATATATTCAGAAAACGCACCGGGGTTAGTTTCTGAAATACCGGCCTGCATTGAACCTTTAATAATTTTTAAACCTTCACTGAACAGTGATGAAAAATTATTTGAGAAGAATTTTTCCTGTCCGAGAAATTTGACATTTTCGTTGATATTTGTTTCTTTAACTATTTCTTTTATCGCTTTTGTTAATTTTTTAGAATCAATTTTTTTACCGTCAAAGAGGGCGTCTGCCATATCATCAAAGTGTTTGTCAAACTTTTCCGGAGCTGCTTCATACATTTGTTTGAACGATTTTTTGCCGTCTTTGGTAAAGTCACCGTCAGCGCCTTCTAATGAATTAAAGATATTAACAATTGTATTACGAACTTTTTGTTTGCCGGTACCTTCCGCTTTTGTATAATATTCATTTACGACATCGAGAGTATCGGAATTTGCCCAGACTTTTGAGATAGCAGCGTTTCCGAAAGCTCCCATAACCGGTTTTTTCATAGCTGCAGCCAAGCCCCATACAATAAAGCTTGGAATAATGCAGTTTACTATTAATCCGGAAGATTCACGTCTGAATGCTTCCATACCTGCGTAAGCATTTGATTCTTTTGTCTCAATAATTGTTCTTGGAATGATTGCTGTAGATAAATCCAATACCGAAACGTTTACCATCGGGTATTTTTCACAGTATTGAACCCCTTTTATAACGCCGTTGCCTATTGTCTGCATAGCAGCAGAAGCAAACTCGCCAAATCCGCCAAAAGATGTTCTGGTATCTGACATAAATTTGCCCTGTTTTTTATAAGGGGTATTTTTACTATTTACATTACCTAAATTAATTTTATCAATCATAAATTATTAAGTCCGGCTTTCTTGTAAAAACATTATAACAAGAGCACAGTCATATTAAAAGTCGGGCAAAAAAAAACTTGCTATATTTTAGTTCAATGTAAAGTTTATATTAAGAGTTGGATTTGCTTATTTTTATAAAAATAAATACTTTTTAAATAATTTTTCTAAAAAAAAGAGAAAAACTATCACAAAAGGAGCAAGTTTAAAGAAAAAATACGGTAAAATTAAACGTAAAATTTTTGTAAATTTTTGTAAATTTTTTGTTTAAAAAGTACAAAAAACGAGAAATTTACTTGAATTTCATAACAAAGTTAACAGCTTGGTCTTTAGTCATGACGTCCCCGGAGAGTTGAGCGTCATGGAGTTCTGATATAATTTTACCCAGAACAGGTGAAGGCGGAATATTCAGCAGCTGCATGATATCATTACCGGAAAGGAGTTTTGGAAGCGGCTCCAGGGTATCTTTTACGGAAAGATAAAAATTTAAAAGTTTATTCAGCCCTGAAATATTTTCGTTGACCATTTCATCTGTAACAAATGCCCCGCGCGCAGAAAACCTGTCAGCCATAGCAAGCAATATTACATCAATGGCATTGTCTTCCATTTTTCTGACAAACCTCATCATCACTTTTTCGTTTAATTCGGGTGCGGCAATTACCTGTGACGGGTACATGTGATTTTTTATCAGGCAAGTTATGTAGTCAATCTGTTTGTTAGAGAAGTTCATTTTTTTTAGATAAGGCACCGCAAGCCGTGCTCCTATATCTTCGTGTTTGATAAATCTGTGGCGTCCGGTTTCTTCTTCAATAGTCCAGGTTGAAAATTTCCCGATGTCATGTATAAATGCCGCAAACTTCAAAAAAGCAAGTCTCGGATGTGCACCAAAAACTATTTCTTCCAGGTGGGATGTAACTTCTGTGCATGACTCTTCATAGAGCATCTGAATTTGCCGCATAGTTTCCAACGAATGGTGAAACAGGTCAAGGTGGTGGTGAGTATTTGGCGGAACCTGTTTTAATTCTTTTACAAATGGGAAAATAAGTTCAAGCCCGCCTGCTTTATCAAAACCGACAAGAGCGTCAATGGCAAATTTCCCGCCGAAAAGTTTCATAAGCTCATAATTAACCCTCTCAACAGCAGGCTTGCTGATTAGAGTTATGTGCTTTTGGATTTGTCCCGAAAGCTCCTCTGACAACTCAAAACCCAAGACAGACATAAATCTGAATGCTCTCAAAATTCTGAGCGGGTCATCCAGAATATTCTGTTCACTGATACTGTTTAAACGTTTATTTTTTATGTCCTCAATCCCGCCAAACAAATCTATAACTTCCGCAGTCTTTAAATTGACGGCTATTGCATTTATCGTCAAGTCGCGGCGAGCCAAATCTTTTTCAATAGAATTTTCAAGCGGATTTGTGATATCAAAATAATTAATTTTGTCCGGCAAAACGACCCTGTAAATTTTGTTCTCTTCATCTAACGGAACAAAAACCGCATCAAAAAATTCTGCGAGCCTGATTGAAAAATCACGAGCCTCCACACCGCAGACAATCAAATCCCTGTCATAGGAAGCCTTATCCATTAAAAAATCACGTACAGAGCCGCCTACCAGATAAATTTCTTCATCGAAATTTTTGATTATAATATTCAGCAATTCATCATTTTTAATTTTGTTTATAATTTTCGTATTCATAAATCACATTACCAAGTGCAACAGTAGCAGCAGTTTCAGCACGGAGAATCAAATTGCCGAGAGTCAGCATTTTAATATCCGGATTTTGAGAGAAAAAGTCAAATTCTCTTTCTGAAAATCCGCCTTCCGGTCCGATAATCAGCAAGATATTTTCATCCTGTTTTATCGGGTTAACAGCACAATATTCTCTTAATGTCATGCTGGCTTTGCGTTCACAAAACGCAAAAACTTTATCAAAATTTATCTCCGAGAGAAGCTTTTCAACAGACGTAAGCGGATTACAAACAGGGATATCTGCGCGTTCGCATTGCTTTGACGATTCGTACATAATCCTCTGCCACTTTTCTGTTTTTTTATCAATAACAGATTTATTCAACGCACAATTGTCTGTATAAATCGGATAAAGAGCATTTGCACCTAATTCTGTAGCTTTTTCAATAAGAAAATTTTGAGCGTCATTATTTCTAAGCGGTGATTGCGCTAGATATAGATTAAACGAAAGTTTTCTCCGGGAAAGATATTTATCCAGCACTTCTGCAATGATAGAACCTGAATTAATCTGTTTGATAACGGTTTCATATTGAACAGAATTTTCATCAATCAACAGAAGTTTTTCGCCCGGCTTTGCACGGAGTGATTTTGCGATATGATTGTAATTATCTTTATCGGAAATAATCACTGAATTATTATTAACATCCGAAGATTTAATAAAAAAATGCGGCACAGCAGCTCCTTTCTATATAAATAATATAACAAAATCAAAGATTTTGTGAAAATCTGTCAAACGTATATGAATAAAAGAGTTTCTTCGGGCTAAAGCCCTCAGAATGACGAGCTTTTAATAACAACTGTGGAATTTACTATATAAGTTCCACAAAAAAGGAACTTATATAGCAAATTCCACTAATAATAGCTAAAATTGTCACCCTGAACTTGTTTCAGGGTCTTATATTGTGAAAAGTGTATGTAAATCGCTATAGTGGTAAGATTCCGAAACACGGAGGCCAATCCGACGTTCGGAATGACAATAGTATTTGGTGGAAACATATATATAACTCCCCCAAAAAAAGTGCTTGCAAAAAAAAATTCTTCATGTAATAATAAAACTTGCAAAAGCGATAAATAAGCGGGGGTAATTCAGTGGTAGAATGCCTCCTTGCCAAGGAGGATGTCGCGAGTTCGAGCCTCGTCTCCCGCTCCATAAAAAAGAGTCACATTAGTGGCTCTTTTTTATTAAATAATAGTTTCTCTTTTAACTTATTGAGTTTTAACATACATCAGGCTCCGTCAGGCAGTGCCTGACCTACTGTAACAGTCACCTCATAAAAAGAATATAGAAAAATTATTTGAGGACGATAACGCGAACGAGCTAAGGGCGAGGACGCACACGGCGGCGATGAGCCGGCGGAGCAGTCCGCAGACCCGTTAATCGCGAGTAAGCAAGATGCGCGAACAAAGTGAGTCGCGTGTTCCGAAAATAATTTTTCTGTATTCTTTGCTGTCTGTCATTCTGTGCAAAGAGAAGACTCTATATTTAATCACTATTCACTTAGTCAACGGTTCTCTCATTTAAGAATATAATGTGTTGACCTTGCCTCGCCCTGCTTAATCAAAATATTTTTATTGATTAAATCAGTAATATCTCTATTGGCAGTGTCGTGTGAGCAATTACAAATCTTAGCCCATTTTTGTGTAGTTAAATTACCTTCAAAATTATCTAATATTTTTTTTAGAACTTTTATTTGCCGCTCATTAAAAGTTACTGATTTATTTAAATTCCAAAATTCTGTCTTTTTAAAAACATCATTTAACAAATTTTCTGAACTGTTAATCGCCGCAATCATGTTTTCAAGAAACCATTTTAACCACAAGGTTATGTCTAAATTGTCAGTCTGTGTCAACTGCAAAATCTCATAATAAGATTTTCGCTCCTTTTTAATCTGAGAAGACATAGAATAAAAGCGTTCGGATGAATTTTCACTGCGTGCAAGTATTAAATCAGTTAAAGCTCGCGCTATCCGTCCGTTACCATCCTCGAACGGGTGAATAATTACAAACCACAAATGCACAATGCCTGCTTTGAGAACTAAATCCGTACTGTTATCATTATTTATAAAATTAAGCAGGCGTTCCATTTCAGCGTCCAAAGAAGAAGCCGGCGGCGCCTCATAATGAACTTTTTCATGCCCCACTGGTCCTGACACAACCTGCATAGGTCCGTTTCTGTCATCCCGGTATTTTCCGACATTAATTCTGTAAAGCCCGCTTCTTCCGCCCGGAAACATCGACGCCTGCCAGCCAAATAATCTATCTTCTGTAACAGGCTTGTCATAATTTAAAGTTGCATCCAGCATCATATCAACAATACCCTGAACATCACGTTCAACATAAACATCGCCGCCGATATCAAGTCCTAATCTTTGCGCTATAGATGACCTCACCTGCTCTATATTCAACTTTACACCTTCTATTTCGCTTGACTTGATAACATCTTCCGTCAAAACATTCAATACTGTATGCTTGCTGTTTTCAAACCCGAGCCGCTGCATTTTTCCAAGCAAAAGTCCTTGTCTCAATCGAACTTCTGACAACAAGGTAATAATTAGGTCTTTATCATAAGTAAAATCAGGATATTCAGGATTTTGCCAGATATATTTTTTCATAAATTAACGCACTTTCTGCGTATATTATACAATATTATCAACGCAAAATCAATGCTTATCGACGCATATTTTGCGTCGATTTGTGAAATTATCTACGCAAATTTAGTTTATTAAATACAGAAAAGGTTCAGTATAAGTTGTATGGTTACCACTTTTTAAAAATAAAAAATGCAGCCAGAACAATGAATAAAAAACCGACAAGATAATTCCAACGGAATTGTTCTTTGAGAAACCAGACAGAAAAACCGCTAAATACAACAAGGGTAATAATCTCCTGAATTGTTTTCAGTTGAGCTGCAGAATAGACTTCATGTCCTATGCGGTTTGCCGGCACCTGAAAACAATATTCAAAAAATGCAATTCCCCAGCTGACAAGAATGACAATCCAAAGCGCAGGAGACTTAAACTTCAAGTGTCCGTACCACGCAAATGTCATGAATACATTTGAAATTGTGAGTAAAACAATTGGAGCTATATGATTAAACATAAAGTAAAACCTCAATAATAACGTAATTACGGAACAATTATACCGCAAAGAAAAAGAGCCTTATATATATTATTAATCGGTTTGTTCTGCAGAGTGCTCGGTATGACACTGTTTTGAAATTTTTGGGTGAAATTTTGTATATAAGGCTCTAAAAAATATAGTAGACAAAACTGGCGTAATGTGGTATAATTCCGGTAAATTTAGTGTTTCTTAATTAGGAGTTATATGATTAACAGATTTGTACTTTTAAGTATTGTTTTTTGCATAGGCGGATTCAGTGTGAATGCCTGCAATGTGCCGCAATTCCATTGTGACGGATTTGACAAAGGGTATATTTATTCACCGGAGCAGGGGGCTGAAGAAGGCTGCAAATGGCTGAACGGAACTGACGGGTACAATTTATGTTTAAACGAATATAACAAAATGTTTCGCGCTTATGAAGCAGGAGAATGCGAGCCGATTTTGTCAGAAAAACATATTGAAGGCGAAACTTCTTGCCGTGCGTTTTATTACGGTGACAGAATTTTGCAGCGCATAAAATGCAAGGGACCTGACTCAGAGGCTCTGGAAACAAAAGTTAGAGAGCTTTACAATTAAAAACTTTAATGAAAAGTTTTAATTAAACGCTTTTGCAATTGAAGTATTGTAATCAGGACGGAGAATTCCTTTTTCAGTAATTATTCCGGTAATTAATTCGTGAGGGGTAACGTCAAATCCGGGGTTAATTACATTCACCTCCGGCGCGCATATAATTTTACCGTTTATGTGTGTGACTTCATCGTGCGAGCGTTCTTCAATCACTATTTCGTCGCCTGTTTTAATACTTGTATCAATAGTAGAGAGCGGAGCTGCGACGTAGAACGGAATATTATGGTATTTTGCAGCAATGGCAACGGTGTAGGTTCCGATTTTGTTTGCAGCGTCTCCGTTTGCGGCAATCCTGTCTGCGCCGACAACAACCATATCAATCATACCCTTTTTCATGAAATAAGAGCACATCCCGTCAGTGATGAGTGTGGTTGGAATTCCGTCCATGGTGAGTTCAAATGTTGTAATCCTTGCGCCTTGTTGTCTCGGGCGGGTTTCGTCAGCAAAAACCTGTATGGTGTTATCTTTTGCAAATGCAGAGCGGACAACGCCGAGTGCCGTACCATATCCGACTGTTGCAAGTCCGCCGGCGTTGCAGTGGGTGAGGATTGTTGCACCTTTAGGGACAACTTCCGCACCGTAATCACCTATTTTTTTGTTGATTGCTATGTCTTCATTTTCAAGTTTTGTACAGTTTGTGATTAATTCATTTATAATACCGTCAATGTCAGAGGTTGAATTTTTGATAATTTCTTTTTGTCTTTCTACTGCCCACATGAGGTTTACGGCAGTAGGTCTGGAGGTAGCCATATAATCAGCTTTTTCCAGCAATTCTTTTACAAATTCATCACGCGACAAATTTTCTTTAGCAAGTTCCTGCGCATAAAGCGCAACCCCGTGCGCGCCTGCAACCCCGATTGCCGGAGCGCCTCTGACTATCATTGTTTTGATGGCATCGTACATTTGCTGCCCGCCGGTAATATTTACGTATTTGAATTCATAAGGCAGAAGCGTCTGGTCTACCATTTTAGAATAATTTTCTACCCATTCGATTGTTTTTATTTTGGAATGAAATTCTGCCATTATGTCTCCTTTGCTATTTATAATTTGAATTGCTCGTTATCATTTTTATCAGTGGTATTGTTATGATTCATACCTTTTATAATATCGTTTATATAGTAAGTTAAAAATGCTGAAAAAGCGTTCACCGTCGCGCTCAAAACTGCCATGAATACAGTGAGTACAACCAAAATCCAAAAACTTGCGCTGCTTAATATTAAGGACACACCGTAGTTTGTGTAAAGTCCGAAAAATTTCATCAAGATTATTACTATCGGGATGTAAATAATAGAAAATGCAATGTAGGAAATTGCGCCGATTAAAGCCCCGACAACAACGCTTTCTTTTACTTCGTAAAACTCAATCAATTCAAGCTTCATCATCAGCAAAATAACTACAACGGATGCAAAGCACATCAGGATAAAAAATCCAATCTGTCCGATGAAAGGCAAAAGTGTTATCAAGGCAAGCAGTCCGCCTAATACCGAAGAAAAAAAGGTTATCTGCTGGAATAGTAATTTATTCATAAACTCTCCGTCTTTTTCTTCAATATTCTACCACAAAAATCTCAAAAAGCCGGAGATGTAAATTCTTGGATTTATATTGCAAATTTCACAGATACTATAAAAAGCTTGTCATTCTGTGGGCTTTTGCCTGTCGACTCTATTTTATTCTTGTTGTTAGCTTGCCAAATCAGGAAACTCAATTGTATCTGAGGTTAACCCTCTTTTTTGCATTTGATAAAGAAATTCCAATTTTTGTTCGGTGTCAAGTTCTCTGATTTCTTTATCTCTTTTTTCTACAATAGAATCACGGGTATCAATTTTCTTTTTAAGCTTTCTGTTTTGCTCCGCCTTAATTTTCATCAATTCAAAAATATCAACAAGTCTTTTTACTGCATCATTGTTTGACAATTTATCCAAATCACAAGTAAAATTTGTTCTGAAACGAGAGACAACAGTATCACCTTCCCACTCATTACGTTTGAGAATAAACTCATCGCTGCCGGTGTCGTTGCTGTTTATAAGCACCATAGTATGATAGTTATCGTATCTTGTCTTTTCAAAAAAAGCGTTTGATATATCAAGACCGCGGTTAGCGAGTTTTGTACGGTCTTCATCCGCCTTTGGCGTAACCAGTAAATTTGCAGTAAAAGATATTCTATTCAAATTTATACTCCTTATAAGATGTGGATGATATGATAATGTCCCTGAAAATATTTTTTTGCCATATTTTTTACAAAAGTTTACCTAAAAGATCTGGTGTGGCAAATTGCAATAGCGATAGAATCTACGGTATCATCAAGCTTAGGCAGTTTTTCCGTATTTAGTGAAAGCTGCACCATGTGTTCAACCTCTTTTTTATCCGCTCTGCCGTATCCTGTGAGAACCTGTTTAACCTCCATGGGCGTGTATTCATAAATAGGAATATTATGTGACTCAAGTACGGTCAAAATTACTCCTCTGGCATGGGCAACCGGCATGACTGTAGTTCTGTTACGGAAGAAAAACAGTTTTTCTATTGCCGCCACATCCGGAGTATATTTTTCGATAATAGTAGTCATGTCATTAAAAATTTCGAGCAAACGGGCTGATTCCCGCTCACCCTTAGGAGTTTGGATAGAGCCTGATGTGAGAAGAGTACACCCTTCCCCGTCAAATTCAACGAGGCTGTAACCGACTATTGCCATTCCCGGATCAATTCCCAAAATCTTCATACCCGCTATTGTAGAGCAAATTACGGCATAATTCAACTTACTTTACAAATACTTGAATTAAAAAAAAACTCATGTTATATTGACATCAGAACAATTAAACTAAGCAATTTAGAATTAGGGTAGTGAGGTTAACCTATGAAAAGCTCAACATTAAGGAGATCAAATTTATCAAAAGAAAAAATGGCTGTTTTGGAAGCACTTTCTAAATACAGACAAGAATCTTACGATAATTCGCCGCGGGTATATGTAAGACCAAACAAAGAAAAAGAACTTGATTTGTTATGGCAAAATTTTAAAGTCAGCCAAAAAGCTGAAAAATCCCCGAGCGTATATTTAGCAACAGGCTTCATCGCAGGCGCTGTTGCAATGTTAATTGTGACTTCATTAATAAGCTTTTCAGTTAGAGGTATAAACATTGCTGATAATACAGCAGCACCTAAAGCAAAAGTTACAAAAGAAAACATCAGCTTAATTCCGGCAAGTGAACCGGTTGCAGAGGAACCCGTATCTACTATCAACGAAATTTATACCGTGCAGAGCGGAGATACAATAGAAAGCATATTAATCAGATTTTACGGGTCATACAGCCCGGAAAAAGCAAAACTAATACAGGAAGCAAATTCATTGCCAAGCCTTGACAGAATTGCAATCGGGCAAAAGTTATCTATCCCGATGAACTAACCCTCAAGTGTTTTAAATTAAGCGATTGAACGTATCAACTATTTTACCGTTGAGTTATGCTTGAATTATGCTGAAAAATTTTAGTAAGCATAAGTATTTACTTCAGACGGGTATTTCGCATACATCCCTTTCAAACCGCTTGTTATAAAATTTTTGTCCTCAAATATGCCGGAGCGATATACTTTGCGGTAATAAAAATCATACATCTGTAGGATTAAAATATAACTTTATTGAATATAATTAATATAGGGGCTAGGTCTAAGTAAAAACCTAAAGCAAGACAGTCTGGCTGAATTAGTGTTTAACAAAAAGAGGGGGCATTATGAATAATATTGATATTATAGATGATGAAGAATATTACCCTCAAAATAACGGCGAGATATCGGAATCAATCACGCAAAACTGGACTGAGCAAGCAATAGAATGCTATACGATATGCGCAAATTGCAAAAAGTGTTCATTATCGAAAGGAAATTATTCCTTTATATGTCAGATGCCGAGAGTTGTAAAACAACTTTTGGCATCTTGTGGTGAACCGCAAATGACTCCAATATAAAAACAAACCAATTTTTCTTGTGCTGACAAAAGTGTCTGAGGGGAGGCAATCTCCCTTTTTTATTGCCAAAAATAACAGGAAAGCCAGGTTGCTATGTAACGGCATCAAAAAAGAGGCGGATTTATGCCGCCTCTTTTTAAAATTATTCTTTATCCAGATGGATAAACTTTTTTGCACAATCAAACATTGAATTTACAAGCGTCGCATTCGCGTAAATGTTCATGCCGTTGGTTTCCAATACCTGTTTCATTCGTTTTTCCCACATTGTGTAGATTTCATCTTTGCTCAAATCAAGCACCTTTGCTATCATGCTCAGTTCTTTGAAGTCTATAGGTATCGGCATTGCACCGCGAAGCATATCCACGATATCTATACGTTTTTTCCGCGGAAACGCTTTTAAAAAACTCACTGTATTCATTTTCTTTTCCCGCATTACATCTTTGAAAAATTCAACTGAATCGTCTATCAGTATCGGCTCTTGCGGAATTTTATACTCTTCAAATTCCTCAGGTAAAATCTCCATCACTGTCGCAATTCGTTCCAGTGTCGTTCCTCGGCTTGAAAACGGTATTGTATTATCTATAAGGTTGTAAACGTAAGAAAGTGTTACTCCTATCATTTCCGCAAAATCTTTTTTGTGCAGAGAATTTTTCTCCAAAAATTTTGCTACCTTTTCTGAACTTGTTTCCTGTATTATTGGTTTATCTCTTAAACTCATAAATTTTTCCTCGTCTTTGTCCTTGCTATTTACAAATTAAATTTATTTTATCAATTTGTTAAGCTCATATTCGGTAAATCTGAACGGTAATATTTATTTACGTTAAAATAATAAATATAAAGGATAATTCTGATGAAATTAATAACAGGACTAGGAAATATAGGGGACAAATATTGTTTTACAAGGCACAACGCCGGCTTTATGCTTGCGGATAAAATCGCGCTGGATAACAATCTTACTTTCAAAACAGAATCAAAATTAAAATGTATGCTTACAAAATTCCGTTATAAAAGTGAGGATATCCTTATCATAAAACCGACAACTTTTATGAATTTATCAGGCGAAGCTGTCAGCGCGGTTATGAATTATTACAAAATTGATATTAAAGATATCATAGTCGTTTATGATGATATTGCGCTTGATTTGGGCAGAATCAGACTGCGTGCAAACGGGTCTGACGGCGGGCATAACGGGATTAAATCAATCATCAAACACCTTGGTACAAAAGATTTTAATCGTCTCAAAATCGGTATAGGCCCGCAGCCGCCGATACCTTCAGAAAATTACGTGCTTCAAAATTTTCCGAAAGAACATCTGGAGATTTTAAAAGAAACTTTAAAAAAAGCGGAAGAAGCCGTATTTTATCTGATTGATAACGGGATGGAAAAAGCGCAGAATAAATTTAATTAAATTTTGCCGGTAAAGAGTATTTTAATTTTTGCAGGAATTATTATATAATAAGAAACAAAAAGGAGTCTTACATAATGAGTTTACAACTTGCAGAACAGTACGAAGAAAACGAACAGTACGACAAAGCGTACGAGGAATATAAAAGATTACACGCCAAGAACCCTGATGATTTATCACTTTTGGAACGTCTCGGACACACGGCTATGGTGCTTGATAAAAAGGATGAGGCAGCAGAATATTATTCTAAAATAATTGAAAAAGACATGACAAATACAATGGCTTATGAGCAGTTAATGGATATTTATGTCACAACTGACAAGTACAAATATTACATATCAAGAGGTAATCTTCACAGTGTAGAACACCATCTTGAACACGCAATTAACGACTTTAAAAAAGCTCTTTCTTACGCAGAAGAAGAAAAACAAATGATAACAACACGGTTTGTCCTTGCAAACTTGTATGAACAAACCGGCAAAGAGATGAAAGCTATTGATGAATATTTAAAAATTATTGATCACGGTGATGTCCCTGTTGAAGTTTATCTGAAACTTGCAAACCTTTATGTAAAAGAAGATGCGCTCCCGAGTGCAATTGATATGCTGGAAGCCGCAAAAAAACAATATGACATTCCTGCAGTCAAAGAAACTCTGGCGCAGCTGTATCTGAAAAATAACCAGCCGGAAAAAGCGCTTGAAGTGACAGAAGATGAATTGATGAAGATTAAATGCCTTCTTGAAACCGGTGAAACTGATGAAGCTTACAAAAATATTATAAAAAACGAATTGCAGTACCAAAACAATGCTCAATTTTATTCTGTAAAAGCACAGTATTTCTTTGAAAAAGGCGATTATGACAGAGCTCTGGACTGCGTAAAACAATATGATAACCTTGAGAAAAATTCACCGCTCACATACCAGATGAGAGCTTTGATATACGAAAACAAAAATGATGACTTCAACGCTCACCTCAACTGGGGAAAATACAATCTTGTAAGAAAAAACAAAGACGTTGCGATTAATGAATTTTTGAACGCTCATCAACTTAATGACAAAGATACTGATTTAATCTCAACTATTGCAATGCTTCTGGAAGAAACTGGTGATAATATTCACGCTGTCGAATTTTATGAAAAGTTAGCAAAACTTGAGCCCACAAATAAAAAATCATTGGAAAAACTTGCTGATTTCCGCGAAGGTCTCGGGGATTACAGAATGCAGGCTGATTATTTGGAACAGCTCTATGAATTGGACAAGCGTAACACCAGCGTTATAAAGAAACTCGCAATCGCTTACGAAAAAATTAAAAACAAACCAGCAGCGACCGAGTTCTATACAAAGTATCTTGAACTTTCAAAAGGTGCAAATGACTACGAACAGGTTAAGGCTAAACTTGCCAAGCTGGAAAATACAACTATGGAAGAGGAAGAAGGGCTTATTGACAAAATCTTCAAAATGTTCAATAAGTAATCTAACCAGTCAACAACGTTAGATGTTTTCAGTCCAAAGCTTCAATCGTATATTGTTACAATCCGAACTTATTTTTGCTGTTCGTCATCTTTTTCTGCGGATTTTTTAGCATTGTCAAACTCTTGTTTAGCTTTGCCGAGTGATTTCGCAAGTTCCGGAATTTTCTTAGAGCCGAACAGAAGCAGAATTATAACTAATATAAGTAGAATTTCGGTTATACCCAAAGACATTTTGCACCTCGCTTTTCAATCAAAATTATAGCAAAAAAGGCAGGAAATATAAATATCATTATATCTTCTGCCTTTAGAAATACCGTTGTTATTATTTCAAGTTTTCTTTGTAGAAAGCTTCAATTTTATCAAACGGGATTTTTTCGAGGTTATCGTACAAATCAACGTGGTTAGCATCTGGCACGATATAGAGTTCTTTATTATCCCCTTTGAGTTTTTTGAAAGCATCTTCAGAGAAGTAGCGGCTGTGAGCTTTTTCTCCGTGTATCATCAGTACTGCGCTTTGGATTTCGTCACTGTATTGAAGTATCGGCATATTAAGAAGCGACAGCGAAGACGTTACATTCCAATTTCCGTTGGAATTTATGGACCGTTCGTGGAAGCCGCGCGGAGTTTTATAGTAGCCGTAGTAGTCCTGAACAAACTGCGGTTCGTCGCCTGTTAATTTTTCCGGAAGTCCGGGAGCTTTAGCAAAGGTGCCGGTTTTAAAGTCTTCTGTTCTTTGTTTGTTAAGTGATTTTCTTAGCTCCTTGCGGGCTTTTTCATCCATAGAATCAAAGTAGCCTTGAGCGGTAACACGGGTCATATCATACATTGTTGATGTGACTGTAGCTTTGATTCTTGTATCAATAGCCGCTGCGTTCAAGCCGAATCCGCCAAACCCGCAAATCCCGAGGATACCTATTCTCTCAGGATTAACATCTTCTCTGTTTGAAAGATAGTCAACAGCCGCAGAAAAGTCTTCCGTGTTAATGTCCGGAGAGGCAACGTTTCTTGGTTCTCCGCCGCTTTCTCCGGTGTATGACGGGTCAAACGCCAGCGTTATAAATCCTCGTTGAGCAAGTGTTTGTGCATATAAACCTGATGCCTGCTCTTTTACTGCGCCAAATGGTCCGCTGATTGCTATTGCCGGCATTTGCTCATTGGATTTTTCTTTCGGGATGTAAAGATCACCTGTCAAATTTATACCGTATCTGTTTTTGAAATGTACTTTTTCAACATTTACTTTGTCACTTTTCGGGAATGTTTTGTCCCAATCATTACTTTTTGCCATAACTAAACCTCCTGTCAGCAGTAGTAAAGAAATAATCGAAATTAACAGTTTTTGCAAAATTAACCCTCCTATTTAAGCGTTTATAGCACAAAAATGTGTCTGAATGCAATTCAGAACCGTTTGTGCATAAATATCGTGTTTGCCGAAGAAAATATGCGACGCACCCGGAACTTCAATTACCTGATTTAGTTCAGGATGTTTTGTCCAGCTGTTCAATGTCTCCATAAATCCTTTCGGGCTGTCGCCTGTCACGGAATCTTTTGAACCGATAATAAATGTGCCTGCCGGTTTTATTTTATACATGGAATTTGTTTCGCCTTGATGGCTCAATACCGGGCAATTTTTCAGGTTGTCGGCATTGTAAAATCCGAGAACTGTATTTGCCGTCATCGGTGAAAATCCGCCGAATAAAAACGGCAAAATATCATCGCCCCTTCCGTCTTTAATCCAGGATTCCGCCATTTCACAGCATTTGTTTATATTCGGCATTACATTCCACCAGTGCATAATATCAACCGGTGAAGATACTATAAAATAATCCACAAAATCGTCAGGCGTATTGCCGAGATAGTGGATAATTTTGTTTGACCCGAGCGAATGTCCGCCAAGTATTATATTTTTAAATCCTATATCTTTTGCGTATTTTACATAGCTTTCAACATCTTCGTAAACCATATTGAAATCATCGTTAAAGACGCCGGCATGTCTTTGTTTTCCTATGGAAAAATCGCTGTATGCAAAACAGGAAAATGAATCATGTGCGTGTGCAATTATGCAGGATATCCCGTTTTCTTCAAGTAATTTCCCTGTTGTATATAAAAGCTCATTTTGAAAAACATTAGAACAAATTCCGGTAACCATAATTAGTACTGTATCATTTGTTTCATCACCAAATATTGCCCCTTTGAGTTCCAGCCCGCGCGGGGTGATTACATTTATTATATCCATTTCAGCTCCTTAACAGATTTTGTTTTTATATTTTGCACTATTGCTTATAATTATTAATTATTCTCTGAAAAATAGCAAATACTTATATCAAATAATTAAAAATGCTTGACGGGCATATTTAGGTAATGTAAAATTTAACTATGGAAATCAGAGTTTTGAAATATTTTCTGGCAGTAGCAAGAGAGGGCAGCATAACAGGTGCTGCCAATTCTCTTCACCTGACTCAGCCGACATTGACCAGGCAATTGCAGGATTTGGAAAAAGAACTGAAGCAAAAACTTCTTATCCGAGGAAAATATAAAGTTACTCTCACGCCTGAAGGGATGATGCTGAGGAAGCGTGCTGAAGAAATTGTTGATATGGTTGAAAAGACCGAGGCGGAATTTCAGTCAATCAGCGACACTGTGAGTGGTGATATTTATATCGGCGGCGGCGAATCCGACTGTATGAAATATATTGCGGAAGTTATCAAAGATATACAGGCAGATTATCCGGAGATAAAATTTCACCTTCATTCCGGTAACGCAGAAGATGTAACTGAAAAATTAGACAGAGGGCTTTTGGATTTTGGCGTGCTAATTCAGCCTGTAGATTTGGCAAAGTATGATAATATTACCCTGCCGGGTAAAGATGTCTGGGGTGTTGTTATGCGTAAAGACAGCCCGCTTGCCACAAAAGATTTTGTGGAGCTTGACGACTTATACGGGCTGCCGCTGATTAATTCCAGACAGGCGATGCGCAAAACTGCTTCAAAAAATGAGTTTATTGAATGGTTTCAAGGCGAATTTGAAAGTTTAAATACGGTTGCAACGATAAATCTTGTTTATAATGCAGCAATAATGGTTAAGGCGGGTATCGGTTATGCGATTACTCTTGACAAGCTTGTTGATGTTTCGGAAAAGAGTGAGCTGTGTTTTCGCCCGCTAAAACCAAAATTGGAATCAAGTTTGGATATTGTCTGGAAAAAATATCAGGTATTTTCTCCGGCTGCTGCGTTATTTTTGAATAAACTGAAAGAAAAGTTCTCTTCTTAACTCCCCTTTGAGGCTGTACTGCTATAAATCTTCCGGCAGGGATGGTAGTTGTTTGGTGCCTTTTACGCCGAGCTCCTCTATTTTTTCAAGCTGGCTTAGGATGTTCCCTTTTCCGTTTAACTTTTTGAGTGCATCGTCAATGTTTGTTTTAGCTTTAATCATTTCAGCCAGCAGTGAACTGAACTTATCCATCATTGCGGAACACAATTGTGCTATTTCCTGTGCGTTTTTATTTTTGCGCTCAGTTACATAAAATGCGTTAATAATTTTCAACGCAGCAAGCAATGTCGACGGTGAAACCGGCATAACATTGTTTTTCCACGCATAATCCCACAATGCACAATTTTCACAAAATAGCAGAGAGTAGCAGCTTTCAATCGGAATAAACATCAAAACATAATCAGGAGATTTCTCATCAGCACTGTAATCACGTTTTGCAAGTCCTGTGATATGCGACTTTGTTGACTCTGTAAAAGCTTTTAGACATTCGGATTTTTCCTCATCAGTTTGGGCGTTAACATATCCATCCCAGGAAGAAAAAGAAGTCTTTGAATCTATATACACGCACCTGTTGTCCGGCAGAAAAACAGTGGCATCAGGTCTGCCCTCCGGCGCATTTTTTTGTGTGGTGTATTCAATGTCTTTTCTTAGACCGGAAGATTCCAGCACTCTGTCAAGTATAATTTCACCCCAGCGCCCCTGTGTACGGTTGTCTGATTTCATTACATTCACGAGTATATTTGCATCATTTGAAATTTTATTGCCTGCTTCAAGAAAACTTTTTATATTTCGGTCAAACAGATTAAAATGTTCTGCTTCCTTTTCAATATTTTCTTTTGCTAGTTTTTCAAAGTTTTCTATTCTGTCGCGGAAACGTGTGAAAAATTCTTCCAGTTTTTCTTTGTTCTGTTCTGTTAATCTGTTTGTGCTGTGTTCAAATATTTTGTTTGCAGAAGTTTCAAAATACAGCCTTAGCTGCTCTTTTATAGTATCTTGGGAATTTTTTGCCTGCCTCATAATTATAACCGCCGGTACAAGTACACACACCGCACCAATTCCAAACCCTGCAAGAAAAACTAAAATATCCATACAATCCCTCGCAAAAATTATTTTACTTCACTATTATACCACACTTAATCTACTTCAAAAATATTAACGTAAAAATATTCGCACAAAATATCAACCATGCCGCTAATCATGTCAGCGCAAGGGATTGAGATATTTTATCAATCTAAAGATTTAGAACGAATTCTCAAACTGCCATGACTAGAATATAAATCAGGTCATGGATAGAAAGTGTCATGTAAAAAGTGTAGTATGAATACTGTAGAGGGATGGAACTCAAAAATAAAAACGGGAGATGGATAAATGAGAGAGTTTAAAAGAAAATCAAGAGTGTTATTGGTTGATGATAATGCCGATCATTTGAGGGGTATCAAGGAGCTCGTAACTCTTGAAGGGTGTTATGATGTGGTGGGTACAACTACAAGTGCAAATGTAGCGATAAATTTGATAAAAAAATATCGTCCTGATATTGTTCTTATGGATATTAATATGCCTGAAAAAGACGGCTTGCAAGCTATACAGGAAATTGAAAAGCTCGGTCTTGATACAAGAGTGATTGCGCTAAGCGGTTATGATGACGCTGATTTGATTTTCCGTGCTATGAAAATTGGTGCAAAAGGATATGTGTTAAAAACAATGGCATCAGCACAGCTTATTTATGCGATTGATGAAGTCGCCGCAGGAAAAGTTTATCTGCCGTCAGCGTTGTCCTCAAGATTTTTTGAATATTTTCAACGCTCATTCAAAAACGAAGCTGTTGTGTCAGACGAAGAAAATTTACTCACTTACCTGACATCAAGAGAAGAAGAAGTTTTGGAACTTCTGACTCAAGGTAATAATTACAAAGGGATTGCCGGTAAATTATTCATCTCCGAAACGACCGTAAAAACCCACGTAAATAATATCTTCCAAAAACTTCAGGTAAACGATAGAACCCAGGCTGTGTTATATGCTATTAATAACGGCTTCGGTAATAGAAAAAGATCAAAAGTTGCAGTTTAATTGTTAATATAGTAACGTATAGAGGTTTGGAATTGATGAAAAGTTTCAAACCTTTTTTTTACCAAATTTGAGGGGGATATGACAGAAAAAAACTTAATTCAGGAGCAGGCAAGATGTATAGCGCACGAGATAAGAAACCATATTTCTATCTGTGATGTTTATACTGAAATTATCAGAAGGCAGCTTGCAAATTCCGGTGTAGAAAATCAATCAGTCAATAATGCCCTTGACTGTATTGGCAAGTCTCTTAAAATAATTTCAAATACCCTAACTGATTTAAAATCATTAGATAACATAAACATTAGCAATTATGATTTGAGAGAATTATTGTTTCACGCTCTTGAAATGTCAAAAGTCTATGTAAATGACAAGGTTATAAATTTTACACTAGAAGCTGCAGATGGCTGTGAGGTGAAAATTGACGAGAATAAGTTTCTGGCGTGTGTTGTAAACATAATCAAAAACGCTGTTGAATCCATAGGCAAGGATGGATGGCTTAAAATAGAAACGAAGAAAGATAAAGCATTTGCGTACGTGCAGATATCTAACAATGGAAAACCAATACCTGCGGAAAAACAGTCGGAAATATTTAATAACGGTTACACAACAAAAAAAACAGGAAGCGGTCTCGGGCTATATATATGCAAAAATAATTTAAAGCAGCAGGGCGCCGAGTTGCGATTGTTAAAGTCAACCGAGGAAAAAACCATTTTTGAAATAAAAATTCCATTAGCATGATAGAGCGATGTTTGCAGTATCGTTTTGTGGGTGAACGAAGTATCAGAATAAAATAGATTCTTCGCTCTAACCCCCTCAGTATGATGTTTTTTAAAGTCTCTACGGAATTTGATATATAAATTTCAAAACAAAACGGTTGACATTAATTTTTTTTCTTGTTAGATTATAAATACGGACGAAATGAATAGCGGTTAAATTTTACTGCCGGAATTTCGGAGACGAAAAAGAAGAATAGAAATAAGCGCTTGTAGCTCAGCAGGTAGAGCACTCCCCTTTTAAGGGATAGGTCGCGCGTTCGAATCGCGCCAAGCGCAAAATAAAAGAGGTCAAAACAGACCTCTTTTATTTTGCTGTTTCGCCAAGATGAGAACGTTTATTGTGTTTGAGCGACCTGCGAGCAGAGTGCGGAGGCTTGAGTGTGTAAAGACCAAAGTTCTTGAAACACTCAACCGTAGTCACGTTTAAATCGAGCAGGTTAAGACAATCGCGCCAAGTACCAAGATTAACATAATGAGCGCGTGGGCACGCTTGCGCTTTGCCCACCCTATATTTGAGAGGAGGAAGTCAGCTTGGTAATTATTTTTTGCGTTTTCGTATTCTTGTTCAGGTGTTAATCGAACTTCCTCTCCCCGAACATCTTTTTGTACCAGTCCTGGTCTTCCAGTTTCAGTCCCTCCCTCTCTATTCTGGCGTATCTCTCCTCGATTTCCTTGTATTTCGCTTGCACTTTTGGTTGTAGAATATCCCAGGCTTTGCGCATTGCTGTATCCTTGTCCATTCCCCGCTGCATAAATTGGTCTGTTGCTGAATCCATTTGTATATTGAAGTTTGTTGTTGCCAGAAGCATCTCTATTTTCATTGGTGTTAGTTTGATTTTGCGTTGTTCTTTGTCTGTCATAATATTTGTCCTATTTTAACTTTTTGTTATTAATATAGGGTGGGCAAAGCGTAGCGTGCCCACCAAATTATTCCAAATTCAAATTTTCGATATTATTTACATCATTAAAGTTACACCAACCTTCTGAGTAATATCCATCATTAACAAATTTATTGAAAGTTGAATAAATCCAATTTTGCGGAGAAATATCATAATGTTTATATGAATTATAATGGATATAATCAATATGCCGGTATAAATCTTTTTCATTTATAATAGTATGTGCCCAAAATCTTCTTTGCCAAATTCCTTTTTCACGTTTTCTTAATTTACTCTCTGATGGTGTCACTGCATTGGTAAATTTTCTGGAAAAGTAATATTTCATTAGTCTGATTATTTCAGCAGTATCACTGATATTATCTAATTCTAAAATAATATGTATATGGTCTTTTAAAATACTACAGGCAAAAATTTTGCAAGGATGTTTTTTTATTGCATATTTAAAAGCCGAACGTAATAAATCAATGTTTTCAATCAATATTGGCAACCGATTGTTTGTAACGATGGTAAGAAATATATATTTGTAATCATTATGATAAAATCTTCTATACTCTGACATATACATAATTATAACATAATTTCGCGTGGGCACGCTTGCGCTTTGCCCACCCTATTGTTATGCTTCTGATATAAAAATGTTAATTGTTCAACTTATCCTACTATTTGGGCAGATTTTTAAAATAATCTTTATCATAAAGAGCTTTTGATGTGCAACCATACCCGTTAGTTATGTAGGTCAGGCACCGCCTGACAGAAAATATGATTTTTTTTATTTTATAATTATTCTATGCAGGAATATAGACGTATTTCAGAAGAAAACCAGCAAAGCGCACATAAGATTATTGAAAATTTAAGGATAATTCCTTTATGGCAGGAAATCGGTGCGGAGGTTAACCTTGTCGGCTCCATGAAGACCGGTTTACTCGTAAAGCACCGTGATATTGATTTTCACGTTTATACAAAAGAGGTTTCGCTGGCTGAAAGCTTTTCTGTTATTTTAAAATTATCCAAAATGCAAGGCGTCAGACGGTTCAGCTTCAAAAATCTTCTTGAGACGGATGAGCAGTGCCTTGAATGGCATTTGACATACACAGATGATACAGGAAATGACTGGCAGATTGATATAATCCACATGCCAAAGGGTTCAAAGCATGACGGATATTTTGAAAAATTTGCAGAACGGCTTCTTACGGTTATGACAGATGAAGAGCGTGAAACTATACTGAGGTTAAAATACGAAACTCCTGATGATGAAAAGATAGCAGGTGTTGAATATTATAGAGCTGTAATTGAAGGTAAAGTCAGAACATTTGACGAATTAAGCCGCTTGCATTCTGAAAACCCGCTCACCGGCATTTCAGAATGGATGCCGTAATTCTGATTATGGAGTGAAAGCTATAGTATGCCCGCCATATATTTCTTTGTTTACCTTATAAACCAACAATTTTTATAAATTTATTATGTCATTATGAATTTTGTACAATAACTGCAAATGCTTTTCGTCAGAATATTTAAGCATCTTTTTAAACTCTTCACGTATATAGTTTGCATCATTTAGACCGTCAAAGTTAAAAAATTCTTTTATCTCAATATTCAATGCTGCAGCAATTCTTTCCAATGTATCAATGGAAGGATAGGAACCTGCAATTTCCAACTTTGAAATATGTTTTGTATCTCTACCAATCAATTCGGCAAGTTTTTCCTGCGTCAGTCCGCGGCTTTTACGTAATTGTTTTATTCTTATGGCTAATAATTCTTTTGTGGATTTCATATTTGTACCCTTTGCTATCATATAAATTATTTGACAGACATAAAACCTCATGACATAATTACATTTAATAAAATAAGTATTATTGCAGTAGTAGTTAATTGTAAAAATACTCATATTAAGAATACTTAAATGGAGACTGTACATGAAAAAGATTTGTGTAATTATACCGGTGTTTAATGCTTTAAAAGAAGTCAAAGCGTGTATTAAAAGTGTTTTGAAGAATTTTGATTTTAACCTTGGTGAAGTTTTAATAGCAGATGACTGCTCGGACAAGAGAACAGAAAAATTCTTAAAAAAAATAACCACCCAAAATAAAAATAAATTAAAACTTTTCAGAAATGAAATAAATTTGGGCTATCTAAAAAACTGCAATAATGCAGTCACCAAAACTGATGCCGAAATCGTAGTTTTATTAAACAGTGACTGCGAAATTCCGGCAAATTTTACAGAGAAAATAATAAGATGTTTTGACTTCTGTACTGATATTGTAGCTGCCTCTCCGATTGCGTCCAATAGCGCAACTTATTTTATCCCTCAAATTTTACCTCTATGCACTATGAATTTCATTTTATCGCAGAAAAAGCCTGTCTATCCTGAAATTACGAATTCCGAAGGATTTTGTTTTTGCATAAGAAAGTCATTTATTGATAAATACGGATTGTTTGATGAAATTTATGATAAGGGTTACTATGAAGAAGTCGATTTTTGTTTTATGGCAAAGATGAAGAAGAAAAAATGTGTGCTTATTGATGATTTATATGTAAAACACAAAAGAAACCGAAGTTTCGGGCAAAAAAGAGAAGAACTTATGATTCGTAATCAAAAAATTTTTTACTCTAAATGGAAAAAATCTTTAAATCCAAATCTGATTTGTTTTTTACCAATTGCATTTGAAGAAATTATTGCTGAACGATTCGGCAGGTTAAAATTTATACCTTTAATTCTAATAAAAATACATAATATTTTTACAAAAGCAAGCCGTGTAAATACAATAAAAAATTTATTTAAACATTTTCAAAAACATACTACAAATACAAAAGTTATTTATACCTGCATCTCAGGAGATTGTGATTTAATGCCGGTTATACAAACTTATTATGCCAAAGACTGGCGTTATGTTTGTTTTACAAATAACAGAAAATTACTTTTATACAAAAAAATTGGTATGTGGGAAATTAAAAAAATGCAATTTGAAAAACTGGACAGCACAAAAAATGCACGCTGGCATAAGTTACACCCGGATATTCTTTTCCCGAATTCTACGGAGAGTATCTGGATAGATGCAAATTTAGATATATTAACCGACAAACTTTTTAAAACGCTTAAAGTTCAAAACTCAGAGATATTAATACCTGAACACCACCTGCGAAATTGTATTTTTGACGAAATTGAGGCTGTAAAACAGAGCAATAAAGAAGAGCCGCAAGCGTTACAAAAAATCCGGAATTATTTAGCAGAGCACGGTATGCCTGTGAATTACGGTTTAAATGAAACAAATATAATTTACAGGAAACACAACAATCCGCAGGTCAAAACGCTTATGCAGAAATGGTGGTCTGTGGTTGAATGCTATTCAAAACGAGAGCAATTATCTCTGTCTTATGTTTTATGGAAAAATAACATAAAACCAGAAGACATAAGTATAGCAAATGCCCGTATTGATCGTGCGAATTTTAAAATATATTCGCATAACCCTGCCAAAAGTTCTTTGTGTGGCAAAGTATTAAAACTTATATTCGGATAAGCTGCGAAGACACTGCGTTTGCCGCCCTTATAAAAATTATAAAAAATCCACCCATATAGCCGGTGGATTTTTTTATATATAAAATTTTTCTTTTTCTTTATTCTTTTGCGATGTATAAAATTAGTTGTTGCTCAATACAAGTCTGAAAGTAGCAAGATTTTTGATGGAGAGCATTGTGTGTTTGTTGTGCTGCTCTTCTGAAATGTTGAAGATTCTGATGATACGCTGAATCTCTTCAAGGTCTTTTCTTGAATTGATTGTGTATACATTTTTGATTGGGTCTGCAACTACTGACATCATTGTATTTAATTCTTGTTCTTTCATAATTTATACATCCTCTTTTCCGATATATTATAATAAAGGATTTTTGGCTCTGAAAATTGCCTTTTTTGTTTAATCTAGTGTTACATTTGTTAACAAAAAGTATATATGCAAGCTATACTGACTTTTTCGCCTGCTTCCATAAGGCGTCAAACTCCTCAAAGGAATATTCGTTGAGCGGTTTGACTGCTAATTCTTCCATTTTTCTAAATCTGGTCATAAATTTTTTATTTGATTTTAAAAGCGCCTGCTCAGCGTCAATCTTGTTCCATCTGGCTAAATTAACCACAGCGAACAGAATATCGCCGAGTTCCTCTTCCATGTGGGCTTTGCAGCCTTCTTTTTTCGCTTCTTTAAACTCTTCAAATTCCGAATTAATGCAGTCGTACAAAGATTGCTCGCAATCCCATTCAAAGCCGGTTTTGACAGCCTTTTTACTGATTTTTTGTGCGCTCATCAAGGCTGATTGTGCCTTTGATATCCCGTCCATTGCTGATTTTCTGTGTTTTTTCTCTTCCTGTTTAAGTTTTTCCCAGTTATCAAGGATGTCTTTTGTGGAATTAACCTTTACATTCCCAAAAACATGCGGGTGGCGGTGTATTAATTTGTCTTTTATACCCTGAGCCACGTCTTCTATTGTAAATGCGCCTTCTTCTTCCGCAATCTGTGCGTGTAATACAACCTGCAAAAGCACATCGCCCAATTCTTCTTTCAAATGCGTCATGTCATTGTCATCAATAGCATCCACAGCCTCATAGGCTTCTTCAATCATATTCGGACGCAGCGAACTGTGCGTCTGCTCTCTGTCCCACTGACAGCCGTCAGGTGCTCTCAGCTTTGCTATTACCGCTATTAATTCTTCTAAGTTCTTATATCCCATACCATGATTTTATCACGAAAATCTCTAACTAAAGTATTAATTTGCAACGGAAAAATCAACCTTATGGTTGAGCAAATTAAAAAACTCTATGATATCCTAGATGTGTGGATAATTTAGAAGAGAGGTTATTACATGGCAAATTTATCAATCGCTAAAATCGGACAAAGAATTTTCAACACTTCTTTGCACGAAAAAACAGTTGCTAGATCTTCAAATCCATTTGCAGCTTCATCATTCAAGGGTAATGTACTGACAGCAGATGTTTTTGAAAGCTCTAAGGCAGCTACGGCTCAGGCAAAAGACAAACTGACTTACAGTGCATTAGTCGGCTCATTGGCTAATGTCGGAAACAGAATTCAACAAGGTATTGAATCTGTTATCGCTTTCGGAAACAGAATGAAAGAAGGTATTTCTAACTTCTGGAACATGATGAAGACTACAGAAGTTTCATTCGAACCCGCTAAAAAAGCTTTGAATACTGAAATTACACTTGATCCTGTGAAAAAAGCTATGGGAACGGCTGCAGAGTCACTAAAAGAAAACTTTAGCAAAATCTTTGACAAAGTTCCTACCGCAAAACAAATTTCTCAAATGCCTATTGCGGAAATCAGACCGATGTTAATTAACGAAGAAGCTTCTATTGCAGCTTCTAAGGCAGCAGCATAAGGAGGTTTCGATGTTTAATAAAAATACTACTGATAAATCATTCAAAAAAATCAGCAATATCATAGAAGGGCTTTCAATGCACGAAGATCCTGAATCTATCAATCTTCTTGAGGAAGTCGGTACTAATTCTTCTATTGATACTATCAGAGAAATGACTGCACGCGCTCTTGTTAAGAAGAATATGCACGATTCACTTGCTGTTGTTATTACAAACAAAGGCAAAGGTATCAACGATATGAATACTGTTGTTGCAATGAGCACTATCAATGAATTGTTGTCATTGAAAGACAAAACAGAAGCAATGAGAGTTTTGGAAGATACCGTTAATATGCACTCAGATGAAGAAGTTCGAGATAATGCTCGTTCAGTTAAAGCTTTGATGGCTCTTAGTTAATATATAAATATAAAAGACATTAATAAAACTAATTTAAAATTTCATATATAAAATAAAAAGCTCTGATACCGAAAGTCGGAGCTTTTTATTGACAAAAACTTCAAGGAGTTTATTTAAACTTTGACCAATAATCGTCTTCGTAGCTATCCGGATTTACATTAAGCAAAGCATAGCCGGAGCATCCTGCACCGCGATAAGCTTCACCGGAAATAGGTGAGCCGGTCAGCGTACAATTTGTTGTTCTATCTGGCGTAATAGCGTTTTTAGGAGTAATTTTAAATGTAAATACGTCAACCCCGAGCCTGTTTGGCTTTTTAACCCCATTTATATCAACAAAATACAGATCTGAATTATTTTCATCCCCAACCCAAACAATAGAGCCGTCGGCAAGAACCAGTGCCGAATTTTCAAATTCAGCAGAATCAATGGCGGCTTCCTCCGTGCCGGTTGCATTGTAGTAAGTTATCGGGTTAGAAGAACTACCGCATTTATTGTAGCTTGCGCAGTACTGCGCACCGGAAAGGTTGCGTTTGAGAGCTTCAAGCTGGCGTTTTTTGCGAGCTACGTAATTATTTGAAGAAGTTTGAGCTTCGGAAACAGCAGCAAAGACATGTTTATAATCAATAAAACCGCGTCTGTTCCACAAACCGCCACCCCACCAGCCGCCGCTGCCGGGGTTGTTAGAGTCTTCACCTTTCCCGTCGTCACTTCCGCCGCCTGACGTACCGCCAATGTAATCTTTCAAGAAATCTCCGACATTGTCATGTCCGTATTTATCAACGAGTTTGTCATAAGCTTCCTGAATTTTATCTTTTGCTTCTTTATTTCCCCAAAGCGCCCATAATAAGTTGTCTGTAATTTGTTCAACAAGCTCTTTGGTGCCCTCATCGTTTATATCAGGTACTGCAGGTGGAGTTTCTTCTTCACCAACATCCTCACCGCCGCCTGATGAACCTGAATCGCCGCCCTGATCCGGGGGCTGGACGGTTTCGCCGGAGTCATCATCAGTATCTTCAGGTTCTTCTGTCTCCCGCTCATTTGATACAAGCACAAATTCACTATAAGGGTCTATCCCTTGTGCAACCATCATTCTGTTTGCCTGGGAAAGGACTAAATATGCTTTTTGATTTGAGTCTCCCGAACCTTTGCATTGTATGTATTAATCAGTGTCGGGATTGTGAGTGCTGCCACAACACCAATTATACCAAGTGTTATAAGAACCTCCGCAAGCGTAAAGGCATGTTGTGATTTGCATTCTTTTACGTAGTCGATTAATTTGGTGTCTGTGTTCATCACTGTAACTTATTCCTTCTTTTAATATGTAAAACCGTCAGCTTTCATTCTGTCAATGACTTCTTGTAATTGTTCATCGCTGCAAACAAATGAAACACGGAAATAGCCTTCCCCGTGGTTGCCGAAGGCATTGCCCGGAACTGTAACAATACCGGATTTTTCCAGTAAATCTGCACAGAAATCAAAGGCATTTGAGTATTTTCTAGGTATCGGCAGCCAGAGATAGAAAGTTGTGTGCGGAACTTTGTTTTCGTCAATATTCCAGCCAAGTTCTTTAAAGCCTTTTACAAGGATTGCCTGTTTGCGTTTGTAACCTTCATTTCTTTCTGCGATGTATTCATCACCCTCTTTTGAATTAAGGACATCTGCTGCAGCTTTTTGGAGTGCTTTAAAGATACCGTTATCAATTGTTGATTTGCATTTTCCAAACCTTGATATAACAGTCTTATTTCCGCAAATCCAGCCTAAACGCCAGCCTGTTATTGCATAAGGTTTTGAGAAGGAGAAAAATTCAACAGCAACATCTTTTGCGCCATCAAGTTCAAATACGCTGAACGGCTTTTCATCTTCACTAAAGTATAATTCGCAGTATGCAGCGTCAGAAATCAAGAGTATGCCGTGTTTTTTGCAAAAATCAATTACAGATTGTACATATTCTCTTGTTGCGCTTGCACCGAGCGGGTTATTCGGATAATTGATAATTAAAGCTTTAACCTTGTTTTTATCAAAGCCATCTTTTTCAAGATTGTTAAAAACTTCTTCCATATCCGGCATATATTTGTTTTCTTCGGTAAGCGGCACAGGATATGCCAGACCGCCTGAGCATTTGATAAATTGAGAATATGAAGCGTACCCCGGATCCGGAACCATTATGATATCTTTTTCTTTTTCGTCGTGTTTGGGGTTAACAATTGCTCGCACCAGGTTTGCAATACCTTCTTTTGAACCTATTAAAGAAAAGATTTCGGTGTTAACATCCATATCAACATCAAATCTTCTTTTCATATATTTCCCGATAGCTTCGCGGAAAAATTGCTCGCCTTTTGGTACTGAATACATGTGAATACCCGGCTCATCAAGGCAGTTTTTGAGGCTGTCAAGAATATATTTAGGCGGGTTGGCTGTCGGCGCACCCATTGAAAGTGATATAGGGGCTCTGTTTTTTGCCTTCAATTCCGGAGTAAGCTGAGTAGTTTTCTCTTTCAGCTTAAACATAATGTATGTATCAAGTGTCATTACGTTTTCATTAAATAAATCTTCTTCAAAATTTCTCATAGTTATCCTCTTTTCTTATGCAATCATTTTCATAGGGCCGTCGAGAGATGCCGTAACAAATTGTTTTGTGTAGTCGGTTTCCATTTTAAGCATATCATCAGGCGTACCTTCATATACAATTTTTCCGTCATAGAGCATAATTACCCTGTCAGCAGTTCGTCTGATAGTTGACATCTGGTGGGTAACAACAATTGAGGCGGCGTTGGTTTCATCTTTGAGCCGCACAATGTAATCTTCTATCAAAGTGGAAGATATTGGATCAAGCCCTGCAGTCGGTTCGTCATACAAAATAGTCTTTGGTTCTGTTACAATAGCACGCGCAAAACTTACACGCTTTTGCATACCGCCGGACAACTCTGACGGAAATTTGTTTTCAATCCCCTGTAAACCAACAAGTGCAAGCTTTTGAGTTACAATTTGCGCAAGCTCTTTGGATGAATATTTTTTTCTTAATTCTCTGCGTTCCTGTAGTGCAAAAGTTATGTTATCCGCAACATTCAAAGAATCAAAAAGTGCCGAATACTGGAACACCATTGCAATATCTCCGTCGCCTGTTATAATTTCGCCGGAATCAAGCGGGGTCAAGCCGCAAATCAGTTTCAGAATAGTACTTTTGCCGGATCCGCTAAACCCGACTATTGCAAGCGTCTCCCCGTCATTAACTTTGAATGATACATTATCTATTACTTTTCTGTCATCGTATATTTTTACAAGATTTTTAACTTCTATACTCATAACTTAACCATTATACCTCGTTTAATAGAAAAATGCTATCGCAAAAATCATATCAATAATAACAATTGCCACAAATGACCACACAACTGCTTTTGTAGTGGCAAGTCCAACCCCTTTGGCTCCGCCTGATGCGTGATAGCCGCATGTACAGCTGATGAGCGCTATCGTGCCGCCAAAACAGGACGACTTTAAGAGGCTTACAAACAAATCTTTTGTATAAACCCCAAGCCAAGCGGAATCAAAATACGCTCTGTAGGACAATCCTGCCGATAAATCTGATGTGACAGCCCCTGCAATTACACCGATTACAGACGCCAAAATCACGATAAACGGCATCATAATAATTCCTGAAAGCACACGCGGTACAAACAAGTATCTGACCGGATTTACTTTTAACACCTGAATTGCGTCGATTTGTTCTGTAACACGCATTGTAGCGATTTCAGAAGCCATTGAAGAACCTATCATTGATATAATTGCAAATGCAGACATAACCGCTCCGGCTTCACGCACAAATAATATCGTAAGCAACAGCCCCACAAAATTGCTTCCCCCCTGCTTAACCATTTCGGCCGCAACCTGTGACGCTATAATTATTGAAGTCATTGCAGTGATTGATAACGTAATAGGTAATGACGAAATTCCAAAACGATTGCACTGCTCAATTAGTTCATTTTTTTCGATTTCTCCTTTAAAAATGAACTTTGCAACCAGACCGAGTTTTTCCGTAATCTGCCCTAAGGTTTCCACAAAGACTGTGAACTCATCAAAAATTCCTCTGAATATTCTGTATGTTGCAGATTGCTTATAATATTTTTGTAGCGTTATCATTTTATTATTATATAAAAGATTGCGGATTTGTGTCAATTTGTAATTTGTGCTATCCTAATGCTTATGATAGAGCTGATGATATTATTTTCATTATTAAAGCGTGATTTGACGATGTACGGGGTGCATAAGTTTGTGCTGGAGAACTTTTCACCGTTTACCCAGCCGAGTTTCGGCGCAATAAAGCCGGCTCTTGTCAGACTGGAAAAATCCGGATTTATAACCTCAAGAAAAATAATGTCTGACGGCGGCAAACTTTCTGTATTCTATTCCGTTACCAGAAGCGGTCTGGAAGAGTTAAAAAGACTTTTGACAGAAGATTTGAGCACAAATCCGCTCCAATTTCTATCCAATGCCAGAGTCAAATTGTGCTGTGGAGCTTTTCTAGATAAAGAAGAGCGTGAACAAATGTTCTTTAACATCAAAAACCTCGCGATGGAACATAAATTCCGCGCTGAAAACATAATTAACAACGAATACAACACCGTCAGCTTTTATCAAAGAATTGTTCTTGATAATATGATTTGTGAATACAACAATTTTATAAATTTAGTGGAAGGGTTTGAAAAAGAAAATGCCGGCAATAGTAAATAAAGTTCTTGAAGGATCTATAGCAGAAGAGCTGGAAATTGAAGCCGGTGACGAAATTCTATCAATTGACGGCACTCAGATGTCCGATATGATTGATTATAATTTTTTGTGCAAATCTGATTTTTTGACTGTAGAAATAAAAAAACACAGCACCGGTGAGATTGAAGAAATTGAACTGGAAAAAGATTTTGATGAAGATTTGGGGATTGTATTTGAAAGCGCTGTATTTGACAGAGTGAAGCCGTGTTTAAATAAGTGTATATTCTGTTTTGTTGACCAGCAGCCAAAAGGTTTGAGAGATACTTTATACATAAAAGATGATGACTACAGGCTTTCATACCTGCAAGGAACTTATATTACTCTCACAAACCTGACGGAACAGGACAAAGAGAGGATAAAAAGGCTGCATCTCGGGCCGTTTTATGTCTCGGTACACACAACAAATCCCGATTTACGGGTAAAAATGCTCAGAAATCCGAATGCCGGCAAGGCTCTTGAAACATTAAAATGGTTCAGAAAAAATAAAATTCCGTTCCACGCGCAAATAGTCCTCTGTCCTGGATATAATGACGGAGATGAGCTGGAAAGAACACTTTCAGACCTCGCGAAATTAAAAAATACCGTTTTATCCGTGGCGATTGTGCCTGTCGGAGTTACTCAATTCAGAAAAGAAAATCTCACACAGGTTGACAGAGAGTGCGCAATAAAAACTCTTGATATTGCATCAAAATACAAGCGGGTTTGCTGTTCTGACGAATTTTTCCTGCTTGCGGGGCGCGAAATTCCGCCGGCAAAATACTACGGAAATTTTTCACAATTGGAAGACGGTGTCGGTTCTATAAGATTGCTATTAGAAGATTTCAAATCGCTTGCGGTGCCGCGGGGTATTTCAAAGCCTAAAAAAATACTGTTCGCAACATCTTTCGCCGCAGAGGCTGCACTAAAAGAAATTTGTTCTAAATTAAACAAAATAAAAAATCTGACAACAGAAGTAGTACCGGTTAAATCAAACTACTGGGGGCAGAATATCACAGTAGCCGGTTTGATTACAACGGATGACCTGATTTCAGCACTCAAAGATAAATCCGGCGATTTTGTCGTAATACCGTCTGTAATGCTCCGTCCGTACAGCGAAGATTTTCTCGACGGCAAGACTTTATCTTACGTTAAAGACCAAACCGGCAAAGAGTTTTTTGTTATCAACAACATATATTCAATGAAAGAATTGACAGATTATTTATTTGAAAGTTCAGGGGGACAATTTAAGTCTTTTCTAGTGTAAACTGCGATATAGATCCACGTGTTTGCGTATTGTTGTAACAAATTTTTTTCTTTACGAGGTTTTATACTTTTATATGAATATTAATATCCCGCAGATATATTTAAGCCCAAATTTAAAAAAAGTAGAATCGGTCAAGCTCCTTAAAGCTTTACAAATTCTCCGCCAATCTTATCCTGCAACCAGTGATACTACTGATATTTTTATAAAAGAGATTTCTAAAAATAAAAATGTTGCAGACAAACTTGTAAAAAAATATTTGTGTAAAGGAAACAGCGCTCTTGTTTTTGAGACTCCTGACGAAAAGATTTTAAAACTTACTCTGGGCAGCCATTTCCCGCTGAACAGACCTGTTGAAAGTTTTGATGTGCCGCTTTATGAGCATACTAAATGCGGAAAAGTCCATTGCTACTTAGAAGAAAAATTATACCAGCACGGACTTTCTGATGTTTTCGTTGAAGAAGTTAAACATAGTATCAAAAAAAATGGTTATAGAACTTTTGATATATATGATGGTGATATTAACCAGATTGGCATATCTAAAGATGGGAAACTCTATCTTTTAGATCCGGAATGTGCGAAATATAAAACTATATTCCACGCTCTTTTTGATAAAATAAAAAGACTGCTGCAATAATAGCTAAAATTCTTTAGATTAATTGCAGACACACTGCTTTTTGATTGAGATGAGTAGGAGCTTTTTGTTGCGGCAATGTGTTTTACTTTTATAGCGTCTTCAATAAAAAAGACTCCTAAAAGAAGTCTTAAATAGTGGTGGGCAGGGGTAAGGACTCCGTTTTGAACTGACTAAATGTCTGTTCAAAATGGAGGGAAGAACCACCACGGTGGTGAGAAACACCCATTAACATAAAAAAGACTCCTAAAAGGAGTCTTTAATAGTGGTGGGCAGGGGTAAGGACTCCGTTTTGAACTGACTAAATGTCTGTTCAAAATGGAGGGAAGAACCACCACGGTGGTGAGAAACACCCATTAACATAAAAAAGACTCCTAAAAGGAGTCTTTAATAGTGGTGGGCAGGGGTGGATTCGAACCACCGTAGTCTCGCGACGGCAGATTTACAGTCTGCTCCCTTTAGCCTCTCGGGCACCTACCCTTATTTTATATTATTTTATTTTCAAAATTTGCCTTTGACGGGATTTGAACCCGTGGCCTCTCCCTTACCAAGGGAGTGCGCTACCCCTGCGCCACAAAGGCTAATTGCCACAAGGGCTTAAATATCAAAGAACTAAAAGACCAAGGGGAGTGCTGCTACCCTCCCTCCACTCAATCGATACTTAATCGATTTCGCGGAGTCCTTGCCACAAAGGCAACTGCAATAAAGTCTTTTATAATCAGAGAATTAAAAGACCAAGGG
>CALUQN010000005.1 GCA_944322945.1 Candidatus Gastranaerophilales bacterium | reverse complement strand
TTCATACTTGCCCAACAATACCCAGCCCTCTCCTGGTTCAGGAGAGGGCTGAAACGAACTTAACGTCCTATCGTCTTTAGAGTGACTTAATCTCTTCTTTTGTGATAGCAAAAAACAGAGGAGAAATGTTTTTTGAGGACGATAGCGCGAACGCAGTGAGTCGCGTGTTCCGAAAAAAATTTTTCTTCTCTGTTTTTTTTATTACTGTTTGCTATAGTGACTTGATTTCTTTTTTAACTTTTGGTTTGTCGTTGTCGTCGTCGGAGCCGAGCATGAATCGGAAGCCGCCGGTAAGCGCAATACCGTTTCTGCCGCCGTTACGTATCATCGCCTGCAAGAATGCGGTGAACTTGTCAGCCCAGTTACGTTGAACACCGACACCGTATTCAACGTATGGTTTAACAGACATTTCCGGAAGTTTAACGTTGTTGGCTGTGACTTTTGATTCGTTCATAAGGTTCCAAACCATACCAACACTCGCGTATGGCTGCCAGCCGCCTTTGAGGTTCGCTATAAAGCGGACACTCGGGTTTAATTGGATTGTGTGTAACGGGTCAGATTCAATGTTTACTCCGGCAGCGTTCTTATAATCAAATGTGTTCACGAAAGTATAAGACAAGTACATAATTGGCTGAATAATAAATTTCCCGTCTTTGAATTCGAAGTTGTAACCTGTTTTAGAACCAACACCGGCAAGTAATGAGGTATAATCTTCTTTGCCGTACATAGTGTGAGATTCCCCAACGGAAGCACCAGCGGAAGCTGTGATGGCAGTCCAGAAGTTACCTTTGTAGAAGGTTTCAGTGAAGCCTAACAAACCTCCGTTCATAGTGGTATCAACGCCGGAGTAGTTCAAAGAAGACCCCATGTAGCCTGCGTAGCCTGTGAAGACTCTGTGCCAGCCGTTTTTCATTTCTTTGAAATCACCGTCAAAGCCAACAAGCGAACCGTAAGTGATGGCATCAACTTTAGGACCGTTTTTAATGTTCATGGTTTCAAAAGTAGTGTACGGTCTGAACCAGACGGCTTTATTTTGAAGCTGCTCAGCGTATGACGGCATATTATCGTTAAAATCAGTACTTAGAGCATATTTGTTTGCATTAATTTTAGCGTAACGCTCCATAGCCGGTAATTGAGTGAAGGCGTCAGCGTGTTCAAAGACGTATTTGAACGCTTCGTTGACAGCAGCTTGACCTGCTGCGAGGTTGCCGACAGGTGTTGCAAGGACTGCAGGGTTGAAGGCGTCAGACGGGTTGCCGGTAGAGCCCCCGCCGCCTTGCGGTGGTGTAGGAATTACAGGGATATCAGGCTCATCCGGCTCAGTACCGGGATCTGGTGTCGGCGTCGGTTCGTCTGGCTCTTCATCTGGCTCCGGTTCAGGGTCAGGCAGCACAGGGATTTTGTCACCTCTGGTGAAAACAAAGTATCCGCCGTCGCCTTTGCCATCGTACTCGTTTTCTGTATCATAGATGAAGTTATACTTGTAAATCGGGGTGTAAGCTGTCTGGTATGCACCGGGAAGCTCGCCCGTGCTATTTACGACATTGTTTTTCAAACCCGGTTCGGCAAAGTAGACCGCTGTGACGTCTTCACCTTCCAAAGCATCGGACAGCAGGTTCATGCCGACAACGTTCAAATTGCCCTGATGCTCGCCATAGCTGCCGGCAGTGAATCTATCCATTTCTTTTGCCGCAAGGTCGACATCTGCGACAAAGTTTGTATCGCCGGCGACTGTCAGGCTATTGAGCGTCGAGACGCCTGCTGCGTCGTTAATAAACGATACCAAGCCTCCGTTCATCGTAAGATTATTACCGTCCCAGTAGGTTTCTTTTGTTAGGTATGTATTAGAACCGTCATTTGTATATATGTCTGCATTAAGTACGTTGTTGTTAAAAACGATTTTACTTGTACCGTCGCCATTTAATTCAATACTGTAATCATTCCCATCGATTTTATCATCAAAATGAATCAGACCATCATTTTGGGTTTCAAGATTTAATGTTGCAGAATTATCCATATAAATCGCATTGGATTCTTCAACGCCGCTGCTGATAACTTTGTTACCGGAGAATATACTCTGACCATTATCTGCAATGATATTCAGATCGCTGGAGGAATAAATAGCCCCGCCTTTGGCGTTGCCTGTTTCGCTTTCTGCGTAGTTGTTATAAAATGAAGAATTTATTATTCCGCCAGTTAATTCATTTGTTGTTGTGTTAAATAAGCCGATGCTACCAATGTTATATATAGCTCCACCAGCGGCATTACCACTATCAGTTCTTGCATAATTGCCTATAAACTTAGAATCCAGTATCCCCTGACCGCTCTCAGATCCAGTATAGTAATAATCTGGAGGTCCAATCAAACTGTCATTATATATAGCGCCGCCATAACTATTGCCTTTCGTTGTATTAGTATAATTGTTATTAAAATTTCCTCTTATGACCGTAATAAGTGGATCCCAGCGCCCATAGTTAATATACGTATTAGTAATAGCACCACCTTGAACATCGTCTACATCACTCATTACGTTATTAGCAATAAAAGTCCCGGAAATTGTGTGTATTCCGTTGTTGTAAGCGCTATATATAGCACCTCCTGAAACATTAGAACTATTACCAATGAAGTTTCCTTTTATTGTGTCTATGTGACCTACATAATCTATATCAATCATAATTGCATGATTAGTGTTGAAAAGAAAATCTGCCTCAATAAATTGGGCGTTTGTTACATTTAGTGGAGTTGTTGTATTCCCTATAAAAATTCCATTAATTTTATTAATAGCTGCCAGCGTATCTACTATCGTCCAATCGTTACCAATAAAGATACCATTTACGTCACTATTGTGCCTAGGGTCAATAATAACCTTGTTGCCTATAAATAAACCATTTACATTACTAATGTTATAAATATAAATATCAATATTATTAATAAAATCTCCAGAGATATCACCCGTGATAGAGTCAAAAATACCCGTTCCAGCATTATTCCCTATATAAATATTTTGCGTATTGTTAGGGATAGAAGAGTCATAAGTGTATGTAATTTGTTGTCCAACCGGATTAGTTGGGTTCTCTACAAACTCTATGCTACCGTTGGAGTTTTTTTGCCAGCCAAAAGTGAGCGTAGTGTCTCCTGCAGGGTTTCCAAAATTAGTCTGCGTCAAATCAACCCTGTAATATACAGGGGTAAAAGCCTGCGTCGCAGAATTGTATTCAAATTTTGTAATAGTGTTATCTCCGGCAGCGTCTACACGAGTTAAAGTGTAATAATCAGCAGGATTGTACTCATTCGCAAAAGCCGGTGTCGAAAGGTCACCATCCGCCGCAACCGCAGGAGTTACCCCCAGCAAAAGCGCTGTCAGTAAGGCTTTAGAGGCTACCCCCCCCCCCGAAATTCAAGGTAGGAGCGCTTTTTGACATATCTATTAATTCCTGTTCTTTAACCGTCTTGGATGCCATAATTTTATCTCCTTTCGGGTTCAAATGTATCTATTCGTGCTTAGTGTAATTTTTAGGGTATATTTTATATGTGCATTCTATATTATTAGTATATCATATTTTTAATTAAAAATGCAAGTGTTATCGACAAAATTAGCGAAATTGTTACATTTACTTGGGTGAGAATTTATGGTTGTAAGCCACATGCCATCGTTATTTTGAAGCAGCTAAAATATTAAGAAAATTTAAGAAATATGAAGTATTTTTTTGCTACTGCAGATAAAGTGGCAGGCCTTTCGCTTTGCCACCTGTCCACTATTATGACCTCACCCATGCCAGACACTGCCGGTTGGGCATACTTGCCCAACAATGCCCTTTCCCTCTCCTGAACCAGGAGAAGGTTTCTTGAACATCTTCAAAAGGAGATATTTCAGTTTGTTGAAATAATGTTGATGCAAACGTTACGTTTGCCCCCTCACCCGGCACTACGTGCCACCCTGTCTTGGATTTGCTTCACGCTCACGGAGACTCACCTGTAAGCCCTGCAGGCTTAGCAGTCTCGTTCCGTTCGCTAACCGGACTAACTGCGTGTCGTCCGTCCGCAAATCCGCTCTCCAAATCGGGAGAGGGTGAAATTGTCCTAACGTCTTTAGAGTGACTTAATCTCTTCTTTTGTCATAGCAAAAAACAGAGGAGAAATGTTTTTTGAGGACGATAGCGCGAACGAGCTGAGGGCGCCGGCATTGCAGAGTTGGCTTGCAGGAGCAAAACAAGCAGGCAATGCCAAGACTCGTTAATCGCGAGTAATGCTGTCAGGCAATGCCTGACCTACTTATTGTCACCCTGAATTTATTTCAGGGTCTTAGTTCGTAAAGTGCTGGTAAGATTTTCCGCACGGCAAGATCCTGAACAGCTCGAAAATCTCGTTTTTCAAAAAAACGGATTTTCTACGCTTTCAGGATGACAGTAAACATAATGTTTGTTCCCCACCCAGTTATAGGGTGGGCAAAGCGAACGCGTGCCCACCAAATTTGTCATGCCGTATGAGCTTAGCAGTTTTAATTCCTCCCCCCACAAAGCAGTGGGAGAGGTTAAATGAACTTAGCGTCCTAACGTCTTATCGTCATTTTTAAACTGATTTTCTACGCTTTCAGGATGACAGTAAGACCTCACCCCTGCCCCTCTCCTACTAAGATTGAAAAGCTCTTACGGGCGCACTAAAAGCCGGATTTTCAAAGACTTTTAAAGTTTCTTGCACATCTTCAAAAGACGGTATTTTGAAAGATGAATAGTCCTATTGATGCAAACGTTACGTTTGCTCCCCACCCTTGCCCTCCCCGACCTGGGGAGGGTACAAAGTGTATTGTTGGGCGAAAAAGTTATAGGGTGGGCAAAGCGAACGCGTCCCCACCAAATTTCATCAGCGCTTGCGCGCATTTTTTGTAATGTAATTGATAACTTCCACAAATCTCTTTAGCGCATACGCGCAGGTGTTACTGTAGGTCAGGCATTGCCTGACAGCATTCTTTTCTGTATTTTTTAGTTATAGGTGGGCAAAGCGAACGCGTGCCCACCCTATATCTCTAAATAAAAAAATCTTCGGGCTAAAGCACTCAGAATGACGAGGTTTTCATAGCTGCGGTGGAATTTGCTATATAAGTCCCATTATTTTTTATTTATCCTTCAATTCAAACATAAAAAAAACCACTCATTTCTGAGTGGGTCGTTTTCTGCATCCTAATGGTCTCTTTTAGTGTTTATTATTTAGGAGTTTATATGTTTTTGGGGTTAATGAATCTATTTATATTTAGTGTTTCGACTACACTTAAATCTTATGTAATTATTATGCCACGAATAATTTTTTATGTCAATATTATTGTTTTATATATTTTTTGATATCCCAGAAACCCAGTAATAGTGTAGAATTTACACTTTACAAAACTTAATATTGTGTTATTTTTTCATGTTTTTGGGATGAATATTCATGATTGGGAGTATAAATATATTTGTTAACAAATATTAAGCTCACAGGTACAAATTTAGCAATTATTTAAAACTTATATACTTTATATATATAACAGGAAAATCAATAAGGAATATAAAGGAATATATTATGTCAGGATATGGCGAACAAAATGAAAGAATAGGCGGCGTTTCAAGGGTAAGCTTTTCGGTAGACCCTTACGACAGAATCAAAACATACGCAAGCAACGTCGGGTCAGCATACAAACCGAGTGCTGACGAAATAGCTATGACAAAACAAGTAGCAATGAATGACGGCTATATGGCAAGACGGAATATATTCGCATTTGGAACAGACGGGCTTAACATGCTCGGGTTTAACGGCACAAATCTCTGTCAAAATCAATATAACGAATTTGGCGAACTACATCAAAGAACATTTTCAATCGTAGCATAACAAGGAGCAAGAACATAAATGGGTTTGGTACAGGCAATAGAAAATAAATTAGGGTTGGGCGTCGGCGACGCTTACAACATTCCGCCTGAAATTCTTGACAGATACAACAGCACATTGTCAGGAACAAACAACCCGTTTTTTGATATGACAAAACCACAGCAAACAGGTTACACAACCGGACCTACGATTTTTACGCAGAATTTACAAGGACAGGCACCGACAATTCTACCGGAAGGCGCCGGCAGCAAATTACATATTACGGGTTAGTATTATAACAAATAATTTTTATATTAAATTAACTTGCCAAGCGCTTCTGTTACAACCGGATCCCATTTAGAGCCGGATTCGGATTTAATAATTTCCAGAGCTTTTTCTTTGTTCATAGCTTTTCTGTACGGTCTGTCAGACGTCATTGCGCTGTAGGCATCAGCAACTGCAATTATTCTTGACCCGAACGGAATGGATTGTCCTTTTAAGCCCTCCGGCTCTCCTGTGCCGTCAAATCGCTCTTTCTGGTATGTAATGTAAGGCACAACCTCTGACAGGAAGTTTATGTTCATCAAGAGGTTAACGCCAAGGTTTGCATGCTCCTGAATTTTCTTGAAATCTTCATCCGAGAGCTTGCCGTGGGTAGCAAATATACTTTCCGGCAATGTAATCTTTCCTATATTCTGGAGCAGACCGGCATAATATATCAAATCTGTTGTTTTTTCGTTCAAGCCCAGCTCGCGGCAAATTTTTCTTGCAAGTTCCGCGGTATTCTTGGAGTGAGAAACCTTGTACTGACCTTTGGTATCTACAGCAGAGGCTAATTTTTCCACAAAGAACTGCTGATAATCGCACAAATCACCAATGAGAGCTGTGAGTTCCGCTCTTGAATGCTGCAAATCCGTTATATCAGAGTCCGGATTTTCTATAAGCTTGTTCACGATATCTATTTCTTTTTGAAGTGCTATTGACGTTCCAAGCAAGTTTGCTATGCTTTCAACAAGCGTCAAATACTCCGGTATAATTTCTTTTGAACTGATTATATCAATAGCACCTATCAGGCTTGTCCCGCTGAACATCGGCACAACTGTACGATTGCGGAATTTTTGGATTTCTCTTGTCTTAAAATCTTCAGGCTTAAAGACAAATCTTGCGCTTTTGCCGTCTGATGAACCGGCATGGCTGAAGGCATTTTCTCTTATGATATAAATATTACAAATCTTTTCCTCAATCATTTGCGTAATAGTGAACGCAATTGAATTGAATACTGCAGTCTCCTGCTGCGGATCAAAGTTCAGTACGCAGAGAGTTTTGTCAAGCGAATATATGGAGATAAGTTCTTTTAGCTGATTTACCAATCCTGCCTTTTTGTCATGACTTTTGGCGCCGATTTTTTTTGCCAAATCTTCCGAAATCAGATGTTCTGAAAGAAAATCACCAAGATTCAGCGCAAAAATTTCTTCAATCGGATCACCTTCTATAAGGTTTTCTGATTGGCTAAACAAAGACACTCCGTTTTTGATTTCTTCGTTACTCATTAAAATTATCCTTTATCTACATACATGACCTTCAATTATATATACGGCATGTTGTGGAAAAAACTTTAATGATTTTTACAAAAATTCATACTTTTGTATGGCAAAGTTCAAACTTTAGTATAAGATTAGTATCCTATAGCCCAATAAAACGGTGCGGATGTATCTTTTCTTTTTGCCACTGTAACATCGGAATTTATCGCCTGCACTTCAATAACTTTTTCAGCTTTTTGAAGAGTGTTGGTTTGAGCCATTTTGGTATCAACATTGTTGAATGATTTCAGTCGTTCCAAATTTGATTCCAACTCGGCATTTTCGTCGTTCAATGCGATAATCTGACGGTTAAGAGTGTTGAGACGAAGCTCATTTGTCATGGAAAAATAATAGCTGATAAAAGCCAGCGCAATAAGCGCGCCCAGTAACCCGCATAAAGTTGTATTAACTTTTCTGATTGCCATAGCTTTTAATGATATCTCCATTTGTTTTTCCCTGGGGAAGTACCCCTCGATTACGGGATTTTCCACTTTTATCGGATTTTCTGTGTATCCGGATTGTTCATAGTGATATGTAATTTCGTCTTTTCTGACTCTAGCTGTATTCAATTTTTTGTCCCCAATTATCTTAAAAACTTTCTATCCTCAAAAATTGCTTAATTAATACATCTTGCGATTCTTAATTTTGCACTTCTGGACGGCGGATTTTCCTGAATCTCCTTGTCACTCGCCATAATCGGTTTTTTATTAACCAACTCCAACCTTGGCGGCGGGCATGTGCATATCATTTGATTTTTTTCGCAATGGCACCGCTGCGAGTGGTATTTGAATAAGTTTTTCACTATTCTGTCTTCCAATGAATGAAAACTTATCACACTTATTATACCACCTATTGCCATTAAATCCAACACATCATTCAATGTATTTTTTACATTTGTTAACTCTTGGTTAACTTCTATTCTAATTGCCTGAAATACGCGCGTTGCAGGGTGAATACTACTTTTAACCCGCGGCGTGCAGTTTTTTATCAAACCGGCTAATTCCGTTGTTGTTTCCAGCTTTTTGACTTTTCTTTGCTCGACTATTTTTTTCGCAATGCGTTTGGAAAATCTTTCTTCCCCGTATTCGGAAAAAATTCTGACCAAATCATCTTCACCGTAAGTGTTTACGACGTCATAGGCAGAAAAATTCTGTTCTATGTCAAACCTCATATCAAGCGGCGCGTCTTTGGAGAATGAAAACCCCCTTTCTGCCTTGTCAAACTGGTGATAAGACGCCCCCAAATCAAACAGAACACCGCCGGTGATTTTTTCAATACCGAGTTCGTGTAACACTTTTTTAATATTTGTATAAGAGGATTTTACAATTGTTAAGTTTCGGTAATCTTTCAGCCTTTCAGAAGCCGCCTGAATTGCGTCGTTATCAATGTCAAATGCAATAAGTCTGCCGTTTGGCTGAATTTTTTGCAGGATAAGCTCGCTGTGACCGCCCCCGCCAAGAGTGCAATCCACATACACAAGTCCGTCTCTGCATTCAAGTGCGTCAACAGCCTCATTTTTCATGACTGTATAGTGCTTAAATTCCATAAGCAGATTTTAGCATAAAACTTAGTATTTAATAAATCCGTCTGCACCGGACTTGTCATAAATCTCAATAAATTTTTTATAAGTATAAACTTCTGAATTTTCGCTTCTTTGTGTGTCGAGAATTACAATTTTTCCGCCGGCAGCTCTTTTATCCAGTGTTGAGATAAAATTTATCATGTCTGTGATATAGCTTGTGTCTGCAAGTTGTTCAAATGTAATACTTTTCATAAATCTGAAGTCGCTCTCATTAAATTTACGTGTTGATTCCATAAAAAATACTCCTTAGTAAAAAATTCACAACATGTATGCCATTAGATACGGCAACAGTTCGCGTAAACTTTAATGTTTTTTGTTTATTGTAAAGAAACTGTTACAAAAAAAACATACCTTCAGCAAATAACAGGATAAGAAATACAATATAATATAATCAGAATATTATTTTACGGCGCTGATACGAACAAACTTTTCTACGGCTTTAACAAATCCGTCATTATCTATTGTATCGGTCACATAATCCGCACAGGCTTTAAGCTCATCCGTTGCATTACCCATTGCAACAGCAAGTCCGCCGGCTTTCAAAAGAACTATATCATTGTTCTGGTCGCCGATGGTCATAATTTCTTCTTTTTTCAGCCCCCAGTGGTTTCTGAGATATTCCAGCGCGCAGGCTTTAGTTGCTTCTTTGTTGGAAATTTCGCAGAAGTAGGGGGTAGATTTTACTATATACAGGTCGGGGTATTCGTGTTCCAGATATTCTACCCAGCGTGACACTTTTTCCGAATCGTTGTAATCTATTGCAAGAATTTTGTTTACGCCGTTGAGGTCAAGATTATCAAAACTCCCTGTAATATATGGCAGACCGCTCTGGAGAATGTAGCGTTTGATAGTATCGTTATCGTGTTCTACATAGAGATTATCGTTAATATAAACCTGCAGGTGGATATTATTGGATTTTCCCCAGTTAATAATTTTTTTTGCGGTTGCGGTGTCAATAATTTTTTCATAAAGTACTTTGTCACCGTCTTTAATCAGACCGCCCTGATAGGAAATTATAGGTGTTTTCAAATCAAGTTTATCGGCAACAATTTTTGCGGCGCTGTGCATTCTGCCTGTAACAAGTACAACAGGGATATTATGCGCTGACAGATTTTTGATGCAATCGATTACGGGTTGGTTAAATTCGTAGTTATATTTGAGAATAGTTCCGTCAATATCGGTTGCAATCATTTTAATCATTTGTTTAAAATCCTCCGCTGAAAGCTCTGCTCATTGCGCAAATTGTTTTGGCATCATTGATTTCGCCGTTTTTAATCATGTCAAAAATTTCATCAGCTTTAAATTCCTGAGTCTGAATAACTTCACCATCGTCAGGATTTTCGCCGACATACCGGAGGTTTGTTGCGAGGTAGAGGTAGAGTTTTTCGGTGCAAAAGCCGGGCGAGGTGTAAATATAACCAAGAGATTTCCAGTCTTTTGCGATGTAGCCTGTTTCTTCTTCCAGTTCTCTTTTGCAGGCAAGAGCCGGGTCTTCATCTTCTTCCAGTTTACCTGCCGGAAGTTCCAGAGATTCTTCTTTTATCGGGTAGCGGTATTGTTTTACCATCAAAATATTCATATCATCTTTCAGGGCAATAATTACGACGCCGCCTTTATGTTTCACAACTTCTCTTATTGTTTTTTGACCTGTTGAGATGACAACATCGTCAACAAGTACGTCAATTACTTTACCTTCGTAGACTGTTTTGCTGTTTATTGTTTTTTCTTCAAAATTCATAGTCCCACCTATAATGCTCTTATAATAGACTTAATATTTTCGTCAGTAATCTTAATCAGGGCAACGGTTTTGGTTGTTTCGTCAAGATTATTGAGAGATTTTAAAACTTCAACGGTTTTGAGGATAACAGTTTGGTCGTTGCATTTGAGCAGTTCCCGTATGGCGAGTACGTCGTCACTCAGTTCAAGTGCTGTGTAAACAAACGGACTGTCTTCTCTTAACTCTGTTTTTACAAGTTGTTTTAGTTCTTTTACATCAATGTGCGAGAGTAATTTTTTTATTGACAAGATTTCATTTTTAGTTTCTTTATCTTCGTCAAATAAATACTCATCGTTTTCTGTAAGTATATCAAATTTTTCTTTTGCATTCAACAGTACAACGGAAATGGCGCCGGAGTGCTGTTTTGAAATCAGGTTTTCAAGGACTTCATAGAGTTCAAAATCAAATACCTGAGAGAGAGACAGGATTTCTCCGAGTCCGTTAATAATATTGTTGATGATAATCAGAGCATCTTCAAGATTATTATTTATAACAGAGAATAAATCATCCAGATAAGGAATTTCGCCGGCGATATTTTCTGCCATAGAGGAGTTTTTCATTGCGTTAATTATTGCGGGCAGGGCATCTTTTTTGCCGTAAGCCACAAGGAATTTTACAGCCGCAAGTTTTTCAAAATCATCGGTTGATTCAAGTTTAGCCAGAGCTTCGTTGTAAGATTGTTCATCTTTCATAACCCCGAGGGTTGATGCAGAGTTGGCGGCAAGCGCGTCATTAACGCTGTAGGCATATTCTCTGAGTAAATCCAGAGAGAGGTTGTCCTGAATATATGCAAAAAATCTTGCGCAGTAAGTCTTTTCATCCTCCGTACCGTGTTCAAGCAAATCAAGCATATCATCGGTCAAATCTTCATCCGCAAACTCAACCAGTACGGAAATGATGGCATCTTCGTATGATGGTGAATAATATTTCAGAAAATGCAAAAGATTTTTGTAATTTGATTCATTTGAAACATTTTTGATGTAATTAGAGATATTCTGTTTAACAAAATCAAACAAAAAATCATCTTTACTTACAAGCTCTCTGAACAATTCCGTGTCGGAATTATCAACCATATTACGGGCAATTTCTTCTGCTTCGCGCTGATTTTTGCCTGTCAGTTTTTTTAAAATCTCTTGCATAACGAACCTGAATATTACTGCTGTTTATGCCTTAATCAAGATAGAACACGGTAATAACTTTATGTCCTTCTTCAGCATATTGAACAGCGTTATGTAAAGTTTTACTTGTATGAGACAAGAAACAGATTAACTGGTTGCAATCGTCAATAATTTCTCTGTTGCAAATACGGGAAGCATCTGCAAGAGTCATCATAGCTCTGTCAGAGTGTTCAACAATATTAGGAACGCCTATAAGCTGGTCTTGTACATCAGATGGCTGCTGTCCGATGGTTTGCGGCAGAATAACTTTTAGTTTATCCGGATTAGCTTTCATAGCACCGCGGATAGCTGCGGCGTTGGTACCTGATGAGCCGCCTGATGTAATAATTGTATTACCTTGCATAACAAGCGCAGATGTAAGAGTTTCAATCATTTGTTGATGAGTAATAGGAAGATTACGACTGCCAATGATTGCAATTTTTTTAGCCGACTGTTGAATAGTAGCGAGTTCCATAGCCAGAGCGTCAACAGTATGCGGTGAATCAGAATCTACGGTATCCATATCATCAATCGGAACCATTATTGAATTTTGTTTTTCCTGATCCTGTCCGTCAGTACTCATTATAATTGAATTCATTTCAGTATCTGTCATTTTTCCTACTTTCTGATTGCAATAAATATTTTTTTCGATTATGCTGATTATAACACAAAAAAACTTTTTTGGGAATAGGGACAATGGAAAATATATTGGACAATCTGAACAGGGAGCAGAGAGAAGCCGTACAAACAGTGAAAGGTCCGCTTCTGGTGCTGGCAGGTGCAGGCAGCGGCAAAACAAAATTACTTACCTCAAGAATAGCATACCTCATTCAAAACGGGGTAAGACCCCGTAATATTCTGGCTGTAACATTTACCAATAAAGCAGCGCGCGAGATGAAAGAACGTCTCGGGAATATTCTTGGAGAAAATACGGTTAAATATATGTGGGTGGGGACATTCCACGGCATTTGCGGGAGAATGCTCCGTGAACATATTGACGATTACAGTTTCCAATCCGGCAAAAGACTTGATAAAAACTTTACTATTTATGATGAAACGGACAGTAATGCCGTTATAAAAAAAGCCATAAAGAAGCTTAATCTTGACGATAAAGTTTATCAGCCAAAACTTGTGAAATCAATTATCTCCAATGCAAAAAATAAAATGCAGGATGCCTACACTTTTGCAACATTTGCAAGAGATTTCAAATCACAAAAAATTGCCCAGATATATGAAGAGTACGAAAATTCGCTGAATAACAATAATGCGATTGATTTTGACGATATGCTTCTTTTGACAGTGAAGCTTCTTGAGCAAAACCCGCAGGTCAGAAAAGAATACTTTGACCGTTTCCAACATATTCTTGTCGATGAGTATCAGGACACAAACCAGGCGCAATACAGACTTGTTAATATGCTTTATACTAATCTTCAGGCAGATGTTCCGGAGGAGCGTTCACTCTGTGTTGTAGGAGATGTGGATCAATCCATTTACAGCTGGCGTGGTGCTGACTATACAATTATTTTGAATTTTCAGAAAGATTTTAAGAATACAAAACTTATTAAACTTGAGCAAAACTACCGTTCAACAGCCAACATCCTTAACGTTGCAAATGCTATTATTGAAAATAATACCGAGCGTGTGGACAAAGTTCTATATTCGCAAAAAGGCGACGGTGAAAAGATAGATTACTTTGAAGCACAGGACGAAGCCGATGAAGCAAACTTTATTGCAAGTAAAATTAAGCAGGACAGCGGCGGCGATTACAACCGCTATGCAATTCTTTACCGAACAAATTCACAATCCCGTGCGCTTGAAGAAGCCTGCATGGCAGCGGGAATTCCATACAGAATTTACGGCGGCTTAAAATTCTACGACCGCAGGGAAGTCAAAGATATAATTGCTTATTTGAGATTAATATACAACACGGATGATTCCCAGAGTTTTGCAAGAATTGTCAATGTTCCTAAACGTGCAATCGGGGATACAACCATTAAAAATCTTCAAACTTTTGCCGATCAGAATGATATGAGCCTGTTTGAGGCTGTCAAACATATTGATGACGCTCTGGAAATCCCGCCGAGGACTCGTTCAAAATTGAAAGACTTTGCCGAACTTATTCTTAAATTTAAGGACGCGCAAAAATCTTACAATTTGCAGGAATTTGTAACCCTTGTTATAGAAAAAAGCGGTTATCTTGCAGAACTTCAAGCTCAGGGAACTGATGAGGCAGAAGCTGATATTGAAAACCTGCAGGAGCTTGTAAACGTAGCAGGCGAATTTGAACCGGAAGAATTGGATAATATTCTTGGTGAATTTCTTCAACAGGTAGCGCTTGTGTCTGATCTTGACGGCGTTGACGAGATTGCCAACAACGTAACTCTTATGACTCTCCACTCTGCCAAAGGTCTGGAATTCCCTGTGGTATTTCTTGCGGGGCTTGATGAGGGTGTATTCCCGCATCAAAGAACGTTTAATTCTCCGTCAGAACTTGAAGAAGAACGCCGCCTGATGTATGTAGGGGTTACCCGTGCGGAAGAAAAACTGTATCTTACTTCCGCAAAACGCCGTCAAATGTGGGGTGAATACAAATATTATAATCCTTCAAGATTTATAGAGGAAATTCCGCGCCAGCTTATGGATATGATTTCTTTTGAGGGCAGTACAAACACATCTTCTACATTTAGAAATGCCGTATCAAAAGCTAAAACGGGAAAGTCCGATTATTCATATTCCGCGGCGCAATCCGACAGTTATGGTTATGTAAAACCGTCTACAGGATTCGGCAAAGGTTTTGTAGCGCCGCAGTTCAGAAATAAACAAACCCCGCAGGCGCCAAACCGTACACCTTCACGCACTATCCTTGTCAAATCACAGGCAAATAAACAACGCGACGAAGAAAAAGTCAGAGAACTTTTTAAAGACAACGCAATAAAGCGTATGCTGGAAGAAAAACGGCGTCAGGACAAAGCCGCACAAATTGAAGCAGAAGAACGCGCAAAAGCTCGTAATGCCGAAAGACCGGTTGAATATGTATTCAATGTCGGAGAACGGGTTTTCCATGATAAACTCGGCGTCGGGCATATAGAAGATGTTTCCTACATAGGCGACAGCGTTATGTACACCATAGACTTCGGCAAAATGGGCAGAAAAGCCATGGACGCAAGCTATGCTAAATTGAAAAAGTTTTAAGATTTAGTAATAATTCCTCTGATAAATAGCAAAAAAATATATTTTCATGGTTTATTCCGGACACAGAGTACAAATCCGAGGGATAAAAGATGAATATTTCACCAATCAGTTTAATGAACTTCAGCACGACCGGTATAACCAAAAACAATGCAAAACCGGCAAGTAATATGATTTCCGGCAAAAATCTTGCACCGCTTGCTAAAGACACCGTATCTTTTAGCGCAACTCCGGAAACTAATATAAAACTGAAAGCTGCTATCCACCGTGAAGATTATGAAGAAGTCCTAAAAGAACTTGATTACGATGCAGAAAAAGACCCCGCTACAGGAAAACTCTACGTGTCTGAATACTCTCAGCCTGATGAGGATACAACTTTTGAAGATTACGGCATAAATGAACAGAGACTTTTTAACTCAATAAAACAGTTTGAGGGCGAAACTTATATGCAAAATTCATCTGTTGTGAAATTAGGCGACCAAAATTTTGAATTTTTAAATATTGAAGATTCCAAAGTGAAAGATTTAGGACACGCAAAAATTAATGTTCTTGTTCTTAACCCTGAACAGGTAAAAGATTTGAACTTTAAAAACGCCCAAATAAATGATTTATACATAGTAGAAAAAGATGAAACCGGCGACAAGATAGGTAAACTTATAAATCAGATCAACGGAGAATTATATTATTTTCCTGACGCCGAAAAAATTTATAAACTTGAGCAGACAGAGATTTAAAACCTCGAAATAAAAGATATTATAACGTTATCCGGCTGTTTATCAACTCTTTTGTTCCGGTACGTATTTCAGAATCGACTGCAAAAATTTCTTCTATATCAGGGGTTTTTATAACCTTGTGTTCTGCCATCATTTTGTTCACAATTGTATAGATGTCATAGAGCTTTATTTTGCCGTCTAAAAACGCGAAAACAGCCTCTTCGTTTGCTGCATTCAGACAGACGGTCGCAGTTCCGCCTGTTCTGCCGGCTTCATAGGCAAGCCGCACACTGGGGAACTTTTCAAAATCAGGTTTTTCAAAATCCAGCCGTGCAATTTCCGCAAAGCTGAAACTTTTTGATTTAATGCCCTCAAGCCTTTCCGGGTATGTTATTGCATATTGGATAGGAATGTGCATACTCGGAAGCCCCAATTGTGCAACAACACTGCCGTCCTTGTATTCAACAGCCGAATGTACAACACTTTGCGGATGGATAACAACTTCTATATCGTCATAATCAAAACCGAAAAGATGATGTGCTTCAATTATCTCAAGACCTTTATTCATGAGTGTTGCGCTGTCAACCGTAATTTTTCTGCCCATATTCCACCGCGGGTGATGGAGGGCTTCTTCCACAGTTGCTTTTTTCATATCATCAATGTTTTTGTGCAGAAACGGCCCACCAGAGGCTGTTATGATAAGCTTATCCACAAATTTTATATCTTTTATGCACTGGTGGATTGCACTGTGTTCGCTATCCACCGGAAGAATTTTCACGCCGTGTTTTGCAGCCTCCGACATCACTATATCGCCCGCCATAACAAGAGTTTCTTTGTTAGCAAGAGCTATATTTATCCCGTTTTTAATTGCTGTAAGGGTCGGTTTTAGCCCTATTTTTCCGGAGCAGGCAACAAGAATTATGTCGTTTTCTTTATTTGAACAAATCTCTTCAAGCCCTTCTGCGCCGTGAAGAATTTTTGCACCGCTGACATTCAATTGATTGGTTGAATTGTGACAAATATATTTAGGCTTGAATTTTTCTGCCTGTTTTTTCAAAAGTTCAGTATTTGAACCGCCTGCGAGTGCTATTATTTCAAATTTGCCGTTTAATTTTTCAATAACTTCAAGCGCCTGAGTGCCTATAGAGCCTGTTGAGCCGATTATGCTTATTTTTTTCCTGTCCATAGCTTTATTTTATCATAACCTCTTTTTTTAATTTTAAAATTCTCTCATAAGATTTTTCGATTAGTTTTTGCAAAACTTCATCCTGTTGAGCTTTTTGATAGACCTCATCAATCGCAGCAATAGTCTCCGGCGCGGAATTTCTGCAAATAAACATATCAAGCCCCGCGAGAATCCCTTTTTCAAAAGCTTCTGCAAGCCCGTATGCCGCAACGCCCTTCATCTCCATATCGTCGGAAATTATTATCCCGTCAAATTTTAAATTTTCACGCAGATATGAAAGAGCGTTTTTGCTCAAAGACGCAGGAATTACATTTTTATCAAAACAAGTACAGTGAAGATGCGCTGCCATTACCATTTCAATACCGTTTTCTATTGCGTATTTAAAAGGTTTTATGTGAATTTTTTCCATTTGCGCTAACGGGAGATTAATCTCCGGCAGAGTGAGGTGACTGTCGGAAGATGCGTCGCCATGCCCGGGGTAGTGCTTGACGCAGGGTATTATTCTGTTTTTTCTGTATGCTTCAGACACAATCCTTTCACCTTTAATCACATCATCAGGATTTGACGAAAATGCGCGCTCTCCGATTATTGGATTTTCAGGATTTGTATTTGTGTCAATACAGGGTGCAAAATTCAGGTTTATTCCATAGTTTTTTAATTCCTTTGCAATCTGTTCTGTCTGATGCAAGAGAAAATCTTCGCCTTTTTCGTACGCAAATTTTGCAGAAAGGTATTTTTTGCCGCCGTGGATATTTTCAGTCCGCTCGACTCGTCCGCCTTCTTGGTCAATACTCAAAAACGGCGGGATTTTTGATATTGTTTTGAGTTGTTCTGTGAGTTTTTTGAATTGTTCAGCAGATTGTATATCTTTTGTGAAAAAGATTACCCCGCCCAATCCCTTCGGCAAAGCTTTTTCATAACCGCCGCCTTCAAGCCCGAGGATAAACATCTGGTATAATTTTTCTTTCAAATTTTCCATTTACAAAACCTTTTCATAAAGCGGCAAAAATTCTGAAAATTTTCCTGTTTTTACAACCTCTTCTATTCTTTCAAGAATAAGTTCCAGCTCGTCCGCAGACGGGGTTTTGAGCGAGGCAGGGATTTTTATATCATCTGTATTTTGAGCTTTTGTAAACCCTTCATTTTCTGCAAGAAATTCCTTGTATTGCTCAAGAATTTTGTATAATGTCTCATCCGCGGATTCCTCTTTCCCTGTGTAATATTTTGAGTCTTTTTTTACTCTTTCAAAATAATTTTCAATATAAATAATTTCTTCCATAGTTATATCATGCGAATAGTCTCCGCCATAGCAAAAATTGTTCAATAGCGGCATAGAACCTTTGTTTTTGATATAAATTGCCCACAAAAGACACCCCAGATAAAATCCTATTGTATCTTTCAATAGTGCATTAATTTTCGGAAAGAACATTTTGTAGCAGTTTTTCTTTTGATTAAAATTTTTGTATCTGTCAATTGTGTAATACGCATATTCTACATTCTCTGAAAACACCTGTATATGCTGCATAAACCCGGGATCAAACAGTGCCCCTTTTTCAAAATCCATATTTTTCTCTCCTATAATTCGTAATTTAATTTTTGACGTTTTTTAAGAATTTTTTCCTGTACCTCAGGGTCATACTGGAATTGATATCCTTCTACAAAAGATTTTGCAACCGCTTTTGAGAAAGTTTTTGCAGCACTCCAGTAAGAAGTATGCGCAAACAGGCATAATCTCTTGCTCCACACGGATGAATTATCGTAAATAAACCCCGTAGGATGTTGCAGGTTTATATCAGTAATTTGGTTTAATTCATCATTTGTGAGATTTATGGAAGTCGGATAGCCGAGCGGGTCTTCTTTAAAGTTCACAGTAAGCCAGAATAGTCCGTTTTCCAAAATATATTTGAGCATTAATTTATTGTAATAAGTCTGCTCATATTGAGGATCTGCAACGTCTGAATAAAACAGTACAAGCGGGCTTGCAAAATTGATAATACCTTTTACGGAATCCTGCGGAATACAGGCAGCGGCTGTAGCTTCATCAAGATGAAGATAATTTTTCCTCAAAGACTGGTCATTCACATCAGTCAAGAGGTTTCCGGAGGAACTTACAACTCCTATATGAGCGCTGGAAAGCGCTGCTAAACAGGTATTATTTGTCGGATTTTCACTGATGTATTTTTTTGTCTCATCAGCAATATTTACTGAATTAAACAAATCTTTTGTGTTTATATAAGGCAGTCTATTAACCAGATATTCATAAGTAATAAACGTACCGGCGCTATAGCCGTACAAAATAACCTTGTTACCTCTGGCGTGTTCTGCCATAACTTTTCCGTGAAGTTCTTCCAGCACTGACAACATGTGATGGGATTTCTGCACCCAGATAGCATCGTGCAGATAATCTGTCAGCATTGAACGGATTTTGAACGCAATTGTCGGGCTGAGCGCTTTTGATATATCAAGCTGGTTTGATACAAATTCCAAATCATTCTTACTTTTATCACCCCAGAAAAATATAACAGGAGTTTCATTTATATGAAATTCATATTCCGGGAAAAGCGGAAAAACTTTTTCCTCAAACTGCTCTGTGAGCTTTGGATGAAGTTTATTCACTCCGTCATAAAACCATTTTTTAGATTTTTCAGAGTTGCTGTTTGAACCGTTTATATAAAGAAAACTGACATTTTCGGCAAAGCTTGAATTTTGCAGCAATAATATACTAATTAATAATAAAACAATCTTTTTCATAAAACTATTTTATCACAACTAAATTTTAAGCACAAAAAAGCGGGTATTTTAAAAAAATACCCGCCAACAAACAACAAACAAATGGCTACTCTCTAGCTTCAACAAACTTATAAACAAGAGCAGCGATTACACCTGCAAGAATATTTGCGCCCATAGTGATAAAAATATATGACCAGCAGGACGCACCGAGAGTACCGAGACCGAGAGCAACCGCAGGGTTAAACGCGCCGAAACAAAGCACGCCGCCGACTGCAAAAGCACCAACCATAACAGTGCTGCCTATTGCCAGCCCAAAGTAAGAATTACCCGCCGTACGGTCAGATGTTGCACACAAGAGCACAACATAACAGAGTGCGAATGTAATGATAAATTCCGCAATAATCATAGAGCCTACGCCGAACGGACAGCCGGGAACTTCAGCTCTTGCACCGCTTGCAAGGATTACAGTCAAAGCAGCCGCCGTTGCGCCAAGACACTGCGCAATTACATAAGGAATAAAGTGTTTCCATTCCAAGGCGCCGCGGATTGCAGCCGCAAGCGACACCGCAGGATTGTAATGTCCGCCGGATATATGTCCGCCCGCATAAACCATTACCATCAGCGCAGCACCTATCGCGATTGGTGCAATTACACCCGGATGCGCAAAATAAGCCGTGCACCCTACAGTGAATACCAGAAAAAATGTCCCGATAAATTCTACCAGATACTTTTTCAAACTGTTCATAAAAAATCTCCTTTACTTTTTACGAATTGATTTTAACAGTTGTTTCAATCTTTTTTATCCTGCAAGTGTTTTATTATTTTATTTATTGTATATTAATCGTATGTTCTATTTTGATGAATTAAACGGTAAAAAAATACTAAAATCCGATGAGCTTTCCGAGCTAATTCATTTGTTCACCACCCGCGAAACAGTAATAAAAACCAAAGAACCGGAACTTGAACAGCTTGTTGAAGATAACAAATCTGATATTATTGAATACTTGAACATTCAGCCTGAAAATTTTATCCATCCGTCTCAAACCCATACAGATAATATAGAAACCGCAGAGATTGGCAAATCTCTCTATCCTGACACGGATGCCCTAATTTTAAGCAATAATGTTCAGGGGATTTATCTTAATTTTGCAGACTGCACGCCGGTTATTCTGTATGACAAAATAAAAAATATTGCAGCAGTTGCGCATGCCGGCTGGCGCGGCACAGCAAAATCAATCGCACCTAAAACTGTTCAAAAGATGTGCGATGAGTTTGGCTGTAAGCCTGAAAACATAACAGCGGCAATTGGTCCTGCAATTTCTCTCTGCTGTTATGATGTCGGGGAAGAAGTTTTTGACGCGCTAAAAACTACGGTCAATGATTTTACCGGACTTTCGCAGAACCGCGGCGGCAAGATTTACGTTGACTTAAAATCAATTAACGCACGCCAGCTTGAAGAAATCGGGGTTAAAAAAATTGACATTTGCCCGTATTGCACAGTCTGCGACAATGATATGTTCTTTTCTTACCGGAAAGAATACGCAACTACCAGCCGACACAGCGCAGTAGTCAAACTTGCGTAAAACAAATCAAATTTTCAATTAATACTGATATTCATTGCAAAATCGGCAAAAAAGCAAAAAAAATATTTACGTGTTTTATGATATAAAAAGGAAAATTTTAACGATGCGTCTAAATTCAGTTCAAGAAACCGGCACACTGCAAAACATTAATTTTAGAGGAAAAATTATTGATGCTCACGTTCACTGCGGACAGTGGAATTTTGACAACTTCCCTTGTCAGGATGTCGTACAATTTTTCAGCAAAAAATTTAATAACGGCAAAGATTATGTAGATAAGGTAATCATTTCCAATCTGGATTGTATAAAGAACGATAAAGATTGCCGACCGCTAAAAGATGAGATGAGCGGGAATTTATTACTTATAAAAGAGGCGCAAAAGGAACAAAAACTGATTCCATTCGTTGTATGCCAGCCCGGACATGGCTCTGCTGAAAACATTGAAATTTTGCTAAAAAAATATTCAAAACTCATTAAAGGCTTAAAATTTCATCCGACCTGCCTCAATTTAGCGGCAAATGACATACAATATCTACCATATATGAAACTTGCAGAAAAATATAATAAACCTTGCCTTTTCCATAGCGAAGTTTTATCAGATGCAGCAGGAAATATTTTAAGAACCGGAGTTTCTGATCCTGACTACATATATGAAACAGCAGCAAAATTTCCTAACATTCCGGTAATTCTTGGTCACATGGGACTGGGCGGAGATAAAGCACACGAAATCGGGATTAGCACACTGCTTAAATCAATTGATAAAAATGATGCAAAATTGTATGCAGATATTTCATGGGTTGACTGGAACAATCCTGAAAAACCACATATAATTGATGTAATTGATAAACTTTTGCATTCCTCTAATGGTGATATGACCGAAAGACTTTTGTTCGGAACAGATGCGCCACTAGGTGAGTTTGGAGAAAAGGCTCTTAAACAACAAGGTGCTTATGATGCAAATATCATTAATATTAAAACTGCAATAAAGAAAAATTTTGGCATAGATGCAAATAAACTTATAAGCAAAATTTTTTATAGAAATTGTAAAAAATTATTAGAAAAACAAAATCTGGATTTGTCAGTATAAAAAACTTATAAATTTCCTGCCCCTCGAACCGACAGCAAAAGCCGGTTGCCCGAAATAATCGCACAATCTGCCCTACGCAAAATACTCACTTCATTACACCATACAAAATAAATGTTAAGTAACATAAGAAAACAGAAAAAATAACAGTAGTTTTCAGAAAAATCAACATATCAAATTTTTGACAACTCTGATATGTAAGCCGAAAAGTATTTCATATATTATGTTCTAGATAGTTTTTAATAATCTTTGAGTCTTTTTGCCAGGTATTTATATCGGTTGCCCATGGAGCGAACTCTGTTACTTTTTCCCAACCGTCAAATATTTCTAGCAATTTTTTATAGAATTGGGAAATTAATGTTTTTTTGGGGATAATTACATCTAAAAGAATATCCGCATCTTCAAATGTGTAGTTTTCAATTTCATTTCTGCAAAACCTGTGATAAACTTCCATAGTTTCAGCAATGAAAAACCTGACATCAGTTTTATCAACCGCTTCTATGTATAGAATTTGCTCATTTCCTTCATCATCAATGTATAAAATTGATGTTTCATCTGTTTGAGTCAAAAACTCTAAAAAACGCCAAAAGTCATTTATATCCGTCAATATACCCATAAAAGGGATACAAAGATTCTTACCTTTTGTATTTTTAATGTAAAAAGCATACTCTCCGGAATAATGTCCATCTAAAACATCAGTAAAATTTAGCATCTTTACTTTTGTTGGAACAGAAGTTTGAATTAAACTTATTATTTCGTTCCTTTCTTCATAATCTTTAAATAAGTAGTTGGTATTGCTTGGCATCTTCTATCTCCGAATTAATTTTATCATGAATGTTCCATAAATTTTTCATATTCTTCATAATTAGTCGAATAAAGTTTTAATCGCAATACAACAACTATTTACGTATTTTCATGGTAAGATTAAACAATAAGCTGCGAGGTCTTAATGAATAAAAAAGATTTATCAGAAAGAGATATATGCACTAAATTTATAACTCCTGCAATAATAAAAGCAGGTTGGGATAAAGATTCGCAGATTAGAGAAGAAGTTTCATTCACCGCTGGTAAAGTAATAGTTAGGGGTAAACTTGTTTCTCGTGGCAAGGGCAAACGTGCAGATTATATTTTGTATTACAAAAACAATATTCCTCTTGCTGTCATTGAAGCAAAAGACAACAAACATAGTGCTGGAGCCGGTATTCAACAGGCGATAGAATACGCTCAAATGCTGGATATTCCTTTTGTTTTTTCTTCTAATGGAGATTCTTTTATTTTTCATGATAGAACGGTTAATTTAGGTAAAAAAGAAATAGAAATACCTTTGGATAAATTCCCGTCTCCGCAGGAATTATGGGAGAAATACAAAAAATACAAACAACTGGAAGACAGCGAAACAGAGAAAATATATACACAGGCTTATCATAAAGATATAGCAAGCAATAAAGAGCCGAGATACTATCAAAGAATTGCTATAAATCGTGCGGTTGAAGCTATTGCTAAAGGACAAGACAGGGTTTTGCTTGTAATGGCAACGGGAACAGGTAAAACTTATACGGCATTTCAAATTATCTGGCGTTTATGGAAGGCTAAGAAGAAAAAACGAATTTTATTTTTAGCTGATAGAAATATTTTGGTAGACCAGACCAAAAGCCAAGATTTTGCACCATTTGGCGATAAAATGACAAAAATAACAAAACGCCATATTGATAAATCCTATGAAATCTACTTGGCTTTGTATCAAGGAATTGCAGGAAATAATGAAGATAAAGATGCATATAAAGAATTTTCCAGAGATTTTTTTGATTTAATTGTAATTGATGAATGTCATAGAGGAAGTGCAAAAGATAACTCAAGCTGGCGTGAAATTCTTGACTATTTTTCTTCAGCGACACAGCTTGGGCTGACTGCAACACCAAAAGAAACAAAAGAAGTTTCAAATATCGAATATTTTGGCGAACCTATTTATACATATTCACTGAAACAGGGTATTGAAGATGGCTTTCTAGCCCCATATAAAGTTATAAGACCTTTAATTAATATTGACTTAGACGGTTTAAAACTTAGAGAGGGCACCATTGATAAGTACGGGAATGAAGTTCCAGATGAGGAATTTAATGTCAAAGATTATGACAAACGAATTGTTGTAGATGAAAGAACAGAACTTGTCGCAAAAAGAATAACTCAATACTTAAAGAATAACAACAGATTTGATAAAACAATCGTTTTTTGTACCGATATTGACCATGCAAGCAGAATGAGACAGGCTTTAGTAAATGAAAATTCTGATTTAGTCAGCAAAAATCCCAAATATGTAATGCAGATTACCGGCGATAATGATGAAGGGAAAAAAGAGCTGGACAATTTTATTGATCCGGAGGTTACATATCCTGTAATTGCAACAACCTCAAAGCTAATGACAACGGGAGTTGATGCTAAGACCTGTAAACTCATTGTTTTAGATAGCAATATAAATTCAATGACCGAATTTAAGCAAATAATAGGACGCGGTACAAGGCTTAGACCCGATTATAATAAATGGTATTTTACAATCCTTGATTTTCGTGGGGTTACAAGGCTGTTTGAAGATAAAGAATTTGACGGTGAGCCTGTTCAGGTAAAAGAAATCAACGAAAATGAAGATATACCTAAAGAGGAACAATCGAAAGAAGAAGTTGAAGAAATTATTGACAACCTCTCTGATGATGAAACTGTTGTAGAAATCCCGCCGGATATTGATATCACCGATATTGAAAAGCCGACAAGAAAGTTTTATGTTAACGGAATTGAAGTCGTTCAAGTTGGCGAAAGAGTTCAATATTACGGCAATGACGGTAAATTAATTACGGAAAGTTTAACGGATTATACAAAGAGAAATTTAAAAGAACAGTTTTCTTCCCTTGACGATTTTATTAAAAAATGGTCAGAAGCAGATAAAAAATCAGCAATTATAGAAGAATTAGCGGAACAGGGAATTCTACTTGATGAACTAAGAGAAGAAGTTAAACAAAAAACAGGTAAAGATTTGAGTGTGTTTGATTTGATATGCCATGTGACATTTGATATGCCACCATTATCACGTAAAGAAAGAGCAGAAAAAGTTAAGAAAAGAAACTATTTTGGCAAATATTCAGAAAAAGCCCGCAAAGTCTTAAATGCCTTGATTGATAAATTTGCAGATGCAGGAATTGAGGAAATTGAAAATAGAGAGATTTTGTATTTTCAACCGTTTGATGAAATAGGAACACCCGTTGAGATAATAAAAGAGTTTGGCGGTAAGGCTAAGTATGAAGAAGCAATAAAAGAACTTGAAAAAGAACTCTTTAATGATAACGAGGTGGCTTGATGCATTGGGATTGGATTTTGAAATTGGATTGGAATATTATTTGCTCTGCGGTAACAGCAATCTCTACTTTTTTAATGATGGTGGCTACTTGTTTTATGGCTGTTGCTGCGTGGAGAGCTTTAAATACATGGAAAAAAGAATTATTCATCAGTAAAAAGATAGAAATAATTGAAGAATTATTAATTTTGATGCTTGATATAAAAAATTTTTTGGAAAACATCATATCTGAGCTTTTAAAGGTTGATTCAAAGCAATGCGAACAAAAGCTAGAAATTTATTCTAAAAAATTAGCAATACTAAAATCTAAAGTTAAGGTTATAAATAATAAAGAATTAACTACTAAAGTAGAGTATTGTATAGATAATATTAAACCAATTTTTTATTATAAATCATTAGAAAGTGATGGTTCTGTAACAATGTATCACGAATATTTTGTTCAAATATATACAAAATTACGTAATAATGATTTTAAAACAAATTTAGATAATGTAATTAATGACTGCATAGGAATTTGCGAAAAAGAACAAATTAATTTTTATAACTAGAGGATAACTAAATGCCAAATATATCAAGTGTAATAAAAGCTATACAGGACATAATGAGAAAGGATACCGGTGTTGACGGAGATGCACAAAGGCTTTCTCAGATAGTATGGATGCTGTTTTTAAAAATCTTTGCCGATAAAGAAGATGAAGCAGAGGTTATGAAAGATGATTACAAATCTCCGCTTGATGAAAAATACCGCTGGCAAAACTGGGCTCAAGATGATGAAGGTATGACAGGAGATGAACTCATTGACTTTATAAATAATGACTTGTTTCCGTATTTACAAAATTTGGAAAATGATTCTAACCAACAAGCATTGATTATAAGAAATATTTTTCAAGATACTTATAACTACATGAAATCAGGTACACTATTAAGGCAAGTTATCAATAAAATCAATGAAATTGACTTTAACTCAAGTGAGGATAGACATCTTTTTAATGATATTTATGAGCAGCTTTTGCAAAGTCTTCAATCTGCAGGTAATGCGGGGGAATATTATACTCCAAGAGCTGTAACCCAGTTTATCGTTGATATGGTTAACCCGCAATTAGGTGAAAAAGTTCTTGACCCTGCTTGCGGTACGGGCGGATTTTTGACCTGTGCGATTGAACACTTGAAAAAACAAACCGATACGACAAGAGAAGGCGAAATTTTAAATAATTCCATATTTGGAATAGAAAAGAAACCGCTTCCGCACCAATTATGCACAACAAATATGATTTTGCACGGAATTGATACTCCTATAAATATTAAAAGGGATAATACCTTATCAAAACCGATTAATAATATTTCACCTGCAGATAGAGTTGATTGTATTGTTACAAATCCACCATTCGGCGGAATTGAAGAAGACGGGATTGAAACGAATTTTCCTGCTGCATACAGAACAAAAGAAACAGCAGACCTTTTTCTGATTTATATTATGGCAAAATTGAAAGTCAACGGCAGAGCAGGCATTGTTTTGCCTGACGGTGCTTTGTTTGGAGAAGGAGTAAAAACAAGAATAAAAGAAAAACTTATGCAAGAATGTAATTTGCACACTGTTATAAGACTTCCTAAGAGTGTTTTTTCTCCTTATACGTCAATAAATACCAATTTGCTGTTTTTTACTAAAGGCGAACCGACATTAGAAACGTGGTTTTACAGGCTCGACATGCCGGAAGGGTATAAGAATTTTAGCAAAACAAAACCGATGAAACGGGAACACCTTAACCCCGTTGATGAATGGTGGAATAATCGGCAGGAAATAAATATTGACGGCTTTGATAAGGCTAAAAAATATACAATTCAAGAAATTAAAGAAAGAAATTACAACCTTGATTTGTGCGGATATCCTTATGAAGAGGAAGAAGTTTTGCCGCCTATGGAATTGATACAGAAATATCAGGAAAAAAGAAAAGAAGTTGATAAAAATATTGATGAAATTTTGAGCAAGATTAAGTCTTTGATTGGAGCAGGAAATTAATGAAGGCTCAGGATTTAAAAAAATCAATATTACAATATGCCATGGAAGGGAAGCTTGTAGCTCAAGACCCTACAGATGAACCTGCATCAGAATTATTGAAACGTATAAAAGCAGAAAAAGAGCGTCTTATAAAAGAAGGAAAAATAAAAAAAGAAAAGCCGCTCCCGCCAATTACACGGGATGAAATCCCTTATGAACTTCCGCAGGGCTGGGAATGGGTGAGACTAGGAAATATTTCATTGGTTAACGGGGGATACGCTTTCAAAAGTTCAGATTATAAAAATATAGGCATAAGAGTAGTTAGAATTTCTGATTTTAATGAATTAGGTTTTGTTAATAATACTATTGTAAGATATGACTACAATAGCAAATTAGATGACTATCTATTGGAAGAAAAAAATATAATTTTATGTATGACGGGAGGAACTGTTGGTAAAAGTTTATTTATAAAAAAACTTGCAGAACCAATGGTAACTAATCAACGAGTGGGAACTATTAAAATATTAGGCGTTATAGAAGATTATATAAATTATTCAATATTGTCGCCTCTAATTCAACAAGTGATTACGGAAAGTAAAAACTCTACAAATGACAATATTTCAATAGCAACTATTAAACATTTTCTAATCCCAATCCCTCCACTAGCAGAACAAAAGAGAATTGTAGAAAAATTGGAAGAAATTTTGCCTTTGGCTGAGGAGTATGGCAGGAATGAAGAAATTTTGTCCGAAATGAATCAAAAATTGCCGAAACAAATCCGCCAATCTATTTTGCAATACGCAGTACAGGGTAAACTCGTTAAACAAAACCCACAAGACGAACCCGCAACAGAACTTTTAAAACATATTAAGGCAGAAAAAGAACGTCTTATAAAAGACGGCAAAATCAAAAAAGAAAAACCACTCCCGCCAATTACCCAAGACGAAATCCCATACGAACTTCCACAAGGTTGGGTGTGGACGAGATTGGGAGATTTTTGTTCATTAAATCCACGGAATATAGCGGATGATGATATCAATGCAGGTTTTATTCCAATGTCCCACTTAAAAGATGGTTACAATAATGAACATTCTTTTGAAATAAAAAAATGGAAGGATATAAAAAAAGGTTTTACACATTTTAAAAATGGTGATATTGTAATAGCTAAAATAACACCTTGTTTTCAAAATCGAAAATCTGCAATAATTAAAAATTTACCTAATAATATAGGTGCAGGCACCACAGAATTACATGTCATACGAGAAGATACAAATATTTTAATTAAAAAATACTTATTATTGATATTTAAGACTGAATTATTTATAAAAAATGGAATTAAAAATTTTACAGGAACAGCAGGACAACAAAGGATTGGTAAAGATTATATTGCAAATTATTTAATCCCACTCCCTCCACTCGCAGAACAAATGCGAATTGTCGCCAAAGTCGACGAATTAATGAAATATGCCGATAAATTGGAGGAAGTACCATCTAATATTATTAAAATTAGAGAGTCTAAAGATACTGAAATTAATTCTAAAAATAATAAGGTTGATATTACAAAAGCTATCAACAAAAGAGCTATACTAAATGCGAAAATCATTGAAAAATTTAATAATAACAATATGTTCTCTGCTATATCAGATGAAAAGTTAATTTTTATAACCGAAAAAGTCTTGGAATTGCCACTTGAAGGGAAATATAAAAAGGCTGCAGCAGGACCTCTGGATAAAAAAGCAAGAAATGAAGTAAAGAAAATTTTCAAAGAATTAAACTGGTTTGATGTTATTGAAGGTGATTCTGGACAAAAAGAACAATACATTCCTTTAGATAATCTATGTGAATATAATGATTTATATAACAAATGTTTTTCTAATAAAAGCCAAGAAATTGACAGAGTTTTAAATTTATTTACAGGTCAAAATTTAAGCAAAGCTGAACCTGTTGCCACTTTATATGCTGTTTGGAATAATTTATTAATTGATAACAAAGAATGTTCTGACGAAACAATAATAAAAGGTTTTTATGTATGGTCTAATCGTAAAGCAAGATACAATAAGAATGATTTACTAGATTTACTTGTTTGGATGCGTTATCATAATTTAATTCCGGAGGGAAAAGGCGAAAAAATTACTGTTTAATAATTGATAAATTTAGTCAATTACAGAATGATACATTCAGTTTTCTTATATATCTTGTTATATTTGTTATATAATTATATTGATAGTAAATAATTTGATATAAAGAGTTTTATGTCACAAGAAATTTCAAAGATATATACAGATATAGCAGAGTTACTGAACTTAGCACGGGCAAAGGCGTATCATACAGTGAATTCCATTATGGTTGAAACATACTGGAAAATTGGGCAGCGTATTGTAGAAGAAGAGCAGGGCGGTGCTTCCCGTGCGGAATATGGAACTAAACTTATCGAAAATTTGTCAAGATACCTCACCGATACTTTCGGTAAAGGATTTTCGGAAGCAAATTTGCAGAATATGAGGAATTTTTATTTAGTTTATCCTGAATTTCCCAGACAGTGTCTAGGAAATTTGAGTTGGTCCAATATAGCAAGGATTATAAGGATTGATAACCCGCAATATCAAAAGCGGTTATTATCACAGGCTTTTATCAACTCAAGCAGGAGTAAATAACACTGAAAAATGTTTGCCTGCCGTTATTGATACAAAAGAATTCATCAAAGATCCGTATGTCTTGGAATTTTTGGATTTGCCTGAAAATATTGAAGGCAAAGAAAGTGCTTTAGAATCAGCTTTAATCAATAATTTACAGAAGTTTTTACTTGAACTTGGCAAAGGATTTTCTTTTGTTGCCCGCCAATTTAGAATCAGTACGGAAACTGACCATTTCTATGCGGATCTGGTGTTTTACAATTATCTGTTAAAATGCTTTGTGGTTATCGATTTGAAGACAACAAAGTTATCCCACGCAGATATAGGGCAGATGGATATGTATGTCAGAATGTTTGATGAATTAAAGCGTGGTGCGGACGACAACCCGACTATCGGCATAATTTTTTGTACGGATAAATCCGAAACTATGGTCAAATATTCTGTGTTACAAGAAAGCCAACAGATTTTTGCAAGCAAGTATAAAACAGTTCTCCCAACAGAAGAAGAACTTGCGGATATGATTGCTAAAGAAAATATAAAATTGTTAACAGAGCAAGAGTTCTTAAAATGATAAATAGATGTTAATTATAGACTTTGTCATTTCTTATTTGTGAAGCACGTGTTTTAACTCTATCTAAAAGTGCTGATGTCTGATGTCCGTTATCATCAATATTGATAATTTTTTCAGGTTGAATACCCAAATTTGTTAATTGTACAATTACGGATTCCATTGTTTTGGTTTTATTTCTGTAATATTCACTTCCTCTAATTCTTATAAATTTCCAGCCAATACGTTCTAATATAGTTTGACGCTCCATATCTTCACATATTTTTTCTTCACCACTGTGAAAACGTTTACCATCACATTCTATAGCTATCTTATGTCCATTATATTGTGCTACCATATCAATTCGCCACCTGTTAATCGGCCATTGTTGAATTATATTGTAATCTCTTGCAATTAAATACTCATATACCTCTTGTTCAAAAGGAGAATCTGATTTAATTTTAGCTTGTTCAACTAAATAGTTATATGAATTGGGGTTTAAAGAATATTCCAGTAAACCTTTTCTTATATCACCGTCTTTTAAATCTCGGTCTTTATCTAATGAATGAATAATCCACATTTGATCTCTTGCACGACTAGCAGCTACATTGTAGCGCTGTTTAGTTGAGTCGTTACGCCCATCCCTTTTTAAGTTTAAAGGCACATTATCTTCATTACTATCGACCATTGATAGAAAAATTACATCCCGCTCATCGCCCTGAAAATTAGATGCATTACCGCACAAGATTTTCCTGTTTTCATATTCCGAAATATCTATCATACTGTGAATTTTCGATTGAATTAATAATGCCTGTTCATCTCCTAATAAAGAAATAACACCAAAAGTTTTATTTTTATATTCGGGCTGTTCAATACAAGCCTGGATTAAACTAACAATTGCTTCAGCTTCTGCTTCATTCGTTTTAGAATTTTGTTTTCTTGATCCTCCATCAACTCTATAATTAATAACGGCAGGTAAAATATTAGAGCTTCCTGCTTCTCTTAATGGTTTTATTTTAAAATTATACGACAACTTATTGCTATAACCAATAATATCCGGCACGCACCTAAAATGTTCCCTCAACATTAAAGGTTGGAAAGTTGTTTTTGCAATATCATACAAAGATGATACCTGATTGTATAAGTCCCAGTTAGGAATTTTACCTTTTAAATATGTTGTTAACAAATTGTTAGTTTGATCGACTTCAATACCAATAGAAGAAGGGCTAACCTGTTTATTATCACCGACAATTATTAATTTTTTACCCATATAGCAAATAGACAAAGCTCTAATATCAGCTTGACTAGCTTCATCTATTATAATAACGTCAAATAAATTTTTTCCTGGGGTGAAATTTTCTAATGCTGTATTAATATCCATAATCCATGCAGGAACAGCTGCCTGACATTGTTTCATTTTATTTCTAGCTTCTTGCCTTGATTGTTTTACATTTTTCCCTTTACCATAACCAATTTGATTAACACTTCCTTGCCAACCTTCCAAAGCCTGCCTTAAGTCTAAATCGGCTTCACTTCGTTTTAATAAATGATACCAGGCTTTACATTCAGCCAGTTGTGTAGTTTTTTGTTTTAAATATTTGCTTAATTCAGATGTTTTTTTTAATTTTTCATCCAAAGATTCACAGGTTATATTTTCAATAATCATATTAAATTGCTTCCATCTCCAGGCATTTTTTATTTGTGTTGGATATTTATTTTCTCCATGAATTCCTCTTCTATTTTTAATTTCGGATGCCCATAATGGAGCTACTTGCTCTAATCTTTGAAGTATATTTTGTCGAGTCTTTGCTAATTCATTTTTTTTATACAAAGTAGAAAGTGCAAAATAATTTTGGCTATATTTTTCACAATCTAAAGATTTTATAGATTTAATTAAGTTAGAACATATTACAGATTTATTACGATTGTTATCAGATAATAAAGATATACATTTGTGTTGAAGCTCTTTTATCGGTTTAAGATTATTGAGACAAATCGCTAAATTAATATATTGGGGTAATTTGTTAAACATAAAATCAATGACTTGATTTATTTGTTCTTTGTTTGAAGTTAAATCGTCAACTTGAATCATGTTTTGATAGTTAAAACCGGACTGCTCTAAATATGTCTTTAGTTTTTTGTAGTCATTGTTATACCAGTCAAGATAATATTTAATTTTGGGAATATATTTTTGTGCCGTAATTTCAGGTTCTTCACCCAATTCAATAAATCGTTTTTGCCCGTTAGTTGCAAGCAGTAAGTCCCAATAGATACTTAAATCTTTTCTCATTTTATCTAATTTAAGTTTATTTATAACAATAGAACAATCTTCTGAATTTTTTATAGACTTTCCATTTATAGTAATTTTCTGCATAAGCATTTTAAAATCAGAGTGAAATAAATAATCTAGATTAGAGAGTTTCTTTTTCTTTAATAAAAGTTCTTTTAACTCTTCTAAAATTGGTAATATTGTATCTGCATCCAAAGTTTTGTCAACATTTACCTGTTTCCCAAAACCTTGAAGAGAATTTTTTTGAGCAAAAGCTATGGTTTCTTCTATTTTCTTTACTAAAAGTAACCACCTTTCACGGTTATGTGACAATCCGTCACTTACAGCTTGAATACCCCATTTATCTAATTTCCCCTGCTTTTTTATAAAACTAACTAAAGTTTTAAGATTCTGTTCAGGTACGTTATTTATTAACACCACATCCGAGTCTTGGTCAATCAAAATTATTTTATTAGATTCAACTTTTAACTTTATAGATAATTGATTTTCAGTAGTCTTAATTTTTTGAAAAATATTGTCATATTTTATTTTTAATTCATTGAACTTTGATGGTGACAGCAAATCATTTGGATTTGGTAAATTATAACCTATTTCACATTCATCCTGTTTTGTCAATTCAACATTACTTATGTAGAGTTTATTTAACTCTTCATCTGTTAGAGGAAATTCAAGACCTGATTTAACATCTCCCGGAATAATTGTTGCTAATGATTTTTCATTTGTTCTTACAAAATCTGCAACATCTATGACAGAATAACCTTTTCCATCATATACAATTTTTTGTATTTCTTTATTACGAAGAACAAATATTTCTTTTCTTAAATCTGCCAAATTTTTTATTATTGAATTACGCTCATTTTCTAATTGTTTTGCTCTTTCTAAAAGTTCCCTTGATGTATATTTTGATAAATAATTAGCAATGCCGTCTATAGAACGTTCCATATCATTATTTGAGTCGTCTAATAGTGAAACACACAAACTTTGAAGTTCTTTTGGGATTTTATCTTTTAAAACAGATAGAGCTTTCTTTGTATAACTTGTAATTAATACATTTTTACCTTGTGCCAAAAAATGAGAAAGAATATTTGCAATACTATGACTTTTTCCTGTTCCCGGAGGTCCCTGTACAATAACGGCATTGAATTTCTCTATTCTTTGTGCTATTTCTAATTGTTCTTTATTTGCTTCAAGCGGTAACAATATATCTACATCTTCTCCACTGGTTGCAGCCAACTGTCTGTCTATTGATTGTATCTGATTATCTTCCGGAATATCTATTTTACCACCATTAGTTAAGTCTATAAGATAAGGAGGTATTTTATTTTCTGTTTCAATATCCTCAATAATAGAATCTAAGGCTTTTAATGTTCCGTCATTTCTTTTCCGTAATATAAGAACAGGTTTAAAGCTGATAAGCATGACCTCTTCATTTGGCATATAACTTATTTCATTACCATCATCATATATACCATTATTATGAAGTTTGTGAATTAAAATTTTAAAAAAATCACGTGTATCATTTCTATCTAGAGGATGATAAAAATTATTCTTTACATCCTCCTGTAATCCTCTTATTTCATCTATATTTATTCCATCAACCGTACGCAATAAATCTAAGTATAACTCACTATCTTTATCAACATCTATAATAGAAATAGAATTTGTTTTTGCATCATATATAATATTTACGCGTTTTAATAATACCGGGTGGTTAATATTTTTGTCATTATTTTTAGTTAAAATTCCATTTCCAACAACTAATTCAAGGGTGTCATCTTCTTTTTTCAAATCATCTGCTATATTTCGTAATTTATTGAATAAATCTCTAACCTTTTTTATAAGTTTTTGTTTTTCTACCCAAGTTTTACGAATTACAGACCACTTATTAAAAGAATTTAAAATAAGATTAGAAATTGTAGTATCTAAATTTTTAAATTTTTCATTTAATATAGCATCATTAATATACTGTTCCCAGCCAGGATCTAAATATTCTATTAATTCAGATGGTGGTTTTGGACAAACCTGAAATTCGGGCTTTTTTATTGTCAATATCGGATTTTTATAAATTTCTTCTTCTGAAATATTTTCAAGTCGATCTCTATAATTAATAGTAATAAACTCAGGAGCATTTGGAAAATCATCAAAATAGAAAAATTCTTTTTGATTACGTATATCTGTAATAACCTTATTACGAAGCATACAGAATTGTTTTATATATTGATATAATAGACTAACTTTCTCTCTAGTATCAGAAGTTCCAACCATAAATTACCTTTTTTTGCATTATATCATGTTTAGATAAGATTGAAAATATTGTTAAAAATTGTTTAATTCTTCAATCCCAAAATCCTGTTGTTCTTTTTTAACAAGTTCTTCAACCAGATTCAGAAATACATTAAGCCTTGATGTGTCTATTTTAGTGCCATTTTGAAGTTCTGAGCTAAAATTGGCAAACAAGATAGTGCAAATACTGATTTTATCCCAAGTTTTGTATAAATCCCGTTAAATACCTCTTCGTCTAAATCTATATTGGGGCAAGTATGTTGATTTTTGGACGCTTGTGCTAAAAAATCACATCTTGCACCTGTCAAACTATGGCTCAAAATCTTTTCGCCCTGTTTGTCCTGAAAATATTTTGCTTTAAATGCTTTCCCGTTATCTTGATAAACAAATTTCGGAACTTTACCTAAATTTATGATTGCATTTCTTAATGCACTTGCAATACACTGAGTATTTTCTTCCAGCATTATTTCAAACCCGACAAATCCGCCGGATTTCCAATCCTGATAGGCAACCATCATTGGTCTGACAGGTTTTCCGCTATATGGATGTTTAACAAAAAATGATAATCTGTGTCCGTCACCGACAATAACATCTCCGACTTCAAGTTTTGAAACATCTCTTGTTATATACGGTAAAACTTTGTCATACAGAGCTTTATTCCCTTCTCTTGCCTCTATCCAGGTGTTATAATGCTCGTTTTTATAATTATTCGCAAATCTTCTGTATGTTAAATCGCAGCATAAATTTTTAAATCCACGTTGTGTTAATGCCAATTTCGTTAGTTTGATTGTTTTTCCGATGTTTAACTGATTAGGATGTAATAAATTTTTAAGCAATTCTGCTTCCTCTTCAGGTTTCATCAATGTTTTTTTAGTCTTTTCACCAAAAGTATAATTATTAATTAAACAATGCCAATCATCATTGTAGTTACGGAGCTTTTTATGCCACTCATAAATTGTTCCGATTGCAACTTTACCTATTACAATAAACAATTCTTCACAAATACAATTGTTGTTATATGCGTCAAGAAAATCTTTTCCGGCAATTGTTTTATTTTTCTTACCTTTTCTAAATTCATCCCATTTTTTGATTAAATCATATTTTGCAAGAGCCAATTTCTTTTGTGTTTCCGGAACAATATACGATATCGACTCTGTTAAAACAGATTTTTCTTTGATGGCTGTTACTTTTTCTCTAACATTTTCTTCTAAAGAAGTTACTAAAATTTCATAAGATTTTGAGCATTTTCTGATTACGTATTTATTGTTACTTATAGCTTTTCTAACAGCTCTTTCAGATACTCCTTTAATTTCGGCAAGTTCTTTAGTTGTAATCCAGTCAGCGTTTGAAGTTTGCATATTTTCCTCCTCTCACACATTAACTCTGCTTTCCTCAAAAGTGTAGTCAATGTATCCATATCGAAACATATTAGTTTTGATTTTTTCAATGCTTAAAAATCACTGTTTAAGTGATATTGAAAAAACAAAATATTTGATGTATTAAGAAAATTTTTCAGACGGAACTAAACGGAACCCAAGAAGGTTCCGTTTGTACTATAATTAAGAAAAGGTGTAATATGGTTAAAAATTCTGAAACAGAACCTGTATGGTCAAAATACATAACTGAAGATAATTTGCCGACAGAAGATTTAAAATATCTCTGCTCTATTATTGGCTTAGAAGCAACTAAAAAATTAATGTTCAATGCAGCCGGAGAAAAGTTCTCAATCCATGCTCACTGCAATCAACAATACAAAAAGCAGTATATTATTGAGAATTACCTTGATGCAAGAAGCGTAAACAGATTAGCCTTGGCGTGTGATACAACTACTAGGTATGTTTATAAAGTTATCAAAGAATTTGTAGAAAGGAAGACAAATAAAAATTAATGGATGTATTTGAAGAGAAAAATTTAAGTAAAATATTTAAATGTTTAAATGAACAACAGCCATATAAATTAATTTCAAGAGAATCAAATACTTTAGAGTTTAAAGAAAGTTTTAGTAAGCATGCTCTTGCTAAGTATGCAAAGACAATGGCTGCTTTTGCAAATAGAGATGGTGGTTATTTAATATTTGGAGTCAAAGACAAACCTAGAACGGTTGTGGGGTTTAAGGATAGTTCATTTGATGAATATGACGATGAGAAAATAGTTGAAAAATTAAATGAATATTTTTCTCCAGAAATAACCTTTTTACGCACTACAATAAAATATTTAGATTTAAATATCGGAATTATATATGTGTATCAATCTATTAGCAAACCCATTGTTTGTACAAAAAGTATACAAAATAATGGTAGTTTTACAATTAGAGAAGGTGCTATATATTATAGATATAGTGCAAAAAGTTCTGAAATAAAGTATCCAGATTTAAGAATAATGTTAGAAAACGTAAAAGAAAATGAACGTAAATTATGGATGCAGACAATAACAAAAATTGCCAAAATAGGAGTAAATAACCTTTCTTTAATTAATTTAAAAGATGGAAAACTTAATGTTAATTGTTTTGGTAAAAATAAAGAACTATTTGTCGATGAAAAAGTAATTTCTTCATTAAAATTAGTTAAAGAAGGGCATTTTGTAGAAACAGATGGAGAGCCAGCTCTAAAACTAATTGGTGAAATAAAAGGTATAACAGGAGCTCTAGTAAACCAAGAAAAAATTATTAAACAAATTGAACCTACATATATACATGAAAAATATTTATTAGAAACTTTTTTAAACCAAACGGGAACACAATCTCCTATGAGTTATATTGAAGCCTTCTGTCGATTTTCCGTCAAATATTTACCATTCTACTATTTTGTATATTTAATTCAGCAAAATGACAAAACGTTTGATAAAACAAAATTAAAACAAGAAATTAGTAAAATAACAGAAGATTGCAAAATGGGTAAAACTTATTTATTGCAACGCATAAAATCGGATGAAAATTTTAAAGAAGAAAAGTTGACAGGTTCCGATTTAGAATTGAAAAAGAAATATTTAAACTTATATAATGATAAAAACACAAAACTAGCAGATATACCAAAAGAAAATATTGAAATTCAGTTAAAAATGATATTAAACATCTCTGATAAAGAAAGAATCAAAAATCTTATTATTCCATTATTAAGTAATTACTTAAATGATGAATATGAAACTCATAAAACGTTACTACGTAGGGCTATATCATATATCGATAAAATATTGTATAAGGAACAGATTCTTAATTTTTGATCAGTTCCGTTTGGTTCCGCAAAAAAGTTCCGTTATGGTTCCGTTTTGCGGCAGAAAAATATTTTTTACGGAACTCATGTTACTTTTTTGATAGTAAAAGTCCTATTTTTGTATTCGGGTGCTATCTTACAGAAATAAGGTTTTAGGGCATATTATTACAAACTTTTTATATATTTATGAGTATAATAGTCCCTAAAATCGGACATACCGGACTTTTCTGTAACCCTAAATTATTCTAAAATTTCTTTACTCAGAGGGGCTTTGAGGCAAGTTCCCTTTTTCTGTATTGTCCTGTTTCTTTACAATAAAAACGGGTCTGAGAAAAACTCAGCCCGTTTTTATTAGGAGGAGGTGGGATTCGAACAAATATTTCTGCTATTTGTAGTTTCAAATTTTATCCCGTAACCTCCAGTATTATTCAATCTTGGAAGTTTGTTCTTTTGGTAACTTTTAATAATTTTTAGGGACTATTTGTAAAATTAGTCCCTTTTTAGTCCCCTAAACTTTATTATTTTGTTCTTTGTAAATTCTGGCATTGTCCCAGTCTTTAGGTAACATTCTTAACCAATCTAATTTAATTTTGTCATTTTTTGCCTCTGCTACAAGATTTATTCCCATGAGTTTATCAGAACAAGTGATTTTTTCTTTGTATATTTCGCTAAGCATATAAGTTAAGTACCTATGCAATAAAAGCGAAAAATAAATCAAACTATCACAAGTATCATACAATGTTTCAATTATACTTTTAACTTTTATTATATGTATTTCTAAACAATTTATGGCTTTCTTTTCGTCATCCGTTAATGAGAAATTATCAAAAGTTAATATCGTATTGTTTAGTTTTTCTTCATATTGTAAAACTTGATTTAAAGCACTCATAGCACCCTTGCTTGTATTAATCAAAAAGTCATAATCTTTAATGTTAACAGGTAATAACCATGAAGAAAATGGATATTTTTCAGTTGCTACAGTTAAATTTCCTAAATTTATGGCTTTAAGTTTTGGTATTAAAGTTTTATCTCGATAATCGATTAAAGCAGGTGCTTGCAATTCAATTAAAGTATGCAATATTATTGCTTTATTAATGTTTATTTTATGTTGTTCCTTTTCTCGCCTTTTATCAGTTAGCCAAGCTCCAAAATACACAGCTCCAAAAGAAGCAATAGCCGTTATAAATGGTGTTGCCACCTGCCACAAGTTTATATTAGGAGTTGTTTTAGCCGTATTTAAAATAAAATCTAACATTAAAACCTACTTTATTTTATAAAATTATAATACAAAGTAATTAAAATTATCTGAATTACTTTAATTTTAGATACTTTGACAATCTTAATATGATAATTAATAACCATTGAAAACCGTAGTAATATTGTTCCTGATAAGGATTCAAAATTAAACAATGGGCAATATTATTTCGAACATCTAAGTAGTCAGTTAAAAAATATCTCATAAACCAGACATCATCTTCATTTAAAATCTTTAAAATATTGCAATCCCATAGTAATTCATTAATACTCTTCCAGTTTGAAATCTGACGTTCCTCTTTATCATTTACAAATTTTCTAACAGAAAAGCCTTCTATATGTGCGAATTCAACTAAATCTCTTAAAATTCCTTCTATTTTTAAAGTTAAACTATCAACTTCATTTATAAAAGTTAATCTGAAATTGTTATCATATAAATATTTTTGTTGTTTGCTAAAATAACTAATGATAGGTTGTTCAATATGTTCTAACCACTGATATGAGAGAATTTGATTTTCAGGTAATGTCTTTCTAATAAGACTACCTAACCAAGTTGTCTTTAAATATTCTATTAACAAGCCTGCATTAAGTTTATTTGTTTTTAATGCGTATTGTATATAATGAAATAATAAAATTGAACTAAAATTAAAACTTACTTTGTATACATTCCATAGCTCATGTTTAAAATTCTCTTCATCTGTACTTGAGTATCCTACAACCTGTCCATAGATATCTGTGTATACACTGGAACAAAAATTAGTTAATGAGGACTTTGCAAGAATATTTTGAGCAGTCTTTTTATTATTTTCATATTTTGGAATAAAATCATAAATTATTTCATAAAGAACATCTAAATTGTTCGATTCATCAATAAATGATTTTAATTTATCAATATCAGCTTGTAAATCATAAGGTGGACAATCTATTGTTGCATATTGTACAGTTCTACATAAATCACCATATTTTTTAAACAATTTATCAGCTTTATTTTTATTTTTTGCCTTTTTGTAATATGTGATAGCATCCTTACACCAAGAAGCAGCAACAATACCATTATTATTTAATTGTTGAGCTTTTTTCATCTCTTTTTCATAAGCTTTTGCCTGCAATAAATCCCATTGGCGTAGACTACCCTTTTTTATCCGACTAATTTTTCTACCTAATTCAATAAAACCTTCAGCCCAATTTATATTATCTCCAGAATTTTTAATTTTTGTTTTACAAATATTTATAAATCCTTTTAAAACGGATTTATCAAATTTTTTCTTCTTAACTTTTTCGATTAAAAATTCTATAGCCTCTCTAATTAAAACATTTTTATTAGATGTTTTTACAATATTTATTGATAATTGTTTCAATTCGTTGATTTTATAGCTAGCCTTAAAAACTAAATCTGTAAGATTTTTAAAGATATATGATAATTCTAACCAAGTATCATATTCATTAATTAAATACTGATTAAAAAGTTCAAAGTATGCATCTATTGCAGTATTTGCAAAACTTATTTTATTTTTACACTTTGCCTTTATAAACAAAAAATGATTAATTTTCGACTTTATATAAAGATTTTGAGATACATTTAAATAATTTAATAAATAGCTGACATCATTATCTGTTAAATTTTTAATATCAGGATAAGTATTTCCGTTTGCATCGGTAAAAAATGGTCTTAATTTACCAGCTTGAATTGTGTATTTAAGACAATCAACTATTAATTGAACTTGATGTTTTTCTACTTCTCCCAATTTGTCAATATCAATTTTAAGATTTAAAGCATCTGTATGTTTAAATACATTTGCATCAACATAGTTATAAAATTCATTTAATGTTTTAATTATAGTATTGCACATTTTCTTTATTATACTTATAAAAAAGAATTTAATTAAAGTGTAAAATGTAAAATATTAAAATATTTTCAAATTTGCATAAAACTCATCCATTTTATTAGCGACCTGTGCTTCTTTTGATTTAATTATGTGAGAGTAAGTGTTCAGGGTTACATTTTTGTCAGCGTGTCCGAGGCGACCGCTTACGGTTACAATGTCCTCACCTGATGAAATTAGCAGGCTTGCGTTTGTGTGGCGGAGTTGGTGGAATGTTATTTTCGGTAAGTTATGGCGGTTTAAGAATTTTGTAAACCACTTATATGGCAACTGTGTGCCTATCGGACTGCCGTCCTCATGCAGGAATACATATTGACCGTTTTTCCAAGCTGTGCCGAATTTAAGTCTGTTTTCGTTCTGTTGCTTTTTGTATTCTTTCAAGAGTGATATTACAGTTTTTGAGGCTGTAACGGTTCTAATACCGGCATCGGTTTTCGGTCTGCCTTCAATATTGCCGTAGCCTGTAATATAATGCCGTTGTTTGTTGATGTTAATTTCACAGGTGTCAAAATTTATATCTTCCCACTTCAAGCCAGTTAGCTCACCCTCTCTTAAACCAATATCAATAGCAAGATAAATCATTGTCATATACATTAATGGTTCACTTTTCAAGCAGTTGAGCATATCTGCCACTTGTTCATCATTGTAATATCTAGCATGTGACTTTGTTACTTTTTGCGGTTTTGCTCTTTCCGCAGGATTATTCATTAGGATATTCAAATCAACAGCAGTTGAAAGTATTGAATGAATTACAATATGATGATTTTTGATTGTTTTTCTATTCAGTTTCTTTTCTGAATTACCCTTGAACATTCTGTTGAAATCTAATTTATAGCAATTACAGAGCTTTTGAGCGGTACTGTAATTTGTTGCCATGCCTGTCTTTAACCTTCTGCAAGTTTTAGACGATATGCCTGTAGTTTTGATTATATGAGAAATTGTCAAAGGCTCGAGATATTTTATCAGGGCTTTGGTAGGAGTAAACCTACCGTCTAATCTCACTCCTGCTTCATCAAGATTGTTGTAAAACTGTATCAAGTGATGAGGCTGTAATTTACCGAGTTTAATGTGTCCGATAGCAGGCAAAATCCGTTTAAGCATGATTTTATACGATTGTAATGTTGTAAGTGTCAGATGTTTTTCTGCGTAATCTTCTAACCACCTTTGTGTAAAGGCTTCAAATGTGATTTTTTCGCCGTCTAAGTAAACTCCGTTCAAGACTTCGTTTTCAAACATCACCATTTGACGGTTAAGCTCTTTTTCAGCCTGCTTTGCGGTTAATGTTTCGTCTAATTTAATTGTTTTTCTTTTGCGTAATTTTTTGCCTTTGGAGTCGTACCCCTGACAAACTGTCAATCTATATGTATAATCTGAAATTTTTTCGTAAAATGCCATTTTATTTTCCTTCTTATCATTTTTTATTATCTCCCTTTTTCATAAATCCAAGCCTCATTTTCTTAAAAAAGAATGCAGGGCAACAGTTTTAAGGTGTTACCCTGCACCATAGTCTAACTTCCGTAATACACGAACGACACTCCATTTTTAGCCTTTATCATTCGCCCATATCCTTTGCGTGCAAGCCCTTCTAAAGTAACCTGTGCTGTTTTAATATCTTTGATTTTAGTTTTATTATTGCGGAATAATTCCGTTGGTGAAACTGTTTTTAAATTTTTACGCTTAAAAAAGTTCAATGCACATTCCTCTTGTTCATCATAATTAAGCTTATTGTCTGTCATTACTTTAAAACAGCTTATAAAGTAATGACACAGCTTTATTGCGTTATAAACATCTAAATCCGTAACAAATTTTTCTTCAAGGCTATGTATGCCATGAAGTATTAGGGCAAGCCGTGCAACATATCTGGTTTGTTTTTCAAGATATGATTGAGTTATATCATCACATTTACCTGATTTTTTCAGTTGTACTATTTTAGTCCTAAAATCCTCAAAGGCTTTTTTAGCTTCACTATCAAATTGATACATATTAACAGTTTCAGGATGTAATACAGCATTTGTAAAGATTTTTCGACAAATGTCCGTAAAAACGGAAATGTCATAATCTTTATCAGAATTATATAGAATACCTGTTTCTTTGTAGTTGCTACAGCAGTATAACCACCTTTCAATCATTCCGTTATAGCAATCAATGCCTTTGCCAAAAAGTGTTTCATACAGCACTTTTGGTTGAATAGTACCAATTATGTTATGACTGGCGTCAAATGTGTAATCTGACTTATCACTTTTGCGGACAATGTTTTGCCGTTCTCTTGCCCAAGAAGCCAAGAAATATTCCATATCATTACCACCACGCTTATATTGATTCCAGCTTTTTAAAAAGAAAGCCAATTCATCAACAAATATGGCTAAACCTAAATGCATTTTGCTATTTATATCCATAAGATAAGCCAAAGACTCTTTTGTTATATCTTGGGTCATCAACCTGGGTCTTTGCGGTTTTTCAGGTTCTATAGGTAACTCCCCTGGATTTTCATTGTTTTTAATTGCCTTTTTGTATTTTTCTAGTTGTATTTTGTAAGAATCCTTTTTGTGATTATAGTCGTTTATGTCGGTTTCATAATTTGTCCGTAAAATCAGGTCATATTCATTAAGAATATCTTTACCTATTTTTAAACAAGGGGTTTTCTTCTGTGACGGATTACCAATTAATGCCAACCATAAAATCGGATGTTCAATCCAATTTGTTCCAGGATTTACATTAATGGCATAATGTCCGTCCATAAGAATACTTGCTACTATAAGAAATGTGCATGCTATATACTCTATAGGTGCATCCATTCGCTTATGCAGTTCTAGAATTAAATCTTTTACAGGTTCAGGGAATACTTCTACCGGAAACTTTGCAATTTCTTTTTTACATGATAGTTTGTTTTGAATTTTTTCTAGTGTAATAAATTCTGCCTTATCAAGTAACTTTTGAAATTCATCTGCCCCGTATGCAACTAAGAAGTCATCCAGCCCTTTAGCTTTGCCTTTTGGCAGAAATATAAGTTTTACTTTAGCACCCTTTTCGCTTTTAAGATAGTTTGCTAGTGAACATAGAGCCTGTTTGACTTTTAGATTATGGTACATATCATTGTCATAGCATAGTATTACTTCCTTGTCTTTGAAATCAGCCTGCACTAAATCGGGTATGATATCAGCAATTAACTCCCATTCAGGATTTTCTTCTAAATCTATAGTGTCTGCTTTACATTTCCAACCCCATACTCCGCCAAGCGAAAGACAAGGGAAACCTTCTTGTACTGCTTTAATCGCTTTTTTGTCACCCTCTGTTATTATTATAGGCATTGTCGGGTCTTTTAACATTGAAATCGAAAGATGTAAAGGTCTAAAAATTTGCGATGGCTTGCCTGCTGGTTTTATGTACTTACCCTTACCATACTCGGGATTTTTTAACCGCCTGTTATAGTAATCCGTTTTGTAATTTGCATATAATGCGGGGTAATTTAATTGCCAGTAGTCATCCGCTTCAGAGAGATAACCTTCTTTCACATAATCCAAGATTGTTGATTTATTTATACCACTTTTCTTGAAGTCTGCTAAAATAAATTTGTACTTACGCTTTAATTCGTCTAATGTTTTTGTCATGATTTTCACTCCTTTCTTCTGTATCGCCATTTTTTAAGTAATTAACTAAACTGTCGAGATTGAGCAAATATTTTCGCCCAGTCTTGACATATTTAACCTTGCCTTGCAAAACCAACTGTCGGATGTGATATTTTGCGAGCTTGACAATTTGTGCTGCTTCATTTATTGTTATCATGCAAGGGATGTCAATTTCTTTATTCATTTGATTTCTCCTTATAATTAATACCTGCATCCTCAGGATAACAGATATTTCAAGAATTTCAATCCAGAATACCCTTGCAGTACAAGCGTTTCCGCTCGCGAAGGAAATAGTTCCGGTGGCGAGCTTTGTAACAATTTTTTTACATTTCCCTTATAAATTTCCACGATTTTATGTTGGTAACTTTTAAAATGGCAACTATTTCCTGCTTAACCTTAAAGTGAGTATAATTCCGTGGTCTATGGTGAAATAAGTACATAAAGAAATGCACCTGTAAATATTTTGCAAGTGCATTCCAATATTATAATCTTGTATGTTAGAGGCAGGGTTTATTTCAACGCCTTGTATATCCTGTAGAGGGTTTCAATGTCAACTTGTTCATCACGAATAGCGTTAATTAATTCTTCTTTTAAGATTTCTTTTTCTTGCAGGTAGCCGAAGTTAAACAGTTCATCAATTCCAATATCAAGGGCAGTTAATAATTTGGCTAGTGTTTCAGCAGAAACAAAGGCATTACCTCTTTCAATTTTGGATAGTGTTCTCTGTCCTATGTTGAGCTTTTCTGTAAGCTGTTCCTGTGTAAGACCTTTTCTAGTCCGTAATTCTTTAATCCGTTGTCCTAATAATTTTTTTATTTCTAGATTATTTTCCATTACCGCCCTCGTTGTTTAATAATAAGTGATTTCATCCTTTTAAAACAGACCGCAAGAGTTGCAATCAAACTTGCATTTACCACTGTAATGCGTTAAGATATTCACAGAAGTAGTAAAACATGTTTGTATGAAGCCTCTAAGTTCTAGAACAGAAGAAAGGAAGTTATGGAAGCTCTGAAAGAAATATTGATTAAGAATGATTGGTTTACAAGGCAGGAAGTAGAAGAACTTTTTACATCTGAAATTCAGAAATGTATCAATGAATGTGCAAGACCAAGTCAAGGAGATATATTTAACGCATTTGACGGATTAAGACCGCAGGATGTTAAAGTGTTGATTATCGGTCAAGACCCTTACCCTGATGAGGCAAAAGCTCATGGGCTTGCATTTTCTTACAATAACGGTGAAATTCCTGCGGAGGATTCATTACTAAATATCTTTCGTAAAATCAAGGAAGATGTAGGAATTGATAACAGTTATACAAATTTGTCAGCTTGGAAAAAGCAGGGTGTTTTGTTACTCAATACTGCCTTAACTTTTGCACCTGATAATCAGGACTTCCATATAAATGCTTGGCGTAATTTTGTAAATCATGTAATATCTAGACTTCTTGAAGTAAAGACCAAGAATAAACAACCTTTAGTAGTCATGTTATGGGGTGCAAAGGCAAATGAACTGAAAGCTCTAGTTTATAAAGGAAAAGATTATCAAGAAAAATATCCATTTGTTAAAATCTTGCGTTCTTCTCATCCGTCAAATAACTATCAGGCTTGTACTAAGTCTATTTGTGATGGCGAAGTTCCTGCTTTTAAGGATACTGATTTCAGACCATTCAAAGAATGCAACGAATTTTTAGAGGCTAATAATGCTGATATAATCAACTGGCATACAGCTTAAATTTAAGAGAAAAGGCTCCCTTTCCGGAGCCTTTAAGTTTTATTTATTATTTTGTTTCTTTGTATGTATTCTTTACCGCTCGGCATTTCTAAGTACATAAATTTGTACAGGTAATTTGATGAATACACCAGATTGAATTTTTCTTTTTCATCTTCATTTTCCAGTAATTTTAATAGCCGTTCAACATCTCTTTTGCAAACAGGAATTTTTTGTACAAGCTGTGTTCCCTCATATTGCCAGTAGGGAATATTATCAATCCTTGCAACTTCGACCTTATCAAGGTTTGCCTTTTTGACTAAATCTTTTCTATTATCTACTCCGTACTTTTGATATAGAGAATTCACCCTGCTATCGCAGGTGCGAAGCGGTTCATTTAACTTTCGGCTTATTTCTGCATAGCTTGAGTTTTCTTTCAAGCCCTGTAATATGGTTAGTTCATCTTTTGTTAAGTACATTTTTGCCTCCAAATATTTTTATTCTTAATCGTAGGTTTTTACCCACTTTAGCTTACAACTGCCTCTATTCTGTCTCTTAAAAAGATTTTTAATTTTATGTTCCGATTTTTCCAGTTTTTCTATTAAATTTCAATTTGATTGAATTATTTTCAGGTTTCGCCTGAATTATCTCTATGATATTTCTTCTATCGTCAGGAATATCGCAGTTATAGTAATCTTCACGATAGAGCAATAAGACCACATCCGAATATTTCACAAGATTTTTATCTCGTAAATCTGTAATTTTCGGATAATAGTTTGTTGTATTGCGTGGTTCCTTGCGTGTATTTACCAGTTTGAAGATTATTAAATGATTTTGCTCTGACATTTCCCTCAACTTTTCAGAACTCAATCTATTCCTGCTGTTAACGTGCATATTGATGAATAAACAATCAGGTTGGTATTTCTGTATTATTTGCTTGACATTTTTTATCCTGCAAAATTCTGTAGATTTAATAAGCAAATTCCAACTGCTTAGTTCTTTTACTGCTTGTGTGAAATTTTCTGTTTGTATCTCTATACTTTCCTGCCTGTTTGGATTTGCAACTATTCTTAATAGCATTTCTGTAATTATTTGTTTGTCGTAATCTGTTACATACAGGCATTTATGCCCTTCTTTACAGAATAGTTCAACTAAATTCAACGCAAATGTTCTTTTACCCATAGCAGGACGACCGCCTATCGTAATCAACGAGCCTTTTACAGGATATTGTAAGATTTTATTTATTTCTTCTTTGTTCATATCACCTCTGCTATTTTCATAGTTTTATCTTTTCTTTGTCTATAACTTTTTAAAAATAAAAATATTCTTAAAGGTAGCTACATTAAATCCGCTCTTTAAGGCTCTACAATGCCATAAGGCTTTTGCTGTACTAGATTCAAGAGTTGACCATTTCCAAACTTCTTTAACTATGTGAGCTTTTAAACGCAACCCCTGACTTGTAAGAAATTGAGCATATTCAAAAGCTTCAAGGTGCAAAGTTGAATTTGAATATGTATTACCGATTATTAAAACGACAAATCGACCTTGCTCTAGGTTATCTATGCCTAATTTTGTAAATTGTTTGAATGTGTTGAAAAATTCTTCTGTCTTACTTGCTCTAATATCAGTTAAATCAGGAGTGAGTAATAATAGCTGAATATTCTTTTGCTCAAGTTCTTTTAATTTGTTATTGACTGTATTACGCAAAGAGTTATCATATTCGTAATCTTCTATCCCAAGATATTTTCTATCTAGCTTTTTTGCCTCTTCTTTTGCTGATTCAGAATTACAGAATATATTCAGAACTAAATCATTTCTTTTAGTGTATCTTTTATAAATTTGCTCATAAGTATTAACTTCATACTCCCAGAAAGAGTTAGTTTTGATTTCAGGATAATTTTTCCAGTTTTTTAAATCAATTTCATTGTAACCTGTTGTATTCATATTTCCTCCTTAACTTCTAATAATGTCGTAACCCATATTTTTAGCCTTTTGTCGGGCTTCAAATATGTTGTGTGCTTCAATAGTAATTTCTTCCTGCCTTGCGTATTTATCACCCCTGACACGCACCAACATATTGTATTCGTTAGTATCTTTATGATGATATTCAGGCGGTTGAGTGCGAGAAATAAAGCTATTGTCAAATTGCGGACTATCGTAAGTTTGCTGATTGCAGGAATAATTATTATTCCAATCGTCGTTGTCATTGTAGTCATCTTCCTCATAGTAACCGTCATTGTCACTGTAACTGCTTAATCGCTTTTTAGCTTCTTCAATAAAGCCGTTAATAAAAATGTAGATTACTAAAGCTATTGCTAACCATTTCATAAGATTGTTTCCTTTCTGTGCTCTTGAGTACACAAACTTATAATAAACTGTTTTTCAAAAACTTACTCTCAAATTCATCGTTTCGATTGTTATGAAAGCATTTCAGAATTAAAATTTAGTATATCTTGCAAAAAGTATTAAAATATTATTTTGCTAATTTGACATTTTGCATAATTATTGGAGTTGGAGGCTCTTCCCTATCTATGAACTTTTCTCCTGTAATAATAACTTGATTATTAATCTGCAATAATTTATCGAACTTTTTTATTTCTCTGTCAAAACAAACACAATCTATTGTACCTGTTTCGTCTTCAAGCGTTATAAAGCGTATGAATTTATATGGATTAGATTTTGTTGGTATTTGAATTGTTGAAGTAATGGTTCCGCAGATTGAAATTTCAGTACGAGACTTATCTTTCAGCAATTCATTGTTTGATAATTCTTTAACTTGATTACATTTTAATAATTTCATAAGTTTGTTTCCTTTCTTTGTTCTTTGGTACACAAACTTATAATAAACTGTTTTTAAAAAACACGCTCCCAAATTCTTGACTTCGATTGGTATGAGAGGGTTTTGGGGTTGCAAGGTTATGTAATTTATTAATATTATTTCCGATTTCGGAATTTTGGCATAACAAAACAGACCAATATTTATATGAATATTGGCATTAACCGCAATTACTACAGGTGGAAATCCTAAAATCTATGTGCTACTTGGGATTGACCGCAATTACCGCAAAAACCGTTATGTAATGTTGAATTTTGCCTGATTGCAGAAATCCTCTAAAATCAATAAATTTTTTCAGCAGTCCCTTTTTAGTCCCTTTTGGGTCTATTTTGGCTCATTTTTACAGTTCGGGGATAGGGCAAAAACGCACTAAAAAAGAGCCTCTCCAGGCTCTTTTAAAATGGAGGAGGAGGTGGGATTCGAACCCACGGTACGCTCGTCACGTACGACGGTTTTCAAGACCGCTCCGATAAACCGCTCTGGCACTCCTCCATTTAGTTTTATCAGATATTTCTTATTTTATTTGTTCAAAATATTTTGTCAATATCTGATTTTAGGGACTTATATAGCAAATTCTACTAAAATTTCAAAATCCAGTCTACGGAGTGTTAGTGAAGGGTCTCAATAAAAGATTCTTCTGGCTAAAGCCCTCAGAATGACAACCTTCTAATAGCATTTGTGAAATTTGCTGTATAACTTCCTGATTTTATTGTAAAATTGTTTCAGAAACGGAGATTTTTACTGATGAATACTATTAAAATTACTAAAATGCAAGGCTGCGGCAACGATTTTGTTATTATTGATTATACTGAATACGAAAAAACAGGTCTTCCGATGGAGACGCTCGCTAAAAAAATCTGTGACCGAAATTTCGGTGTCGGCGCTGACGGTCTGATTATCCCTAAAACCGACACATCTGATACCGATATCGGCTGGTATTTCTTCAACTCCGACGGCTCTACTGCTCAAATGTGCGGAAATGGCATGAGATGCTTCGCTAAATATGCCTATGATAACAAACTGGTTAACAAAAAAGAATTCTCCGTACAAACCCTTGCTGGTGTTATCAAACCTAAACTCCTTGATGACGGTTTCGTACGTGTTAATATGGGCAACCCTATACTTGAGCATGCAAAAATCCCTTTCCGCGGGCTTAATACCGTTATTGTAAACGGACGGGAGTTTGATATATTCCCAGTTTCTATGGGAAACCCGCACTGCATCATTTTCACTGATGAAGACCCGATGCCGCTTGCTCAAAACTATGGACCTTTTATTGAGAAACACGAGTTTTTCCCGGAAAAGACTAATACTGAATTCGTCAGAATTATCTCTCCTGCGGAAATGGATATGCGTGTTTTTGAACGCGGCTGCGGCATCACTCTCGCATGCGGAACCGGTGCCTGCGCTTCAGTCGTCGCTGCTGTTTTAAATAACTTAACAGAAAACAGAGTTAAAGTTAATCTGCTTGGAGGGTCTGTATTTGTTGAATGGCAAGGCTCTCAAGCTAATCCGCACAAGGATGTTTTCTTAATCGGTCCTGCGGATTATTCCTTTTTTGCAGATTACATCTTGTAATAATTTTCTTGTTCATGATATTATTGTCTCATACACTAGTTAGAACAAAAAGGAGAAATTTGAAAATGAAAACTTATGAATTATTAGCTATATTCAAACCAAATCTTGACGCTGAAGAAATTGACAAAGCTGTTGAAGCTGTCAGCACAGTTATCACAGACTTCGGCGGAAAAGTTGATTCTGTTGACAAAATCGGCAGAAAAAAATTAGCTTTTGATGTCCAAAGCTTTAGAGATGGTTTCTTTACTTCTATGGTTTTGGCATTGCCTGCTGATAAAGTTGCTGAATTTAAAAGACAACTCAGATTGAACGACAACATCATCAGAACTATGTTCGTTGAAATGTCTAAAAAAGCAGCAGTTTAATTTACTATCGTAATAAATAAAAGAATAGAGGAAGTTTAAATGTCACTTGCAAAAACAGTTGTAACAGGAACAGTATACAGAGCACCGGAAAAACGTTTTACCCAAAACAATGTTGCGGTCTCTTCTTTTGTTCTGAATATCGGTGATAGAGAAGAAATTCTTATCCGGGTTATTTCTAAAAGAAATTCTCTTGATGATGTAGTTTCTTCAATTTCAAAAGATGAAAGAGTCCTTGTGGAAGGTCGTCTTCAAGTTGAAACAGTTAAAATGGATGACGGTTCAGACAAAAGGATTTATGAAATCGACGCCAATACAATCGAAAGATTAGGCGAGGCTTCTGCTGTACAAGCTGCCGGCAGTTCAAAATTCGGCACTGAAGAAATTGTTAAATTTGAATCAGACGATTTTTCTAACGAACTTATCGGCGAAGACGAAATTCCTTTTTAATTAAATATACAAGGAGCCCTAAAAAATGAGCAGCGGGAAATTTATTCCGGCAATAGCGCAGAAAACTTCTGCACAAACCCAAAAAATTAAACAACAACAATTGAAGTCAACTTACAGATACTTCCAGAATAGAAATTCAAAATCTCAAATTCCGGACATGTTTGTAAAACAAGATGACAAAAACCAGCCAATCTCAAAAAATTCTATATTAGAAGCGGTGACGGAAAGGCTGAAACAATTTGAAACACACAAGTAATACATAATAAAAATTCGGTCGAGCGTCTCTGACGCAAAAAATAGAAAGGTAAATTAAAAATCATGGCAAGACAAGATATGTCAGACAAGAAAAAACGTAAAAATTGCAGCCTTTGCGCTGATAAAGTTGAATATATCGACTACAAAGACGCTGCAAAATTGAAAAGATATCTGACAGAAGCAGGCAAAATCATTCCGAGAAGAATCACAGGCAACTGCGCTAAACACCAAAGAATGATTGCAACAGCGATCAAACGCGCAAGAGAAGCTTCTATTATCAATTACGTTTTTGACTAAATTGAAAACATACACAAAAAAGCGCCCGCAGAAATTGTTCTGCAGGCGCTTTTTTTATTGACATGCAAAAAATTATTTTTTAAGTGCGTTTTGGAGCGCGATTTCAAGTGTTTTAATTTTCGATTCCAGAACTTCTATTTTGGATGTGCTGGAAGAATTTGTTATCATTTTACGTTCAAGTTCGCGTTTATAGGCTTCCAGTTTTTCTTTCTGTGCAAAATAGAATTGAGCGACAACCGATGCGCCGATGAAAATTCCGGAAAGCAAAGTGCCTATAATAATCCAGGTCAGGCGTGTGTCACGGAAAACGGCGTCAGTTGGTATGCCGAATTTTTGGAGAGACGCAGCGCCCTCAAGCCCCCATATCTGCAGATGAGCAACATCTGTATAATTGACACAGGCTATGTATATTAATGCTACCATTAACAGGTATGCAGCTATATTTATAATTCTTCTCATAATTTCAGGCTCCTGTCTTTTATGTATCTTAAAACCTTCTTAAATTCTTCATCGGGTTCAATTTCCAATTCTATTATTTCATCAGAAAAAGGTTTTGTAAACCTCAAAAAGTATGATTGTAAAACTTGTTCTGATGTGGTTGTCTTTTCCTGTTTTGCGCCATAGAGAGTGTCATTGAATACAGGATGGTGCAAATGGCTCAAATGGACGCGAATCTGGTGGGTTCTGCCGGTCACAAGAGTCAGTTCAAGGTAGGTATAATCTTTGAACCTTTCGATAACTTTTACGAGTGTAACGCTATCTTTGCCGCCTTCAATAACAGCCATTTTGTGCGGCTGTTTTGGGTTTCTGCCAATGGGGAGGTTAATTGTGTCTTCATCTTTTTCATAATTGCCATTGACAATAGTTCTGTATTTTTTTGTAATATTTCTGGCTTTAATTTGAGCGGCGAGGTATTCGTGCGTTTTGTTATTTTTAGCGACCATTAAAAGCCCGGAGGTATTTCTGTCGAGGCGGTGTACAATACCTCTTCGGAATTCACCGTTAAGGTCAGAGAGGTTTTCTCCGTATTTGAACAAAAGTGCGTTCACGAGGGTATTTTCTTTTTCAAGAGGTGTCGGATGTGTAAGCATTCCGGCGGGTTTATTGACAACCAGCATGTTTTCGTCTTCCCACACAATATTGAGAGGAATATTTTGCGGCTGGATTTTTACGATATCATCCGGCGGAAGTTCAAACTCTATTTTGTCACCATCACGCAGAATGTAAGATGATTTTTTGTCCTGACCGTTAATTTTTACGAGTTTATTTTTTATAAGCGATTGGATTTTAGAGCGTGAAAAATTATTCAGCACCTGTGTCAAGTAGGTGTCCAGCCTGATATCTTCGCCATTTTCATCTGTAAAAATTATCATAATCTGGTTTTCTTTAAAAGAATAATTATAATTAAAAGGATAACGCCGACATTAATGAATATATCAGCGACGTTAAACACAGGAAAGTCAACAAACTTCAACTGAAAATAATCTCTGACAAAGCCGAAGACAATTCTCTCGTGCATATTTCCTGCGATACCGGCAGAGAGCAGTGCCAGACAGAAAAGGCTTTTCATCGATATAGATTTCAGGTGTTTGATTATGTAAGCAAAAATCCCGACAAGCGCAATCACAGAAAGAATTATAAGGAGTTCGGTGGAATTTTGGAGGATGCTGAACGCAGCACCTGTGTTTTGGACGTAATTCAGCCCGAAAACCTTGTTGTCAGAAATAGCATGACCGCTTTGTATGTATGCGATTATCCGGTTAGATGCGTAGAAATTGCATATTATAAAAAACACAAAACATACAATAAAATAAATGAGTCTGCTAAATTTTTTCTGCATCTTTTTCCTCAAACTTTATAAAATTATTCTGCGGAATGATATTGACTCTGGTCATAAGAATAGCAAGCCCGCTCATATACACTCTGACTGTTGTATCGGAAGCAGGTTCTGCTTTTGTTATTCCAACGGAGGCAACTGTATATTCATTGAGATTATCTGTGTTAGCTCTGAAAACTCTCTCAAGCACCTGATCCTCCGGCAGTTTGCGGAATACTTCCTCGCACTTAACCTGCGGGTAGACCATGCGTTCTTTACCGATTGAGGCAATTACAATGTCCTCTTTAGGTAAATCCAGTTTGAGGCTTGCTGAATATTCGCTGCCTGCCGGAACCTGATTCGGTGAAATCAGGTCAATATCAGTATATCTTGCATCTCCGTATTTTAATGAAGTTTTTTCTTCAAGAATTTGTTCTGCTCGGATTTTCCAATCTTCTCCGACTTTTGTCAGGTAATATATACATTTGCCTCTTGAATACAATTCACCTGTTGCTTCAATAACATCTTCGTTGCTTGTAACCGTTGCAACTGCAGTTTCGCGTGTTGTGATTGTTGCAAAATTGTTATCAATTTCCATTTCTTCTATAACCGCGTCATAGGTTATGTCGCTGTATGTATCCCAGGTATCTTGAACAAGCGACATGTACAATTTTTTGTTATACCCGTCATTGTTCATAAAGTCAGCTGTATACAGTGTTGATAACCCATCAAGGTTATGAGAATTTGAATATTTAAGCTGGGTATTTATAACGTTTTCCAGCTTTTTCTGTTCGTTTCTTAAATCTTTTTTGTATTCAATTTTAGCTTTATAATCAGCCCAAAAACCGGCATGTGCAGGTGCTTGCGGAATAAATGATAAAGCTGTTGTTAAAATAATTGTTGTTAATAATAATCTCTTCATAATAAGTTATTATACGATAAATCTAAAAAAACGGTAATAGTATAAACACATTAAATTATTTGTGATATTATTTTAATCAAGAGTATAAGGGAGAAAAATTTTAATGAAAGAATCATATTTTCCGCAAGAAATAGAGAAGAAGTGGCAAAAGATTTGGGAAGAAAAAGGAGCGTTTAAAACCCCGGACGATTCCGACAAACCAAAATATTATGCACTTTCAATGTTTCCGTACCCGTCCGGCAAATTGCACATGGGGCACGTAAGAAATTATACAATCACTGACGTAATCGCACGGTTCAAAAAAGCACAAGGGTACAATGTACTTCACCCGATGGGCTGGGACAGTTTCGGGCTGCCGGCAGAAAATGCCGCTATGAAGCACGGTGCAGATCCGGCAAAATGGACTGATGAAAATATTGCATACATGACAAAACAGTTAAAAATGCTCGGTCTTTCATACGACTGGGACAGAGAAGTCGCAACATGCAAACCTGATTATTACAAATGGACACAATGGCTGTTCTTACAATTATATAAAAAAGGTCTGGCATATAAAAAAGAAGCCGCAGTAAACTGGTGTGACAAATGCGCAACCGTACTTGCAAACGAACAGGTAATTGACGGCAAATGCTGGAGATGTGACAGCGTTGTTGAGAAAAAATATCTTTCACAATGGTTTTTAAAGATTACCGACTATGCGGAAGTATTGCTTCAGGATTTGGATAAACTCACCGGCTGGGGAGATAACGTAAAAACAATGCAGGCAAACTGGATTGGAAAATCTCAGGGTGCTATTTTGAAATTCAAAGTAGTTGACGCACCTGACGGCAGTGATATGGAAATTCCTGTTTATACAACAAGACCTGATACTGCCTATGGTATAACCTATCTTGTTGTTGCGCCTGAATACAAAGATATAGAAAAATTAACAACTCCTGAAAATAAAGCAGCAGTTGAAGAATACAGAGCAAACGCCCGCAAGATGACGGAAATTGAAAGACTTTCAACGGAAAGAACAAAAACGGGTGTGCCTCTAGGTACTCACTGTATAAATCCGTTCACAGGCGAAAAATTCCCGCTCTGGACTGCGGATTATGCTCTTGTTGAATACGGAACAGGTGCAGTAATGGCAGTTCCGACACACGACACAAGGGACTTTGACTTTGCGAAAAAATACAACCTTCCGATGAAAGTTGTTATCCAAGACCCGGAAAACCCGTCTGACTGCAAAGATGCCGCATACACAGAGCCCGGTGTCCTTGTAAATTCCGGAGAATTCAACGGGATGAGAAATGAAGACGCTAAAAAAGCTATTACCCAAAAAGCAGTTGACGGCGGATATGGTGAATTTAAAACCCAATACAGGCTGCGCGATTGGCTTATATCCCGCCAGCGTTACTGGGGTGCTCCTATCCCTGTTGTTTACTGCGAAAAATGCGGTATTCAGCCGGTTCCGGAAGACCAGCTGCCTGTATTACTGCCGAAAGATGTTGATTTCAGCGTAGTAGGTAAATCCCCTATCCTGACATCAAAAACATTTTTAGACACGACCTGCCCTTGCTGCGGCGGTCCGGCTAAGCGTGAAACCGATACTATGGATACATTCATTTGTTCAAGCTGGTATTACCTCCGTTATGCAGATGCAAAAAATTCAGAAAAGCCGTTTGACAGAAATCTTGTTAATAAATGGCTTCCTGTTGACCAGTATGTAGGCGGAATTGAACACGCAATTCTTCACCTGCTATATTCAAGATTTTTCACAAAGGCTCTAAGAGACTTAGGTCTTTTAGATTTTGATGAACCGTTTAAAAATCTTCTTACACAGGGCATGGTTTTAAAAGACGGTTCAAAGATGTCAAAATCAAAAGGCAACACTGTCGACCCTGATGAAATCTTTGAAAATTACGGCGCAGATACAGCAAGATTGTTCATCCTGTCAGATTCACCGCCGGCAAGAGATTTTGATTGGTCAGATGCAGGTGTTGACGGCTGCTACAAATTCCTGAACAGAGTCTGGAGACTTGTTGCAACAAATGCTGACAACATCAAATTCGATTACAAGCTGGAATTTCCGCTCACAAAACAGAATGACGATTTAGTGAGAAAAGTCCACATTGCAATCAAAGGAATTACAAACGACATTTCAAATGACTTCCAGTTCAATACGGTTATTTCTAAATACAGAGAACTTACCAATTCAATTTATGAATGGTGCGGTTTGAAAAAAGAAATGACTGCGGAGGATAAAAATGTATTGAGTTTTGCAATTTTAACACTGTTAAAATTAATGTCGCCTGTAGCTGTTCACCTGACAGAAGAAGCCTGGGCAGATTTAGGCGGCAAAACGTCAATCCACGACGAGCCGTGGTGCGAGTGGGATGAAAATCTTGCAAAAGCAAGCTCTATCACCCTTGTCGTTCAGGTTAACGGAAAAGTTAAGGACAAAATAGAAGCAGATGAATCTTCGACTGAAGACGAACTCAAAACTATTGCAATGAACAGCCCGAAAGTTAAAGAATTGACCGAAGGCAAAACCATTGTAAAAACTATCGTTGTTCCGAAAAAACTCGTTAACATCGTTGTCAAATAATTTGAATTAAAGATAAAAAAAGAGACCTGACGGATTATCAGGTCTCTTTTTTATGAGACTTATATAGCAAATTCCTCAGATACTACAAAAAGCCCGTCATTTCAGACATTGTTAATAATTTATTCCAAGAACCCCTCCTCGAAATCGCTGCGCCCGCAAATAAACAGGTACGACAGAGCCTTTCACCCTCTGCGGGCTTGCAAGATTTCGGTCCTCCCGCAAGGGGAGGACAAGTTTTAATTTTGTTTATCAATGAAAAGTTTACAGCATCGTCATTCTGAGGGCTTTAGCCCGAAGAATCTTTTTTTAGTTACAGGTCATTTTTATTCTTGTTGTGTTTTACTTCATCCTCATCGCATCCGAGAGCGCGGTTAAGATGTTCAACAAGTTCCTGTGAATGGTAGTGCATAGCGTGTTCGGATTTGTGGTGGATGTCTGCAATATGCAAGTGCATTGCCATTTCTACCTGAATTAAAGCCAGATTGTAATCATACAGACTTTCGATGTAATTTTTCAGAGCCCGAATGTAGTCCCGCCTTGCATCCTGAAGCGCAACGTAATTCAGTTCATTTTTTATATACAAATCCTGAACAACATTCAAATTCTCAAACGCCTGCATCATTTCAAGCTTTGCCGCAGGTATTTCTTTTTCAGCTCTGTCAAGGTTGTTGAAAGCTCTTTTGAGTTCAAAATACAAATCTTTTTTAAAAAGCAGGATTTCATTATCTGCCAGAAGAAGCTGTGCGTCAGCACCTTTTATGCTGTGTTTAAGCTCCATAATATTAACGGAAGATGTGAGGTTAACTCCGACCTGAAAACTGTTGTTTGAGGACATAACATTTGTGTTGTTAAATCCATAGCCGGCATTAGCCGTGAGGTCAGGAAAATAAGTCCGTTTAATATATAAAAGCGACTGCTCCATTGCATTTTTTGTTGCAACAAGTACACTCAAATCAGGACTGTTTTCGTAAGCAATTTCGGGGGCTTCTTCTATTGTAAACTGAAATTTTTGGATAGGGAAATTCCCGTCGGAAATTTCTTTCGGGTTAAGCGCGCTGCCCGGTTTGTAATCAAAAGTTTTGGTCGGAAGTATGCTGTAATCCGGCTGGTTTTCTATGTACATAGCGTTTGTAAGATTCACGCGGTCATTGTTGAAGTTGTTCAACGCTTCTATATATTTAACCTTTGCGTCACTGAGATTAAGTTCAGCTGTGGTCAAATCGGATTTTTCCTTTGTCTTTGCTAAGTTTACAAATTTTTCGTTCAGGTCAACGTTATATTTTTCGACATCGAGCAGTGCACGGCTGCGCAAAAGATTGTAATACTTGCCTTTTATATCAAACAAAGTAGAACAGAGGCTGTCTATAAATTCATACTCTGCACCGATTTTGTAGAATTCTTCCATTTTTATATAAGCGGTAGTTTTGCCGAAGTTCCATATCAGCTTATTCACAGAAACTCCGACAGATGGCAGCTCTCTGTAGTGCGGGTTATAATAAATATTATTTGAATTGTTTTCGTTATAAAAACCTGCACCGGCGTTTATAACAGGAAAATATTGTGATTTAGCAATTCCGAGGTTACTTTTTGCGATATCAAGGTTATATTTTTTGCGCTTAATCTTAGGGCTGTTTTTAAAAGCGACTGCAACACAATCAATTACGGACAAGGAAGAGCCGTCTTTGACTTCAACAGGCTTGAATAAATCTTCTTCATCATCCGCTGCATACACTCTTACAAATCCGCTTAAAATTATGAATAAAACAAGCAGACAAAATTTTATACTTCTCATACATACTATTATAACATATTTGTCAAATCAATAATTAACGCCGCAAGTTTAACACACAAATAAAAAACTCTTCCGCTGCACCGGTTATAAAGTCACAATCCTGTAGCGCAAAACTCGCCCTCCAGGGAACAAACAAAAATAACCTGAACGGGTATATTCAATCATATTATAGCTCAGTCCATTTTTTTGGGTCAAATCTTAAATCCGTAACTTTTATCTTTAAAGACTCAAGATAGGGCTTAAATTTTACCAGAAGCTGTGTTTTTTTTAGCATTAATTCCTGCGCAACAATGGCATTTTCGCAAGCTATAACCATTACCCCGCCGGCGAGCATGGAATACGGTTTTGATTTTTCCGCAAATTTTGCACCGGCAACTTTACCCCAAAATTTATACAAGTTTGAACGGGTCATTGCTTTTTTGAACTCTTTTTTTTCAAGCAATTCCTCAATCATAGAGCCTATTTCAACAAAATCAGTGTATAAAACTTTTTTCACGATTTTTGTAACCCCTGTTTTTTATGATATAATTAAAAAATGGATTATTCTAAGTTAAATGATATCATAAAATCATCCAAAAATATATTGATTATATCCCATATTAACCCGGACGGGGACACTCTCGGGTCAATGTGCGGTCTCGCAAATGCCATAAAAGAAAATTTGAAAAAAAAATGCGACACTCTTATTGTCTCAAGCTTACCCAAAATATACGAATTTCTGCCGCTTGTAAAAGATGCAAAACATATTGATACTATTGACAAATCAAGAGAATACGACCTTGTAATTAATGTTGATGTCGCAGCATTAGACAGAATTTGCGACGGGCAGATTTTATTTAATAAAGCAAAATTCACCGTCAACATTGACCACCATAAAACTAATAACGGTTATGCGGACTTAAACATCATAAATCCGGATGCAAGTTCTACAGGTGAGATTATCTGTGACATACTGAAATCTTTTGGCTGGAAGATATCTTACGAAACAGCAGTTTGTTTGTATACTGCAGTTTTGACTGATACCGGTTCTTTCCGGTTTAACAATACTACACCTAAAACACTAGAAACAGCGTCGGAACTTTTGAAAACCGGCATACAACCCGCTGAGATATACAAATATTGTTATGAATCAAATCCGAAAAGCCTTGTACTTTTACAGGCATATTGCCTTGAAAAAGCGGTATTCTCCGACGATGACAAAATTGTTTACACGACTGTTTACAAAAAAGACATCGAAAAATTCTGTGCAGGCGAAGATTGCACAGAAGGTCTTACAGAAAAGTTACGAGCCATAACAACAACAGAAGTTGCGTTTGTTGTAAAACAATCAGGACACAACATAACAAAAGTTTCAATGCGCAGCAAGGGTTTGGATGTAGCTGCCGTATGTGCGGTTTTTGGCGGCGGCGGACACACTCTTGCCGCGGGATGTGTGGTCAAGGCTTCCGTTGAAGAAACTGTTAGGAAAATATTAGATGAAGTTCATAAGAAAATGTATTAAGACAGTAAAATGCAATAAATTTCTGTGCGGCTTTTTCAAAAGCGTGACAAGGATAATTTTATCCATCGTAAGAAATGATTTTTACGGAATGGCTGCAGAAATGGGATTTATGACTGTTATCGGGATTTTTCCGTTTATGTTATTTTTGACAGCCGTATTTGGATGGCTTGGAAATAAATCCCTGATGGATCCGCTGTTGAGGGTGCTCGCTAATGTAATGCCGGAGCAGGCTATGGATTTAATCCGCACTGTACTTTCAGAGGCTATGATTTTTTCACACGGAAAACTAATGGCATACATCGGGGTTGGTATTACGATTATACTGTCAACCAACGCAATGGCTGTTATTTTGAAAGGCTTAAACAGGGCATATAAAGTCGAAGAAACCCGCAGTTTTGTTTATACAAGGCTTTTGTCACTGGTAATGGTATTTGTAATGACTATGATGACATTTTTAAGCGTGAACCTTATTGTATTCGGTAAAGTCATCGTTAATTTTCTGGTGAACCACTTCCACATGTCAAATAAAATTGCAATAATATTGTTGACATTACGTTGGCCTATAGCATTTTTAGCGTTATATTTTATGGCGTTTTTAATATACTATATCCTGCCGGATCTGCGTGGAAACGAACGGTTTAAACGCACTAGCGCGCTTCCCGGAACATTATTTTTCTGCATATTCTGGTTAGTCGGTTCCTGGGGATTTTCTGTTTACATCAACAACTTAAAAACTTACAACTTTGTTTACGGAACAATCGGAGCTTTTGCCGTACTTATGGTTTGGCTGTATTACACCTCAGTCTTGGTGTTAATAGGCGGAGAGATAAACTCTCAGGTCTACAACAAGCTTGAAGCCAAAGCTAATGAAATAAGAAATGACTTTGCTAATCTGGAAAAATTTGATAAAAAACAGCCATGAACTTGACCACTACAACAGCAGACCTGCATTTTACGGACAGGATAAAAATTGTAAGCACAGCAAAAAGTTCGGCAATAGTATTCGGCTCTTTTTTATAAATTTTTTATGTTATAATTTTGACAAAGTATGAGGGAATTAATTTTATGGATAAATATTATTTAACAACTGCAATAGATTATGTGAACGGTGCTCCGCATATCGGACACGCTTATGAAAAAATATTGACTGATATCATTGCAAAACACTATACACAGCGCTGTGATGACGTGTTTTTCCTGACCGGAACAGACGAACACGGTATAAAAATTCAAAAAACAGCCGCCGCTAAAGGTATTACGCCAAAAGAACTCTGCGACGAAAATGCGCAAAAATTTAAAGATGCCTGGAAAATCCTTGGTATAGATTATTCAAGATTTATCAGAACCACAGACGCCGACCACGAAGTAATTGTTCAAAAAATATTCAAAAAGCTTGTTGAAAAAGGTGATATTTACAAACATTCTTATGAAGGGCTGTATTGCTCCGGATGTGAATGTTTCCTTAATCCGAAAGATTTAACCGAAGACGGTCTCTGCCCTGACCACCTGAAAAAACCGGAAGTAGTAAGAGAAGAAAATTATTTCTTTAAATTAACAAAATACAAAGACGAAATAATCAAACATATAAAAGCACATCCGGACTTTATAGTTCCGCAGTTCAGAGCGAATGAAGTCCTGAACCAGCTGGAAGATATTCAGGACATCTCAGTATCAAGAGCAAAATCAAATGTTCAATGGGGTATAGATGTGCTTGATGACCCTGAACAATCAATTTATGTATGGATAGACGCTCTATCAAACTACATAACAGCACTTGGATATGATACAGAAAACCCGTCAGAGATGTTTAAAAAATACTGGCCGGTTGATGTCCATGTGGTTGGTAAAGACATTTTGAAATTCCATAGCATATACTGGCCCGCAATTTTGCTGGCATTAGACCTGCCGCTGCCAAAACATATTTTTGCACACGGCTGGATTACGATAGACGAAACCAAGATGTCAAAATCTCTCGGAAACGTAATTTCTCCGACCGGCGTACTGGAAAGCTTTAATCTCACTATACCGGATCCTTTGAGATATTATATGGCAACCTCAGCGCCTTGCGGGCGTGACGGAAATTATTCCGATGATGATTTTAAAGAAAAAGTTAATGCACATCTGGCAAACAGTATGGGCAATCTGCTTAACAGAACGCTTTCAATGCTTGTAAAATATTTTGATGGCGAAGTTAAAGATGAGTTCAGAAAAGATTCAGAACTTTATAAACTTGCCCTTGACACTGTTAAGAAAGTAAAAACACACTTTGATTTCTTTGAAATAGCAGAAGCCGCACAGGAAATTGTACAGCTTGTTGATGCAACAAACAAATTCGTCACAGACAACGCGCCTTGGACACTTGCCAAAGAAGAAAAAATGACAGAATGCGGTCAGGTTCTCACAACCGTACTGGAAATAATGTGTGTTGTATCAGCTTTAATCTATCCGTACTGCCCGAACATCGCAAAAGAAATGGCGCGCCAGCTCTCGTTTGACCTGAATACTAAGCTGGATGACCTGACCTGCGACAATATCAAACCGGGTAAACTCATCACAAAAGAAGAAATCAAACCGGTGTTCCTGCGTGTCGACAGCGAACTTGCAGACAAATCCAAAAAGCAGCCTGTATGAATATAACACTCACAGGCATGATGGGAAGCGGCAAGACTACCGTTGGCATAGAATTGGAAAAAGCTCTAAAAGACTTTTCCCTTGTTGATGTTGACTCGCAAATTGTTGAAAGAAACGGGTTAAGTATTCCTGCGATTTTTGAAAAATTCGGCGAAAAATACTTTCGGGAAGAAGAAACCAGAGTAATTGAAGAAATTCTGGAAAAAGATAACCTTATCATCTCCACCGGCGGCGGAGCTTTTGAAAATCCGGCAAACAGAAAGCTTCTGCTGGAAAAGTCCAGAGTTATTTATCTGAAAACATCGCCGGAAGTAATATTTGAAAGAATAAAACACGAAACTCACAGACCGCTTTTAGGTAAAGATTTTTCAACAGAAAAAATATCGGCTATAATAGAGAAAAGACGGGCAAATTACGAACTTGCACATTTAACAATTGACACGGATTTTAAATCTCCATATAATATAGTAACGGAGATTATTGAATGCCTGAACTGTGCGTAAAAATTAAAGAGACTGATAAATCTTACCCCATATACATAGACAGTTCGGAGATTTCAGAACTGACCCGAAAACTTGAAAAGTACATCTCAGGCAGAAAAGTCTTCGTCGTAATATCTGAAAAAGTAAATAAACTCTATGGCAAAATACTTAATATCCCTGCCGTAGAAACGTTTGTATTAAAGGACGGAGAAAAGGAAAAAAACTTTAAGAATTACAAAAAAATCACAGAGAGAATGCTGAAAAACCAACTTTCCAGAAAAGACATTCTTCTTGCCGTCGGCGGCGGTGTAGTGGGCGATATGGCAGGTTTTGCTGCATCAACTTACATGCGCGGAATTGATTTTATTCAAGTTCCGACGACACTGCTTGCGTGTGTGGACAGTTCTGTCGGCGGAAAAACAGGCATTGACACAAAATACGGCAAAAACCTTGTTGGTGCTTTTTTCCAGCCTAAAGCTGTTTTTATAAATGTAAACTTTCTCAAAACGCTTGATGAAAGACAGTTTAAAACCGGTCTTGGAGAAGTTGTCAAATACTCATTTATAGAAAAAAGCTGTAAACCAAAATTTGAAGTTAACTTGTTCAATTTTCTGTCAGATAATTTTGCCCAAATAAACAACAAAGACATCCGCACGCTGGAAAAACTTGTTGAATACTGCGTAAGGTTAAAAACCGCAGTTGTGGAGCAGGATGAAAAAGAAGGCGGGCTCCGAAAAATCCTTAATTTCGGGCACACATACGGACACGCTGTGGAGAAAATAACCAATTACCGCAAATACACACACGGAGAAGCAGTAGTAGAAGGCATGCGCTTTGCGTTCCGATTAGCGGTAGAAAAAGGACTGATTGAAAAAAACTATAAATTTTTGGCAGATGATGTCATAAACAAATTTCATTTTACACCGGTAAAAAAATTCAATATGAAAAAAATAACAGAGATAATGAAAACCGATAAAAAAGCCTCAAACGGTAAAATAACCTTTGTTTTGCCGACAGAATATCAGGAGGTAAAAACCTTTGATTTTGAAGAAGAGTTTTTCCTCAATTACACTTATTAGAAAACATGTAGCGAAAAAGAAAGTCTCGTCATTTGACAAGACTTATAAATATACATTTACCCCATGTATATTTTAACATAAATTTGAAAATTTGTCAATGGTTACGGCCCAAATTTTACAAAATAGAATAAAATTTACTTAATAAAAAGTTACGAAAAGAGAAAATATAAGTTTATTGCTGGACTGAAAGCACAACTTACTAGCTCGCTTGTCATTGATAAAGCAAAATTAAAACTTGTCCTCCCCTTGCGGGAGGACCGAAATCTTGCAAGCCCGCAGAGGGTGAAAGGCTCTGTCATACCTGTTTATTTGCGGGCGTAGCGATTTCTAGGAGGGGTGCTTGCAATGCCATCAAAATCGGGAGTTTATTGTTGGGCTGAAAGCACAACCTACAGCTTACTAGCTTAGGTCTCCCAGTCACCTTACAAAAGTGTCCTGACCAGCTCCAGTTCATCTTTTTTGGACATTTCAGGGGTTTGAAGTTTTGCGGCAAGTATTTTATCCAGAATTTCTTTATATTTAGGCGAAGGTTTCAGTCCCAGATTGAGAAGGTCATCACCGGTTGTTTGAATTTTAATATTACGCAGATTGTCAAGGTAACGGCGGGCAATTTTTTCGTCCCGCAAAATTGCATAAAGCAAAACCGTTTCCGTTTCAACATTTTGGAAGGCTTTGTAAATCTCAAAGTCACTGTTCATCGGCGTATTTTGAAGCAAGACAAAGTCGTCAAGAATTTTCCGTTCCTGACGGGTAAGCTCAAGCCTTGACAGGTCTTGCAGAACTCCGGCATAAACCAGCCAGACATTTTTGACAGGATATGTTTTTATCAGGTTTTCAATATTTACAGAGGGCAGAGTGATATCGTTTTCTGTCACAAGTTTATAAATTCCCTGATTAATAAAACGGTCAAAAGCCTCTTGTGAATTTAGATTAAAAGTTTCTATGAGTTCTTTTTTTACGCGTTTATAGCACATATCGTAATTTACAGCCGAAAGATACTCATCCTGAAGCTTTTTTGTATGTTCATCAAGTTCAAACCCGAACCTTACAGAAAATTTTAATCCGCGTATAATCCTTGTCGGGTCATCTATAAAACTTCCGTCATGGAGAACACGGAGAGTTTTATTTTTTAAATCATCCAACCCGCCGGTGTAGTCAATAATTTCGCCTGTTGTGATTGACTTTGCAAGCGCATTGACCGTAAAGTCACGGCGTAAAACATCCTCCTTAAGCCCGCATCCTATTTTTGTAATCCTTGGCAAATGTCCTTTTCTGTCATAAACTTCTGCCCGTGTAGATGCAAAATCTACTTCCCGCCCGCAGACATTAACCCTTATTGTGCCAAAATCAGGATTAACACGGATTACTTCCCCGAACTTTGCACAGTATTCGATAGCATTACCAACATAAGTTATGTCAATATCAAAACTTTCGCGCCCGAGAAGTTCATCTCTGACAACTCCGCCGATGTAGTATAATTTGCCCGAAGTATCCTTTATATTTACGATATTCATATTGTTTATTTTACGATAAAATGCTACAATATGGAATACATGAGGGAAGAAGATGTTACAGGAAGCAACGAGAGCCATCAATTCGGCATTTAATAACAGTTTTATCAAAAAGTTAAGCCAGTACCTCCATGATTGCGTACGTGAAGAAGTAAAAAGCTCAACTTTCAGAAACCTTAAAGGGGATAAAGACAACAAATGGATTTTTCTGAAAGGGGAAGAGCAGTTATTTACACACTATGATGATTATCTAAAACTTGACGGAAGCGACCCCAAGCTCACTGAACTTATGATACAATCCGAATTAGGTTCAAAAGATAAATACCTGATTTACGGCTATCTTTTTCTTGTCGGGAAAAGTTCAAAATCCAAAAAGGCAAACGAATTTCTGACCCCGCTTTTGTATATGCCGTGCAAACTTGAGCGTAACGGGGTTAATATCAACTGTATTCCGCAGGATGAAATGCTTTCTCTCAACACAGGCGCGCTTGCGGCATTAATGAAAAAAAATGATGATGAGGATGAAGTTGACCTGCTTTTGGAAGGGATTTTAGATGTTGTGCCGGATTTGCCGCTCACAAACGAAAAGCTTGAAATTTTTCTGACAACCCTGAAGTCGGTTATTCCGGACGTCGAGATAAGCTTTGACCACCAGGATGACGTTGAAGAAGATAATATTTCAAAAGAAACATCTCACACAAAGGATTTCTACAAAGTTGACGGCGAAAACGTTGAAGATATCATTGAAGAAGAGGAAGCTAACTCAAAACCGCAGGTAAAACTGGAAAAAGTTTCCGTGACAAACCAGTGCGCAATCATTCTGACAAAACGCCCGTCCGTGACGGCAGGAGTTTTGCACGAACTGACCCAGATAGCGGAAAAACCGAGCGGGATTTACAGAGAAACAGCCCTCAGCGTGATTAACGACGAGTACGCACAGTCAAAGGAAAAATCCGTGCCGCTCCAAAATATTAAGGATATAAAGGATTTTTATCCGATAACCCCGCTTTCTTTGAGTGATTCGCAGGAAAAAGTTATCAAAAACATTGAATACAGCAAGCTGATTGCAGTACAAGGCCCGCCCGGCACCGGAAAATCCCAAACAATAGTGAACCTTGTAGCCCACCTGATTGCAAACGGCAAAACAGTCCTTGTGGCTTCCCGTATGGACAAAGCTGTTGATGTTGTTGCGGACAGACTGAATGATTTGGGTGCACCTTACCTTGCACTGCGTGCAGGCAGATTGAATTACCAAAAACAATTGAGCTATCAGCTGAATGACCTTTTGGCAGGAAAAGTTGACGTTGACAGCGATGCGGAAGATACAATGTTTGCAAATGTTGACGATATGAAAAAACACCTTGATATGCTGAAAGGTATGGAAAACAAGTGCGAACAGATTATCAAACTGGAAAAAGACTGGCACGATTTGTCAGTCGAAACCGAAGAGCAGGAAAAAGCCAACGGCAAAATGCAGTTTATCAAAACAACACTGAAAAAATCCGAGATTGATGCCATTACGCTTGCGCTCGGCACTTTGGAAAAAAACATTGAAAAATCAGGATTTTTCACAAATATAGCGAACTTCACAAGTGTTAAAACCATTAAAAATATTCTGAAACTTAAACATTTTGACGTGAATTACGAAAACCTCGGGCGGCTGAAATCAGAACTTGAAGTCGCCGGCTATGTTTCAAGACTCCGCAGAATTGAAGCGGAAATCCAGAACACCGGAAATTTACACGTTCTCTCAGAACAAATCCGCCAGATGAAAAAGAAACAAAAAACCTTAGCGATAAATATTCTGAAACATCAGCGCCGCGAATCAATCAGGGGTCTTCTGCGCGATGCAGTAAAATGCCAGCGTCTTAAAGTCCATGCCCGTTCTCTCGTTGAACGCAGAAAACGCCTCCAGACAAATATACTGGAGGGTGAAGACTTTAAACCGCTTTTAGAGGCATTCCCGTGCTGGTGCGTCACAACTTATGCGGTATCGGATTCTCTTCCGCTAAAACCCGGAATGTTTGACGTTGCAATCATAGATGAAGCTTCCCAATGCGATATTGCAAGCTGTTTCCCTATACTTTTCCGCGCAAAACGTGCCGTAATTGTAGGTGATGACAAGCAGCTTCCGCATCTTTCTTTCCTTGAAAAAGCAAAAGAACAATCTTTCCTTTCACAATATGGAATTCCTGATAAATACCAGTTAATGTGGCGATTCAGAACAAATTCCATGTTTGATCTTGCGGACTATTATTCAATGAATTCGGTAATGCTTGACGAACATTTCAGAAGTCTTCCGCCTATTATTGATTTTTCAAACGAAGAATTTTACGGCGGCAGAATAAGAGTTATGAAAAAAGATTTTGCAGGGGACAAGGTGCTTGAACTTATTGAAGTTCCGGATGGCAAAGTCGACTTTGATGCAACAAGAAATATTCCGGAAGTAGAAGCCGTCGTCAAAAAACTACACGAAATAGTTATAGAAGATGAGCGCAAAAATCCTGATAACCCTGTTTCCATAGGTATAATTTCACCGTTTAGAGCACAGGTTGAACAGCTGAAAACTTCTGTATCAAAAGTTCTGTCAGACCACATGATAAGAAAACATCGAATAGAAATCGGAACAGCACATACTTTTCAGGGTGATGAACGTGATATTATGCTGATTTCGTGGGCTTTTGCAAACAACAGTTACACCCAGAGCCTGACCTTTTTGCAAAAACCAAACCTCTTTAACGTTGCTATCACAAGAGCCTGCTCCAAGATGATTAACTTTATTTCCAGAAATCCAAAAGATTTGCCGGACGGTCATTTCAGGAATTACATGAATTATCTTGCAGAATATGAGAATAAACAACAGGCGCTTCAAAATAATCAGATAGACGAAAATATTTATAAAAATCCGCTTGAACGTGAAATAGCCTCACAAATAAGAGAACTCGGGCATGAAGTTCAGGCAGGTGTAGAAATTGCTGATTTGAGTGCAGACTTACTTGTTGATAAAAAAATCATTATAGAAGTAGACGGTCTTGAAGATAACGTCAAAACCCACCACCATGTTTCTAATATGAAAAAACAGGCAATTCTTGAACGCTGCGGATTTAAAGTTAACCGTATTACATTCCGCGAATGGCAGTATTCTCAAAAAGCCTGCCTCGACAGAGTTCTCGCTGATTTATAATAAAAATAAATTTTGATTTATGCAGCGGACAATGTGTAGTGTGTATGAAATCAAATAAAGTCCGCTTTAATATAAAAGCAGACTTTATTTACCGCTACAAATTTTGTACCTTTTATCCTTTTATAGGAGGCATATCCTTATAAAATTTTCTGTAATTTATATCGTTAAAGTTGGATGCGAATGCTGATTTCATAAATCTGTTTGAAATAATCTGCGGCATTGTAGCATACATCTGCTCTGTTGCAGGGGAGTCTTCACTCCCGCTTTGTGCGGTTTGTTCAGGTTTTTCTTCGCCGTAGAGAGTTTCTCTTGCTACTTTTTCAATATTAGCTGAGAAGAAGTTTGATTTAAGAATAAACTTAGCGCCTTCTTTTTTTGCTTCACCGCCTGAATTAAGCATTGCTATTGCAACGATATTGATTACCTGGAGCGGAAGTCCCGGAATTTTCAAGATAGCGGAACCGTGTGTTGCTGCGATAGTTTTTAACAGATTTGGGCAGTACATAGCAATTTTGATATAAGCTTCTTTTTTGGTTGAATCCGGAAGCCTGTCAATAAAAGCGCTTAAATCTTTTACATTGTTAAATTTATCAGAATAATATTGGCGGCGTTCTTCCGGTGACATATTAGCGACATCCGGGTTGCTTGCATCAACATTATTTTCTATTACAGCTTCAACAATTGCATTGACAACCTGCTGGTTATATTTTGCTTCAATCTGTGCGATAACCTGTTGGAGCGCAGGGTCGCTTTGAACGCTTGATGATGAATTTGTAGCCTCAGCATTTGCCGCAATTTCAGATGCAACACTGGCAGCAGCTTCAATAGCTTTAGTATTACCTGTATCAATTGACATCTGGAGTGCTTCAGCCTGTACAGACGAATCGTAGTTAACAATGTTTTTGGTTACATATTCCAAAACTTCGTCATACTGGGATGTCATTAATGTTTCGTGAGCATGCAGTTGATTATCCGCATGTAATAACGGAACTTGATCTGCCAATGCTGTTTCAAGGTAGATGGCATCTTCTTTTGCCATTTTAGCACTTGCAGCATGTGAACTTTCAAATAAGTAGCTTTGGTCATCAGCATCATGCTTATGGATATTATCAATACCTGCCTTCATAACATTAACATTGCCTGTGGCGTTAGCTTTATCATGCATGTCACGACGGATTGATTTAGCCATACGGTGAGTGTTGCTTGCAAATTGAACTTGAGTTGCCTCAGAATATTCACTGTCTTTATTTTCAAATACAGCAGTGCCGACTTCACTCTGTTCATCCGCGCTATAAGTACCTTTTTCAGAAGCCTGAAAATATGCTTCCCCAACTTCAGGACTACCAATTTGCAAAAGTTCTTTAGCAATGGTTGTTTTTTGAAGTTCTCCCAATATATCCGGTCTTGAGAGTACATGTGCGGCAACTTTACCAATTTCCAGACTTTGCGGATGGTCAGGATGTTTGAATTCTTTCATTTCTAATACAATGCTTAATTCACGTTCTGCATCCTTGCTTTCACCGGCTGCAATTGTTTTTGTTTTAGCAGATGCGAAATCGTACATTTTTGCTATGTCGCCAATTTCAGGATATTCTTCCTGCAATTTGTACGCAACATCAAATAATAATTTCTTTTCATAAAATGCATCACAATTATCCAGCCATTTTTTGAATTTAGCCGTACCAATCTTGCCAACTTCATCTTTGCTTAATTCTTTTCCTGATGCGACATCATAAAATTTGCCGTCTTTAATCGTTATACCCAAATCTTTTTTGACATAGGCATAAGTAGCTTCAGTAACAGCTTCTTTATAAACTTCTTTTTCGTCCTCAAGTGTAACTAAATTATTAGAGATGTAATCTTTAAAAACTTCCTGAAAAGTAGCATCCTTTGACATTTTCTTAAATGTCGAATTTGCTTTATCCTGGGAATAGTTACCTAAATGTAAATCCCAGCCTTTTTCTTTAAGAGATTTATAGTCATTATATAATTGAAGTTCCGTCTCATTCAGGCAGCTTATATCGCCATTATTTTTCTGAATTTTATCGTTTAGGTAATTGAATCTTACGATATCAGTTTCTTCACCGTTTTTGTACATAGAAAGATCATCGCCACTGAACCCCTCTGTTTTTTTCAAATAGTCCAAAACATTGTTATCAAGTTCTTTAATTTGTTCAAACTTGTTATAAATATTTTCACGTCTTTCAATAACTTTAGAAATTACAGTTTCCAATTGTTGATTGAAGTTAGCACCTGCGTCTTCAGCCTCTTTACGCAATTCAGAGTACGGACTTGCAATCATAAAAGCCCGTGCTAACATAATTTTATCTGTAGATTGTAATTTCTCCCAGGATGGAACTTCTTCTGTAAGCTTCGCCTCTACGCCATTGATACGTGCTGACTGTTCTTCCGGTGTAAGTTTTTCCCATTCTTTAGCACCGAGCTTTGGCAGAATATTTCCAAGCATAAAGGCTTCATCAACATTTTCACCATTTGTTATGTAATGTGAACGTTCGTGCCCGAGACTTGCAAGAAAAGCATCCTGTTCTTCGGTTGTCATGCTGTCCCATTTGGACTTTGCGTATTCATATTTTGCCAGGGATTTAACAAAATATCCGGCCTGCTCTTCTTTTGTCAAAGTTCCTTCAATGCCAAAATCACAGTCAAGTACTTTGTTTTCGGGATCATATGTTGAAAATTGGCTAAACCCTACACTCTTAAAATCAGACTTTATTTCAGTTGATTGAGATTGTGTTTGCGCTGTTACAGTTGCTTTATCAGACGCAGCGACAGGCGGCTGCGCAGGTGTTTCTGTTGAAGGTGCAGTCTGCGTTTGTTTGGATGCCACAGTAGTTGTACCGGTTTGTGTATTGACCGGTGCTGACTGTGATTGTCCGTCTTCTGCAGGTGTATTCTTTGCACTGTAAAAGTCATTTAAGCATTCTGCTAACTCTACACTCGATAAATTATTCGGATCTAAACCTTTTGAGATAATGTATGCTTCTTCTTCCGGTGTTAATTTCTTCTTTGGTTCCTTTTTAGGGTCATTTACGACAGAATTAGGTGTATTAGAAGACGTCGTCACTGTCTGTGACGATGTTGGATTTAACATCGCATGAAAATTTATATTTGATGATATTGATTCCGAAGTAGTCATACAATACTCTCGTGGTTCGTGCTTATATCTCATGAAAAACATCGCAAAACGGATAATTGCGCAGTGCACTAAATTATTTACAATTCTTTACACTAGTTTTTCGGATATACAACACCATTCAAAACTGATACTAATGAACTGGTTATTGATGTTTCAAAAGCATTATTATAACCGGTATCACGCAGCAAACCCGCAAGAGCTTCAAAGAGTTCATTATTGATAATTCTTGCAGTATTTTTGCTATGACGCTTATTCAATTCAATAACACCGAAATTCAGATTAGCTATATCACCGCCGAAATCTTCAAGCTTTACCTGAGCACCTCGCAGGGCTGCCACCTTAAATTCCGGACCATCTTCACGTTTTATTGTAACGACTTCAAAGTCATTTTTGCTGTCATCCATATCGTACACAGTGACACGATAATCGCCGGTCTTTGTCTTGACATCCAAATGACCTATCTCCAATCCGAATGCTTCTTTACGGTTAGCACCATCAACCAGCCAGCTTGTGTTAGGTTTTACGTTTTGAAGTTCACACCCTAAACCCAGACGTATCACACGCTTCTGGTTTTCTACCGGAATTGCATTATTGTTTTTAACAGACGGCAGCTTGCCGTCGATAAACTTTTGGATGTATTCACATCTTGTTTCGTTTGCATCACCCATTGTAACAGGCTCCCCGGTTGACGGTGCTAAAATCAGCTGCTTGAATTTCACTTCACCTGCTGAGATACCGTCATCTCCTACCAGCTCCAAAGTTGTATTTACTAATTTTTCCACATCAAACGGATGTCCCGTTAGCCGCAAAACAACTTCATCAATACTGTTCTTATTGTTTGTCTTGCTGTAAAATTGAAATCTGCTGCGCTCTGCCGGTGATTCCTCAAATACAAGTTTGATATTGTCTTGATTATTAGTGACACCAACTGTATTTTCTATAGTTTCAACATTTGGCTGCGACGATATCGTATTTGCTGAACTCGCATTAACCGGGCTCATCGCAATCAAAACAGCAAGCGGGATTGCCTTTACACTTGATGTATACGACCGCTGCGGTGCTGTTACTTCCTTATTCTTTTTGCCTTCAAAATTAATTATGTTGTTCTTTTTGTTTACACTTACGCCAGAAACAGGCATTATTGCCATAATTCCGTCTCCTTTACTTATTCTTAACCCACAGTAATTTTTGGTATGTTATATTAAAGGCAAGTGCAAAATATTTTTTGCTACCTGTCTTTTCTATTCTTTAACCCACATGCCTTATTATATATGTGTTTTCGGGGTTTGTAAAGTAGTATATACGATATTAACAAAACTTTACATCAAACGTACAAAAAGAGCCGGACTGAACTCCGGCTCCATTATAAGATGTTTATATTTTTGTGTTATTTTACAAAGAAAGCAGAATTCAGCGATGCCTGAACTTTAATTCTGCCGGCTGAAATCGGTGTTGATGAACCCATTCCAGCCTCCGGAGCAGCATCGACCGCGTTCTTTGCCATCAGGTTGTAATAAACTCTTGATGTAGCTCCTGAATTGCAGCTTGCATTCATATATTTTACACCGTCGAGCGCGCTGCCTGCTGCGGTTGCAACAGCTGATGCCTGATTTTGGGCTTTTTTAACTGCTAACGTCAGCAATTCATCGCATTGTGCTTCATAATCTGATATTGAAAAATTCAGATTATTTACATTTGTTGCACCTGCTGCAATAGCTTTATCTATGATTTCTCCGGCTTTATCTATATTTTTGGTATGGACAATAATAGTGTTAGAGACTTCATATTTGTCAAACACTCTCTTTTTATTTACATAATTGTATATTGGAGTTGCGCTGAAATCAGCTGTTTTGATATAATCCATATTTTGTGAATTAATCATTGTTTTCAACACAGCCTGAACTTTATCTGATATTTCTTTATTCTGTGCAACTGCCTTCTGCATTGATTTGTCGGAAGTTTCAACAGCAATTGATATCTCAACCAAATCCGGACTCATCTCTTTATTTGCCTGGGTGTTAACAGTGATATAGCCGCGTTCTTCTGATGTAGTTGTCACTGCATTTGATGCAACCGATGAAGCGCCTGCTAATAAACCAAGAATTAAGGCTGATACAAAAATCTTTTTCATACAATCTCCTTTACTTTTTAATCTCTTCATGTGACGAATTTTCGACAGGATTTGTTTCAGAAGTATCAGGTAAATCCGTATTGACAGAATCTTCGTGATGCTGGGATTTAGCTTCTTCAACGGATTTAAGCATCATGGCATTGAGCATTTTTACCTGTGATTGCAGGCGGACACGTTCCATAAGCTTGTTCATTTCAGCTTCGGACAACTCTTGCGGGGATGCAAATGATATCGCAAGCTTGCGTCCGTTTGCCAGATAAATGCTCATCGCTACTATAACCCACAGCAAAACGCCCTGAAACAAATTTATTGCCGGAAGAGGAACAAACTTATTCCAGAGACTCATTGCAACAAATCCGGGGAATGCCACAAATCCTGCCGCAAGACATACCACTGCAAACAATGCCAGCATTAGTCCTCTGAAACCATCTATTTGTATTACTCTTGTTTTTCTTTTCATATTTTACCTTCTAACTATTTATTAATCATATCAAAAAATTCATCTTCTGTTAATATTATAACACCTAATTTCTCTGCTTTGTCCAATTTAGAACCGGGGTTTTCGCCGGCAAGCACGAACGAGGTATTTTTTGAAACAGAAGAAGATGTTTTGCCGCCCATTTTTTTAATTAAGGCACCGGCTTCATCACGTGTCATATTTTTTAATGTACCGGTAAGAACAAATGTTTTACCGTCAAGAATATCAGACTCGGCGCCTTTTACTTCCGGCGGAATTACACCGAGAGATTTCAGGGTATCCAGCATTTTGAGGTTTTCTTTGTCGTGGAAAAAGTCGTAGATTGCCGCTGCCGTTTTCTCTCCAAACCCGGGGAGCGCATCAAAAGCTTCTTTATCGGCATTTTTGAGATTATCAAGTGTTTTAAATTCGTTTGCCAGAATATCTGCAGTTTCTTTTCCTACATTTTTAATTGAAAAGGCAGTAAGCAAACGTGCAAGCGGACGGTTTTTACTTGCCTGGATTGAATTGTACATATTTGTCGCTGATTTTTCCTGAACCAGATCCAGCTGCATAAAGTCTTCCACCGTCAAACGGTATAGGTCAACAGCATTTGATATAAACTTTTTGTCATATAACTGCTGAATAACAGCCGGTCCGATTTTATCAATATCCATAGCTTCTTTAGACGCCCAGTACTCAATTTGTGCTGTAACCTGCTGTGAACAATTTTTGCTTGTGCAGTACAGGTTAACTTCGCCATTAATAGTTACAAGCTTAGAATGACAGGAAGGACAGTATTCGGGCGGGTTAACCTCCGGCAATGAATTATGTTCCGGCGTGTCCATAACCTTAATGACTTTTGGAATAATTTCAGCGGCTTTTTTTATCAAAACAGTGTCACCTATTCTGATATCGAGCCTTTTAATCTCGTCAAAATTATGAAGGCTTGCTCTTTGGACAACACTGCCGCCCAGATGAACAGGTGCCAGCACTGCAACTGGCGTTATAGCACCGGTTTTTCCGACATTCAATTCTATATCCAAAAGCTTTGTGGTAACTTCTTCCGGCGGGAATTTAAACGCAGTCGCCCACTTTGGAGCCCGCGATGTAAATCCTAAATCTTCCTGAATTGCAAGGCTGTTTACCTTGATAACAACTCCGTCGGTTGCATAATTAAGGTCAAAACGCTTTGTATCCCATTCTTTGCAGTAATCTATGGCATCTTGAATATTTTTGCACAGACGAATGTTCGGATTAACCTTAAACCCGAGTTTTTTCAGATACATAATGCTGTCGTAGTGGGTTTTCGGAGCATCTGCAGCCTCACCTAAAATAGCAGTATATGTAAACATTGAAAGGTCTCTTTTAGCTGTAATAGAGCTATCCAGCTGTCTTAACGAGCCTGCGGCTGCGTTCCTGGGGTTTGCAAATAGTTTTTCGCCTTTTGCAAGACTTTCTTCGTTGAGTTTTTCAAAGGAAGTTTTTGGCATATAAATTTCGCCGCGGACTTCAATATCCACATCTTCAAAGAGTTTCAGCGGAATAGCTTTGATTGTTTTGAGGTTTGTTGTGATATTTTCGCCGGTAATTCCGTCACCGCGGGTGACGCCGGTTGTAAACAGACCGTTTTCGTATGTCAGTGAAATCGCAAGCCCGTCAATTTTCAATTCACAAACCAGTTCAACGTTATCGCCGTATTCTTTTGTAATACGCTCATACCACTTTGCTAAATCTTCATAGCTGTATGTATTATCAAGGCTGTATAATCTGTGTTTGTGTGTGTACGGAAAGAATTTTTCACTCACGGAGCCGACTCTTTGTGTCGGGCTGTCCGGCGTGATTAAATCAGGATTTTCGACTTCAAGACTTTTCAGTTCTGCGAACATTTTATCATAGTCAAAGTCGCTCACTGTAGGGTTGTCAAGCACATAATAATTGTAGTTATGCTTGTTTATCTCATCACGCAAAAATTTTACTCTGTCAATAACCATCATTACATTACCATTAATAATTCACGAATAACTTTTGTTGCAACGGCAGTGGAAACCCCTGACGCATCATAATCCGGTGCGAGTTCAACGACGTCAGCGCCGATTATATCAAAGTTTTTGAGATATTCAAACCAGCCCATAAGTTCATTAAACTGCATTCCGCCGGCTTCAGGGGTGCCTGTCCCGCACATAACAGACGGATCCAGGACGTCCAAATCAACTGTTACAAAGACCTTTTTGCCTTTTAACACATCAAGGTCGCTGTATTTTTTAGCAAGCGTATTATATTTCGCCATAAATTCAAATTCTTCTTTCATGCCGGAGCGGATACCGATTTGCTTAATATTTTCCGGACCGACAATTTTTGACACGTGGCGGATTACCGCTGAATGGGACATTTCCTCGCCGAGATATTCTTCTCTAAGGTCGGTGTGGGCATCAAAATGTATAACCGCAAGATTGCCGTGGTATTTAGCAACAGCCTCAATTTCCGGCAAGGTAACAAGATGCTCGCCGCCAATTCCGAAAACACGTTTGCCGTCAGCGTAGATATCTTCTACATTCTGCCTGATAACATCAAGGGTCTTATAGGTATTTCCCAAGGGAAATTCCAAGTCACCGGCATCGTGAAAATTCACATATTCAAGATGTTTGTTAAATCGCGGTGAATACTCCTCCAGCCCCCAGCTTGCCAGCCGGATTTGTTCAGGCGCAAATCTTGAGCCTGAACGATATGAAACCGTTCCGTCAAACGGAAGCCCGAGCATCACTATATCGCTTGAATTATAATCAGGGTTCTGCCCCATCCAGTTTCTGTCTAAAAAAGGTCCCGTCAGCATATTGTTTATACTCCTTTTACAAAAATAGTTTATCACAATTTTAACATAAAAATCACGTTTATAAACGATTGATTTTGCAATAATTAACATTAAAATACAGATATGAAGAAAATAATTTTGCTATTAACATTAATAATACTGGGCACTACAGTATCTGCAGAAGATTTTGACTACCAGCAGATATACAGGGATTTACCCGTACCTGATGTAAAATACATACACAACATCGACCCCGGTGAATACTACGACACAGAAACTTCTACCTGGTCACCATATCCGCTGTTCAGACTTGTTGCGCCGCTTTATTTCAAATCAATCACAATAGAGCCGGGGTATTACCTGCTCACCCCCAGAGAGCACAAAGGCGACTGGTATATATTATTCAAAGAAGCCGGACGTATAAAATACATTGTACCGGTGTATAACAGGGATTTAACGCCTGTAATGTTTTACGACGAGAATTTACCGAAACCTGAATTAAAATTTTCGCAAAGGATGCACTTGAAGACACTTGATTTTATAGGACGATTTGTACCGAGTGCAAAACGCAAGCCAACCCCGCAGACTTACCTCGAACTGACGGATTTGGACAATAATTTTATTTCGCTGGTAATTTACTGGGGAAATTACAGGTACTACACGATTTTCAGGACTACGCAGCTTTAGCCGGCAATCTTTTTTACAGCCATAGCAAATACGTAGCTGAACGGGAATTTATATATTATAAGTAAATTGCAGAAGATTTCCCATCAAGTTTTCATTCCATACCTGAACATCTTTCGGAACTTCCAGAACTACGGGCGTAAAATTCCAGATGTATTTTATATTTGCCGCCGCTAAATATTCTGCTGTTTTTTGCGAATATTCCCGCGGGACTGTGAGTATTGCAATATCTGCTCCGGTTTTCTGCTTCAGATGCGGCAGTTCTTTTATGTCTAAGATTTTTTTGCCGTTTACTATTTTCCCGATTTTGTTTTTGTCGTTGTCAAAAAGAGCTAAAATATTCAGACCGTAATTCATAAAATTGTCATATTTTGCAAGTGCGGAGCCCAAGTTTCCGGCGCCGACTATGAACGCTTTTTTTTCTTTTTTAAATCCTAAAGTCTTTTCAATAGACGCTTTTAATTCTTTCACTATATAACCTACTCTGGATTTGCCGGAATTGTTCAACAGAGAAATGTCTTTTCGCACCTGTGAATCATCTATCTTCAGGCGAGCGGCAATTTGTTTGCTGGAGATAAATTCTATATTTTCTTTTATAAAATCCGACAGTATGCAATGATACAGTGTCAGGCGTCCTATTACTTTGTCAGAAATTTTTTTGTCCATAACTAATTATTTCTTTTGAGCTCTTCCTGTCTGATATATTCGCAGTCAGCTTCAAGCCTTTTATCTTCCATTTTTTCGATGAGGTCTTCTATTTTTTCAAATTTTTTCAACTCAAACCCGACTTCTGCAAGCAGCACGCAGTCATTACAGAGTCTGTAATTTCCGTACTGTATTGAACCTGCAAGACACTGCTCTTTGCCGCAGCAGTCGCAGACAAAATATTCGTCCAGAATATCGGGATTTTCGTCAATATCATCAAGCCGCATCTGTTCTGCAACTTTTTGCATTTCTTCAATTACTTCTTCTTTGCTTTTCATTATTATTTAATCCTTATTTTGTGAGGTCAGCCATTTCGCGGACGGCAGCGGAAAGTCCCGTAAAAATCGCGCGGGAAATTATGCTGTGACCGATATTAAGTTCATACAGCCCCGGAATTTCGTGCATCCTGCGGACATTCTCGTAATTCAAACCGTGTCCGGCATTAACTTTTAGTCCGAGAGTCTGCGCAAGCGCCGCTGATTTTTTCAACTTTAAAAATTCATCATCTTCTCTATCGGTGCCGAAAGCCTCCGAATATTGTCCGGTGTGCATTTCAATAAACTGCGCGCCGGTTTGGGCTGCAGCTTTTACCTGCTCTTCTGAAGGGTCAATAAAAAGACTCACGATAATCCCGGCGTCTTTTAATTTTTTTACAAATTCAGTGATTTTATCGAGCTGACCGGCAACATCAAGTCCGCCTTCGGTTGTAATTTCCTCTCTTTTTTCCGGCACAAGGCAGACGGAGTGAGGTTTTATCTCAAGTGCAATTTCGCCCATTTCTTCAGTAACCGCCATCTCAAGGTTCAGGTTTGTTTTCAGCTTTTTTATAAGAGTTCTGACGTCTTTATCCTTGATATGGCGCCTGTCCTCTCTGAGGTGGGTTGTAATTGATGTTGCACCGTTGTCCTCGCAGACTTCCGCCGCCCGGATAACGCTCGGCTCTTTGCCGCCTCTTGCGTTTCTTAAAGTTGCAACGTGGTCAATATTTACACCGAGTAACATTTTTCTACCTTCTTTCTTTATTTTAATTTCATTTTATCGATTTTTAACAGTGCCGTATATGACGGAAGAATAGTTACATTATCACCGTTAACGCAGGCTTTTTCAATCGCCTGTTTTATGTCAGGTTCAATAGTAATTCTGTTTTGCTCGATACCAGCATATTTAAGCCGTGTCGCCATGTCGTTTGCTCTTGTGCCGGAGGTTATCACGAGTTTTTCAGCATTTTTAAGCTGCTCAAAATCGCTGTCCCAGAGCCACGAAATATCCCTGCCGTCCGCATAATTGTCATTAATCGCAATTACTATATTTGATTTTAAATCAACTGTCTTGAGGACTTCGCTTGCGCCTGTAGGGTTTTTGATAAGCTGGATTAAGGCAGAATGACCTTTTATAGTTCTGCGTTCGGTTCTGCCGAAAATTGATTTGTAGCTGTCAAGTGCCGATTGAATTTCCGCCTGATTAAGCCCGTTTTCAAACCCTGCGGCAATCGCCGCAAGTGCATTATAGGCATTGTATAACCCGACTAGTTTTATTTTAAATTCACAAACAATGCCGTTATGTTCAACTTTGATTATTGAAAAATCTTTGTGGATTTCGGCATCAGCTTTATAATCACATTCAGGGCGCCTGTACCCGCAGGTGCAGTAATAGTGCCCCTGCTGCGCAAAAAATCTTTTTTCATACCTTAAAGGCAATCCGCATATACAGTTGAAAGCCTCTTCCGGCGCATTGGAGTCTTTCGGTTCGGTTTCTGCAAAAACAACATTTTCAAACCCGTAATACACTGCATTTCTGTTATTGCCGAAATTTGCAACAAGCGGGTCGTCCGCATTCAGAATGAGTTTTAAATCTTTGTTTTTATCAATAGCGTTTTGGATATAAGATGCCGTTGTATTAAGCTCTCCGTAGCGGTCAAGCTGGTCGCGGAAAAGGTTTGTCACAACAAGATAATCCGATTTTACAAAATCATACAACTTTGTCAGATATGCCTCATCGGATTCCAGCACAGCATAATCAAACCGCTTAAACGGATATAAATTCAGCGCGAAAACATTTGCAATACCTGTCAGCATGTTTGCCCCCTGAACATTATGGATAACTCTCTGGTGTGCGGTTTCCAATATGTGCGCAATAAGTCCGGAAGTTGTACTCTTGCCGTTTGTGCCGGTTACGGTTATTATTTTTTGATTTATGTAGTCAGGACATTTGCGCAAAAATTCAGGATATAGTTTTAACGCCAGCATTCCCGCAAAAGATGTGCCTGAAGATTTGTTCAGACATTTTATCCCCAGGTAAGCTCCCTTTGCCGCTGCTATTGATGTGTAAAACCTTAGATTACTGACTATTGCTTTTATCATAAATCAAATACTACTTTGGGCGTATTCCTTTTTTTGTCCTTGTATCCTATACTTCAAATATAATAATACAAAAGCAAGAATAATAACAATGTATTTCTTTATTGCAATAATTTTTATATCAGAATTAATAATCACGGCAACTGTACTGTTTTTCATAATAAAAGCAGACAAAAAAGCCTGCGAACTTTCAGACAAAGTGCTTTTATCAAGAGATGACCTGATTGGCGGAATAAAAACCGCAAGATGTACAATAGTTCAGGCAAAAGAAAAAATACTCGCAGGAATAGAATATCTTTCAAAGAAAAAACGCCAGTATAAAATTAATATGATAAAAAACATACTGATATATATACTGCTGTTTAGCCTGAGAGGACGATGCAAAAAAGCGGCATCAATATGTAGCATGATTGTAATGGCAAAGGATTTTTATGATAAAAATTATGCAACAGTCTAACATGCCGATTGTAATTGCTCCTGCAATATGTTATAATACATAAACGAAAGACGAGGTTAATATTATGAGTAAAAACAAATCTTTTATGTTCGGAATGGGGCTTTTGGCAGGTGTTGTCGGCGGTATAATTGCCGGTGTACTGTATGCACCAAAACCGGGTGAAGAATCAAGAAGAGAGCTTAAAGAAGCTGCTTGCGAATTGTATGAAAAACATTCGCCTGCTATCAAAGAAGCTAAAAAACAGGCTCTTGAATCTGTCGATTTGATGAAATATAAATTGGAAAGACAATTGAGAAAATTCAACAATATGGTTAAATCAAGAAAGTTGTTGAAAGCCAAAGAACTTGAATCTTCCTCCGATGATGAGTACGAATACTAAATTATAAGGAAAAAACGTAATGGAACTATCTCAATTGGCTCTAAATCAAGGGTTAACATTTCTTGCCTGGGCAACCGGCGTAATTGTCATCGTTGTCGGGGTATTTCTGGTTAAACTGCTCTACGATTTATCCACACTGACGAAAAATGTAAATGAAACATCAGTGCTTTTGAATAAAGAGTTGCGTCCGACACTCTATGAACTTAAAGAGACATTAGAGGCGGTAAATTCTATTATTCACAGTACCGACAAAGGTGTTGATTCTCTGAAAACAGCCGTAGAAAATGTTTTTGGCAAAACAAAAATGCTCTCGGAATCACTCTTTAACGGTATAATGAAAGGGTTTGTCACCGTAATGGGATTATTTTCGAAAAAATAATTAGCCCTTGTCGGGGGTGCGCAAATCCGTAAAACAGCTTAAAGTAAAAAAGAACACAAGAAAAGGAGTGAATTAATTATGTCAGCAACTAAATTTTTAGCAGGATTTTTGGTAGGCGGCGCAATTGGTGCTGTCGCAGGAATTCTCCTCGCGCCGAAATCCGGTGAAGAAACCCGCGCTATGCTTTCTGATACGGCAAAAGACGTTGCAAAACGCGCTGATGCTACTGTAAAAGAAATTCAGGCAAAAGCCGATGATGTTGTTTCTGATATGCAGAAAAAAGGCGATGAAATTAAAGAAAAATTGCAAAGCCTGATTAACCAGCAAAAACAGGAACAAGAAGCCTAGCTGTTTTTTATATACAAAAGTCGGGTCTTATATAGTAAATTCTACAGATACAATAAAAAGCTCGTCATTCTGAGGGCTTTAGCCCGAAGAATCTGTTTATATTTAGATACTTCGCTAACGCTCAGTATGACGGAGTTTTGAAAAATTTTTGTGGAATTTGCTGTATAAATCTATAAAAGTCCGCCTCGTACAAGGCGGGCTTTTGTATTACTTAATTAAATTTATCCGTTAAATTTACGCAGAAGTCTAACTAATTCTCTGTGGAGCTTTACGTTGTGAACACGCAGGTAATCAACACCGCGCTCAAGCGCCAGGGCATTCATCGCAACCGTAAAAATATCTTTATATTCATTGTCTTTTTCTTTCATCTCAAGAAAACTTTTGCGGGATGTTCCGAGCATCACAAGACACCCAAGTGAATGCAGTTCGCCAATGCGCCTTATCAGTTCAAAATTCTGCTCCACAGTCTTGCCAAAACCTATCCCAGGATCAACTATTATATTCTCCTGCCCGATACCGGCTCTTACTGCGTAATCAATTTTTTGCTTCAGGTTCAAAAAAATTTCATCAGTAAGGTTTGTCTTAACGTGGTTTTCTGCCATTGTATCAGTATCACCGAAGCTATGCTGTATCACTACCTGAACGTCATACTTAGCAACAGTTTCCGCCATATTTTTGTCATAATCAAACCCGGACACGTCATTTATAATCCGTGCACCTGCTTTTATACATTCTTCCGCAACATTCGCACTGCGGGTATCAATGCTCAAAACGGTTTTATCTTTTGCAAAATCAATGAGCGGCAAGAGTTTTTCAAGCTGTTCTTTGTCGCACACAGGGGTCGAATGCGGCTTTGTAGATTCCGCGCCGATATCAATAATATCTGCACCATCCTCTATCATCTCCAAAAGCCGCGTCTTTGCACTCTCAAAATCATTATACATCCCGCCGTCAGAAAACGAATTTGGCGTGACATTCAAAATTCCGACAATTTTGGGCGCCATAATTCCGCCTCTGTCCGATACGTATTCATCCAGCTGGTACCCCAATACCTTTAACCCGAACGGCTGAAGTTTTAACTTCTCAGATATTTTTCTTATCTGCGAAACACTTCCGCCCAAAATACAATCACTCTTTTCAGTGCGGCCGGTAATTGTTTCACGGTGAGTTGCACAATCTGCGCCGACTGAAAGCGCTGTCTGCTTCAAAATATTTGCCTGTGCAACAGAAAGGTCAAATATTTTGATATTTTTATACTCAAATTTTTCGCGCGCCTTGTGTATGTATGAAGAATCAAACCCGATATAGGAAAGTTCTGCTTCAATGTCAGCGTCTATAACCTCTTTAAAAACAAAATCGTGCATAACCGAAGTTTAGCACGATTTTACTTTATAAACAATATTGAAAATCAGGGATAAACCTCCTTCCCCGGCTTGGGGAAGCGAATTTGCGGACGGACGACACGCAGTTAGTCCGGTTAGCGAGGAAATTGAGCGAAGTTGAACCGCAGGTTCAAAAGCGAAACTTTCCGAGCGTGAAGCAAATTCAAGACAGGCTGGGATGGGGAGCAACAGGTCCAGCCATCGTAAAGTCCTGCGTTGGCTTTCCGCATGGCAAGATCCTGAACAGCTTGAAAATCACGTTTTTCAAAAAAACGGATTTTCTACGCTTTCAGGATGACAGTAAGATCTCACCCCTGCCCCTCTCCTACTAAGATTGAAAAACTCTTACGGGCGTAATAAAAACCGCCTGTTAAAAGCCTTTCAAAATTCCTTGCACATCTTCAAAAGGCGACTTTTTAAAAGTTGAATAGTCCTATTGATGCAAACGTTACGTTTGCCAAACATAATGTTTGTTCCCCACCCTAGCCCTCCCCGACCTGGGGAGGGTACAAAGTGCATTGTTTGGCGAAAGAGTTATAGGGTGGGCAAAGCGAACGCGTGCCCACCAACTTTGTCATGACCGTAAGAGCTTAGCAGTTTTAATTCCTCCCCCCACATTGTGTGGGGGAGGATAGGTGGGGGGCAAGGCGAGAACCATTATGTTTGCTGTCATTCTGAGGGCTTTAGCCCGAAGAATCTTTTTTTTATGAGATTCTTCACCCCTGAATTGCCATCGGGTTCAGAATGACGAGGTATTAAAGATGTTAGGACTTTAAGACTTTAAGATGTTAAGTCCATTTCATTAATCTGTCATGCTGAACTTGTTTAAACCTCCTTCCCCGGCTTGGGGAAGGCTGGGATGGGGAGCAACAGGTCCAGCCATCGTAAAGTCTTGCGTTGGCTTTCCGCACGGCAAGATCCTGAACAGCTTGAAAATCTCGTTTTTCAAAAAAACGGATTTTCTACGCTTTCAGGATGACAGCAAACATCATGTTTGCTAGAGTGACTTGATTTCTTTTTTAACCTTGGGCTTGTCAGAATTTTTAGGTTCAGAACCAAGCATGAAGCGGAAGCCGCCTGTGAGAGCAACACCGTTTCTGCCGCCGTTACGAATCATAGCTTGCAAGAAAGCAGTGAACTTGTCAGCCCAGTTCCGTTGAACACCAACACCATATTCAACGTAAGGTTTAACACTCATTTCAGGAAGCTTAACGTTATTGGCAGTAACTTTAGATTCATTCATTAAGTTCCAAACCATACCGACAGAAGCGTACGGCTGCCAACCGCCCTTGAGGTTCGCAATGAATCTTACACTAGGGTTCAATTGAATAGTGTGTAACGGGTCACTTTCTATGCTAACCCCTGCAGCGTTCTTGTAATCAAAGGTGTTAACGAAAGTATAAGACAAGAACATAATCGGCTGGATAATGAACTTACCGTCTTTAAATTCGAAGTTGTACCCTGTTTTAGACCCGACACCAGCAAGCAGTGATGTATAATCTTCTTTACCGTACATAGTGTGAGATTCACCGACAGAAGCGCCTGCAGACGCAGTGATGGCAGTCCAGAAGTTACCTTTGTAGAAAGTTTCGGTGAATCCTAACAAACCGCCGTTCATAGTAGTATCAACGCCGCTATAGTTTAAAGAAGAACCCATATAGCCTGCATAACCAGTGAAGACTCTGCTCCAACCATTTTTCATTTCTTTGAAATCACCATCGAAGCCAACTAGACTACCATAAGTAATGGCATCGACTTTCGGTCCGTTTTTAATGTTCATGGTTTCAAAAGTGGTATACGGTCTGAACCAAACGCCTTTGTTATGTAAGTTATCAGCGTA
>CALUQN010000004.1 GCA_944322945.1 Candidatus Gastranaerophilales bacterium | reverse complement strand
ACCGAAGAAAGCCGCCCCCTCACCCCTAACCCCTCTCCCAAAGGTAGAGGGGAAGAAATAGTAATTAATCCCTCAGCCGACTTGGGTCGGCATACAGTCTCACACGGCTCGTACCTCGCCGGTTCGAACTTGTATCCCGTAGGGCGAGGGAAAGTTGCAACACTCAAACCTGACGCCACCAGCGAACAAGGTGTTATGACAGGGGCTGCTGTGCAGCTGGAAGACGTTGATTTGAGCGAAGTCCCTCTGGATAAGCCGCTTTTAGACTACCTGCACGAAAACAATGTCCAAATCCCGCAAAGCGAATACGACGACGAGGGAAACCTTGTACAAAGCGGCTCTATTTTAGCGCCCGAGAGTGCGTACACGTTAACTGAAGTTCCGGCGGGTGAGGACGGCGCAGCACCCACGGGTGACAACATTATCACAAAATACGAACTCAAGCCGGTTACGCGCTACTACGACCCTGTGACCGGTGTGGAAGTTGCAGAGGCGGACAGACTGCCAGATATTCAGTACAAAGAAGTTGTTTTTAATGAAGCTTTACCGGTTTATTATCAGGTAAGCCTGAAACAGACCGAATACGGTGATCCGCAGGGCGATGTTACTCTTACGTTCGGATGGCAGAAAGACGAGGATGGAGACACTGAATTTGTTCAAGATCCGACTAATCCTATAGGGCAGACCATTACTTACAAATACAAATCCTCCGAGACAGCCACACCTGGCAGCGGCAGTTATGCTGCCGAATACATCAACAAGGTTCAGCCGATCACTCTCAACAATCCGGATGGGACATCAAGCAGCCATTACCAAGCAACTGGCGGAGTACAAAATGTTACAAACTTTGAAAATGTTTTGTTTAAAGACAACAATACAGATGTTACTCTGAATGTTTATGGCGATGGAACTTCGTATAAATATAGCTACGTCGATGTACGTGGCGGGGCACTAAACAACTCCACAGACATTGACATCCTTAGCGGAGCTTTCATTAACAATTCTATTACTTCTACTACTAATGAAGTCAACGACAGTGATTTTGGACGTGTACACGCTTACGGAGGCGCACTACATAACTCTGGTAAAATAACAAACTTAAATGTTGATTTCAGCAATAATTCTTCAAATGGCAATGCTTTCATTGTTTACGGAGGAGCACTGTATAATTCCGGTGAAATTTCTAATATAACTGGCAATTTTATTAATAATAATTCAACGTCAAATAGAGATAATTGGCTAGGAAAAACCTCTGGAGGCGCTATTTACAATTCAAATAAAATAGGTAATATTACCGGAAATTTTATTGGGAATTATACAAAAGCCAGTAGGGGGAATAGTGCTGGCGGCGCTATTTACAATACCGGAGAAATAGGTGATATTCATGGTTCATTTATAGGAAATTATTCCAGTTCTGATGAATATGCCTCTGGAGGTTCAACAGCTACAGGCGGAGCTATAAATAATGAGGGAGGTAAAATAGGTAATATTATCGGTGATTTTATTAACAATTCCGCTGATGGCACCAATGCTCGAGGTGCTGCAATTTATAATTATAGGGGAACAATAGGAAATATAACAGGCGATTTTATTAACAATTCCGTTGATGGCACCTGGTACTACGAGGGTCCACAAGGCAGTGCAATTTATAATGATATGGGAACAATCGGGGATATCACTGGCGATTTTATTAATAACAATAGCAGTGCTATTTATATTACTAATTCAGGCAAAATTAACAATATCACCGGAGATTTTATAGGTAATGAAACTGGTATAGATAATACTTGGGGGTATATTAACAACATTACTGGTAATTTTATTGGAAATGAAAACAGGGCAATTTCTAATAGTAGAATAATAAATACTATCACAGGCGACTTTATCGGGAATTTTGCTGCAAACGGCTATGGCGTGGCGATTTCTAACACCGGCACCATCGGAGATATCACTGGTGACTTTTTTGGCAATTATGCCAACTACGATGGCGGGGCGATTTATAACTCTGGCACAATCGGCGATATCACAGGCGATTTTATTGGTAATTCCGGTGCGATTTATAATTACGAGGGCACAATCGGCAATATCACAGGCAACTTTATTGGCAATTCTGCCGACTACTATGGCGGAGCGATTTATAACTACTACGGGACAATAAAAAACATAACGGGAAACTTTATAGGAAATACAGGAAACGAAGGAGTTCTCTGGAATGATGGTACAATAGAAACTATAAAAGGTGACTTTATAAACAATTCAAGTACCGGTAATGGTGGTGCAATACACAATACATACTACTCGGCTTATCAGGGTGGTGCTACTTATATTCCGCAATTTGAGACTAGCGGAATTATAGAGCATATTATAAATTCATCATTTTATGGGAATTCAGTACAGGCTAAATATCCTTCAGAGGTTATTGGACAAGGTAAGGCTGGCAAAGGAGGTGCTATTTATACAAATAGAGATTTAACTATTACTGCACAAGACAGCGGACAAAGTGTTTTTTCAGGAAATTATGTACAAGATATAGATGGTCAAAAAGATTATCAAGCAATATATGTAGAAATTCCTAATGAAGAAATTTATTATAATACTACACGTCCCCTTGAAGTAAAAGGAGCACCAACCACATTAACACTTGCGGCACAGACAAATGGAACTATCCTAATTAATGATAAAATTTCAGGTTCAACAAACTTTGTAGGCGGGTATAAAAACCATAATGGAGACTGGGTTGATGAAAATGGAACACTAACAGATGCACCTGAAAAAATAACTTATACCTTAAATATAACAGGTGACGAGACTGGGAAAGTAATTCTCAATAATACGGTTGATGCTAATGAATATGAATACAATTATACTTATAATTCCTATGAAGTTGGCAATATTATAGGTAAAGCACCCGTCAACATAAGCCTTGAAAAAACTAATTTGTACCTCGGCGCACGCGATGATGTCCTCAACAGCAACAACTTAGACTTGAAGAGCGGCTCTATGTCAATGGTTAACGACGCCGCAGGTGTATCTGCGTTGAATAGTTTCACCGTCTCCGGCGATACTAACTTCGTCGCTGATGTCGATTTGGCTAACAAAGAAATGGATAGGTTTACCGCCTCCGAGTATGGCTCGCACACCGGCAACCTCAACGTTGTCGGCATGAACCTGCTGTCGGATGCTCCGGAAGGGCAAGAAGTCACGGCAGTCTACTTTGCAGAACCGGGCTTGAAAAACAATGTCGTAAACGCAGTCGGAGAGCTTCCCGGGGCATACCAGACAGCTTACACGCCGATTTACAAGTATAACGTAACCTACGACAACGAAAACCAATACGACGGCAAAGGCGACGGCGGCTACTTCCTCTTCACCCGCGGCGACAAAATCCCGGTGCTGCCTGACCCTGAACCGGAGCCAGATGAAGAGCCAGACGAACCGACGCCGACACCAGATCCCGGTACTGAGCCGGATGAGCCTGATGTCCCGGTAATTCCTACACCACCACAAGGTGGCGGAGGTTCTACAGGCAACCCGTCAGATGCATTCAACCCTGCGGTTTTGGCTACTCCTGTCGGTAACCTCGCTGCTGGTCAAGCTGCTATGAATGAAGCGTTCAAATACGTCTTTGAACACGCTGATGCGTTCACTCAATTACCATCTATGGAGCGTTACGCTAAAATCAATGCCAACAAATATGCATTAAGTACTGACTTCAACGAAAACTTACCGTCATACGCTGATCAGCTTCATAACAATGCTGTCTGGTTCAGACCGTACACTACTTTTGAAACAATGAACATTAAAAACGGCCCTAAAGTTGACGCCATCACTTATGGTTCGCTTGTGGGCTTTGACGGCGACTTCAAAGAGATGAAAAATGGCTGGCACCGTGTGTTCACAGGCTACGCAGGCTACATGGGGTCTAGCTTGAATTACTCCGGCGTCGACACCTCAATGAACGGCGGCTTATTAGGCTTTACAGAAACTTTCTACAAAGGTAACTTCTGGACTGCTATTACAGCTTCTGCAGGTGCCAGCGTTGGTGAAAGCCATACCATGTACGGTAAAGAAGACTACACATCGTTACTTGCAGGCGTTGGGTCTAAAACCGGCTACAACTTTGAGTTCAAAGACGGTAAGTTCATCATCCAGCCGATTATGTATTTGAGCTATACGTTTGTTAATACATTCGATTACAAAAACGCCGCCGGCGTAAATATCGAAAGCGACCCGTTACATACTATTCAATTAAACCCGAGTGTTCGTTTCATCGCGAACCTCAAGGGCGGCTGGCAGCCTTATGCCTCTGTCGGTATGGTCTGGAACCTTATGAATGAAAGCAAGGTCACAGCCAACAACGTGAAACTGCCTGAAATGAGCGTTAAACCGTATGTTGAATACGGGGTTGGTGTCCAGCGAAACTGGGCTGACAAGTTCACCGCGTTCTTGCAGGCGATGATAAGAAACGGCGGCAGAAACGGTATTGCGCTTACCGGCGGCTTCCGATTCATGCTCGGCTCCGACAATGACAACCCTGACAAACCAAAAGTTAAAAAAGAGATTAAGTCACTATAGCAAACAGTAATAAAAAAAACAGAGAAGAAAAATTTTTTTCGGAACACGCGACTCACTGCGTTCGCGCTATCGTCCTCAAAAAACATTTCTCCTCTGTTTTTTGCTATCACAAAAGAAGAGATTAAGTCACTCTAAAGACGATAGGACGTTAAGTTCGTTTCAGCCCTCTCCTGAACCAGGAGAGGGCTGGGTATTGTTGGGCAAGTATGCCCAACCGACATACCTATAACTCTTTCGCCCAACAATGCACTTTGTACCCTCCCCAGGTCGGGGAGGCTGGGTGGGGGTGTCTCCCTTAGGGCAGGGGTGAGGTCTTTCTGTCAGGCAATGCCTGACCTACAGTAACTCTAAAGACGATATGACGGTTTCACCCTCTCCCGATTTGGAGAGGGTGGCACGTAGTGCCGGGTGAGGGGACGGACATAATGTTTACTGTCATCCTGAAAGCGTAGAAAATCCGTTTTTTTGAAAAACGTGATTTTCAAGCTGTTCAGGATCTTGCCATGCGGAAAATCTTGCCAGCACTTCACAAGCTAAGATGCTGAAACAAGTTCAGCATGACAGATTAATGAAACGGACTTAACGTCCTATCGTCCTAATGTCTTTAACACCCCGTCATTCTGAACCCGATGGCAATTCAGGGGTGAAAAATCTCTTTTTTATTGAGATTCTTCGGGCTAAAGTCCTCAGAATGACAGCAAATATAATGTTTCTCGCCTTCCCCCCACCTATAACTGTCAGGCAATGCCTGACCTACAGAAACTGTGTAAAGAATAATGATGCAAACATTATGTTTGCTGTCATCCTGAAAGCGTAGAAAATCCGTTTTTTTGAAAAACGTGATTTTCAAGCTGTTCAGGATCTTGCCATGCGGAAAATCTTGCCAGCACTTCACAAGCTAAGATGCTGAAACAAGTTCAGCATGACAGATTAATGAAACGGACTTAACGTCCTATCGTCCTAATGTCTTTAACACCCCGTCATTCTGAACCCGATGGCAATTCAGGGGTGAAAAATCTCTTTTTTATTGAGATTCTTCGGGCTAAAGTCCTCAGAATGACAGCAAACATCATGTTTGCCCCCTCACCCGAATCCGTAGCTCACTAACGTTTCGCACGGCTTCTCCCTCTCCCCATAGGGGCGAGGAAAAGAGGTAGAGCGGATTAAGTCGCTTTGAAGACGATAGGACACCCTCTCCCGATTTGGAGAGCGGATTAAAACTGCTAAGCTCTTACGGTCATGACAAAGTTGGTGGGCACGCGTGCGCTTTGCCCACCCTATAACTCTCTCCTGGTTCAGGGGAACGGGGAATATAAAAATGTAAATTTCTCTTCACTACTCACTATTCACCTGGTCACTTAGCTGCTATCCACTAATATAAAATGGCGCCGGTGAGCGGATCAGTCTCACCGGCGTTTACACATTCACCTACCTACCGGCTCTCGCCTTACACGTTGAGGAATTATAAAAAAGAAATCGAAATCGGTTTTATGCCATGGCTTTACATGATTATGCTCCTTTTATTTATGTCTGGATTTTTAATTTTACTTTGCTTTTTCGTTAGCTTTTATTGCATTCAAGATTGTCTCTACAGCTTCTTTTACGTCACTGTTATCTGTGTATACTGACGCATTAGATTCTTTCATCAATTCATTGAATGCTGCGATTACCGGATCATTGTTAGGATTTTGAAGCTGGAATTCGTCCGGATCAAGTTTTTTGTACTTGGCAACTTCGTCACCTTCTTTAAGTTCTGGTGATGGGAAGTTTTCAAATATTTCAGTAATAGGTTTGCCCGTATAACGTTCCAATAATGCTTTATAGATATAATTTCCTACTGTGTAACGCTGTTTTCTGTCAGCATCCCAGTTGAAGGCATCTATAAAGGATTCTTCACCTTCTGTTTTTTCTAAATATTTGTCCATAACTTCAACTACGTTAATAGCATTCAGTCTTGCAACCGTTTTCTCAAACAAAGGATCGTCTGTGCCGGCAATCCATCCGTAATTTACAGCGGCTTTAAAGTTTTCGGCGATTTCATCAACCTGTGCATCACTTGCATCATACTGAGATAATCTTTCCTGCTCCGCAGCTGCTGCAGCTTGCTCTTGCTCCAGTTTTTGCTGGTCTTCTTCTTCTTTTTTCTTTACGTCTAATACTTCGCTGATAGTTGAGTATTCGTTATTTTTGTATACATATTTTACGCTTGTTACCTTGCCGTCACTGGCTTTGTTTTCTTTTACGCTAATACCTGATTCTGCTTTGTCACTGCCGAATACTATTTCTAAATCTCTTTCCGCATCAGCTTTTGACATCGGATGTCTTGCTGCTGCTGCATTCTGCATTTCCTCAACAGTAGAATATTCTTTTGTTACCTGTTCTCCATTCTTGTTCGTTACCTGAAGTGAGAATTTTCCGTCATCGGTAACAGTTACCCCTGTAGGTTCAGCGTTTTCGCCATAAACCTGACTGAGGTTCTGTTGCGCTTCTTCTTTTGTTGTAGCTTGTGCTGTTAATGCAGCTGCGACATCAGGGGTTGCATCTCCGTCAGGGTCTGTGTCTGTATCAGAATCGCTGTCGCTGTCATCGTCTCCGTCAACCTTATCATTGCCGTCGACTTTATCGTCGTCATCGGCTTTATTTTGTTCTGCGACTTCTTCTATAAGTTCTTTGATTTTTGTATCAATTTCCGTCTTTTCACCCATCAAGGCTTCAAACGCATCATAAACTTTCAGCCAGTCCTTATCTGTCTGCATTTCTGGTTTCATTCTTTCTATTTTGGCTTGAAGTTCGTTTATCTTTCTGATTTGTTCGCGGATGGTTGCTTTTTGTGCGTCTGTTACACCTTCCTGTGTCAACATTTTTTCAAGGCTTTCTTTTGTTGCATCAAGTGTCTTCAACGCAGTTTCAGCCTTGCCTAATACACGCTGGTTCATTGATACGTTTACCTGCGAATCTATCGCTTGGAAATTCATTGTACAAGCTGAAAACGGGTTTATCGGAATGCCAAAGTTTACCATCCCGTTTATTGCCTGAAAATTATATGCTTGCCAAGGAGACATATTCATAATGGAATTCATATTAAACTGCACACCGTTGCCCCAGCTTGATGTCCAGGCAAACGGTCCGCCCAATTGATTTAGCATCAAATTCCACCCCAAATTAGTCATATCGTTGTTGTATTGCCATACCATGACAAATTCTCCTTGATTTATTCCTCGTAATTATATAAAGATTTTTTTCAGGAGAAAATTGCGCTACTGTTAAGAAATATTAACAGGACTGAGCAGATTAATAATATCTTCACGTGAGATTTCAGGATTAATTTCTTTTATCGAGGTAATGCAATCAGTGTTAATATCTTCGTGAAAAATTTCATTTAGCAGTTCTTTGTTGTAATCATAGAGGATAGACCCGTGCTGGAGAATATAGCCGCCTTTACGGAATTGTGCGGAGCCGATGAGTTTTTTACCTTTGTAACACAGGTCTGCGCCGGTTGATACAAGCATACAATAATCTACGTTGTGGACGGATTTTTTTGTTCCGCCAAACTCAAGTTCTATACCGAGTTTGGAAAATCTGTCAATCAGGATTTGTGAGATATCTTTATAGGACGAGTTCACGTTTTCGCCGTGCGGAAGAATTTCCGCAGGAGTAATATAGCTGTACGTAATTTCGTCATCGTGAAAAATTGCGCGTCCGCCGGTGATACGTCTTATCGCATCTATTTTCTTTTTGTGCAAAAGCGCATAGTCAATAAAATCATCTTTCTGGTTTCGTCCGAGTGAAACGCATGCCGGAGACCATCCGTACAGCCGCAGAATGGGTTCTTTCAATTCTTTTGCTATTGCAAAATCAAGCAGTTGACTGTCAAGCTGCATATTTTTGCTGCCGGTATTCACTTCGTAGGGTATAAATTTCATATCAGTTTTGTTTTTCCCGCTCTTTCAAATTAGTCTCAAACTGTTTAAATACATCGTTACCAACGAACTGTTCCAGGGCAGCACGTTTGGAGTAGAAATCCGCGTTGGCTTTCTTTTGGTTATCCAGTGCCGTCCTGTAGTATGCGTCTGTTACCAGAATGACTTCACGCGGCATGTCCTGCGAAAGTTCGTAATTTTTTTTGCGCTGTTCCGTCATTTTGGTAAGCATTTCAAGTTTTTCGCGTGACGTCATATAGTCATAATAAAGATTGACGGTTTTTTGCTGCAAATCCTCAATTTTTCTGACAAGAATAATCATATCAGCGTCAGTGACTCTAGTATATTTATAGTTAAGAGCCTTTGTATCCTGGGTCATAATACCTAACATATTACCGCCGATAAGAGCTCCGCTTGCAAGCAGCGGGTTGCCCATGCCTGCGCCGACAAGTGTCGACATACCGGCGATTGTTGTCAGAACTTTTTTAACTGATTTTTCATTAGGTTTGTTCTCGTCAGGGTTTGCAAGTTTGTACAGTGCAAAATTTATAACGTCGCTTTTAGAAGCAGCTCCCTGCCACAAGAGAGTTAAGTCTTCCATCATGTCATTCTGCAAAAGTTCAAGCTCTGTTGAAATTTCTTTGGACATTTTTTTGATACTTAAATCAGCATAAGTGACATCTTCAATGTTATAACTTTCGATATTTTGTTCGTCAATTTTTTCTTTTTCGACGTGAGTTTTTTGAACTTTTTGGGTATCTTGCACCGCCTCGACATATATTTTTTCCGGAGTATCAGTCAGACCTACACGGAAAGCAGGCGGCTTTGGAGAATTCAAATCAGCATAATCCACGGCAAAAGCTGCCGGCTGCGTCAGAAATATTGCTAAAATCATTGCGGTTAAAAACTTTTTCATTATTTTCCCACCGCCTTTTCTCCGACAAGTGTCGCATTGTAGTTGTACTGATACAGGTTAAGATTATCAACTACTTTTTTTCCGGCAAGCCGCTGGAGTTCAAGATGATACTTTTTTGCGCTCTGCATATAATAAAACTCTTCTATCTGCATTTCATCATGCAAAGAAGAAGAAATTGTAATCTCCAAAAGGTCATCACGCTCTATGGCTTTTGAGTAATTTTTATTATACAAAAGCAGTTTGGCACGTGTTTCTTTCAACTGAGATAGCGTACTTTTGTAGTTATAATACGCATTGATAATTTTATCCTGAAGTTCTTCGACAAGTCCGGCAAGCTCAATCATTTCTGTATCAGTTAGCGGCATTTCCTGCGGAACATTTTTTCTGTTAATCAAATTTTGAGCAAGTCTTCCCGCTGCAAATGCCGTTGATGACACAAGATAATCCGACCCTACCATGTACGGGACAAAAGACGCGCCGGAAGCAACGGCTGAAAGAGTTTTTGCCATAAGGGAAGAATGTATTCTTCTTTCGCTTTCAGGTGTTGCGAGTTTTTTCAGTGCAAATTCTATTACTTTATTATTGGCAACAGTACCGTTCCAGAGGTTTTCAATATCTTCTATATCTTTTTCTTTTTGGAGCCGGATAAGTTCTTCCACGACAGCTTTATCATTAACAAGCAGAGATTCTTTTCCGCGGATTTCCGGTTTTTTCAGTTCAATTTTTTCAGCGCTGACATTTTCCAGCTGAACCTCGTCAGCTGCAAGTACCGGCATGGCATTAAGCATACTCCCCAATATAATCAAAGATGTTATCAGCTTTCTCATACTATATATATAGCACAAGCATAATAATAAATCCAATGATTGACAAAGTTATACATCCTTGGATTGTTCAGGCTGTATCCAAAAAAAAGTAGAATTTATATAGAAGAGGTAGAGCTTTGGTTACGGAAAATATCAACTTAAAATCATTGAACGGCGCGGCCGGCAGCACTCCTTTGTGCAAATCCAGAGCGTTGTGCCTGCTTGCTGATGCCCTCAGAAAAAGCTGCTCTTACAAAGAAGCCGTTACAAAATATTTGAATGCCATGCTTATAGACAGAAATAATGCGGATTCATATTTTGGGCTCGGCGTTTGTTATAAGAATTTAAAAATGTATCCTAAAGCTGTTAAATACCTTGAAAAAGCAACCGAACTCCGTGAAGATTTTTATCAGGCATATTTTGAACTCGGGCTCTGCCATCTGGCGGAGGGGATTTCGTGCGGCGCTATAAAGAATTTTGTCCGCGCGGTTCAGATTAATCCTGATAATCCCGAAGCTATTCTGCATCTCGGGCTGGCGCATGAATCTTGTGAAGAATACGAACTCGCGCTTATGATTTACCAAAAATTGATAGAAAATTCGCCGAGATATATTAAAGGCTACGAAAACAAAGCGTCGCTGCTAATAAAACTTAACAGGTACAAAGAAGCCTCAATACTGCTTCATCAAATAATGAAAATCAACCCTGACTATTACCGCGCGTATATGAGCATTGGGATTTGCTTTGACAAACTCGGCAAACGTGCTGATGCCCAACGCTATTACAGAAAATTTCTTCTCAAAAAACCAAACTCTCATCAAGCACAGTTTGTCAAAACAAGACTTGAAAGATTAAAGAATATCAAATCCGCAAACATACCGTTTACCGTGGTAAGCTCAAAAGCTACTCCTCATGAAACAATTCGTGATAATCTCTTAAATAAATAGCGCGGCTTTTTACTATGTCTTTTTTTAGACCGCAGGCAATGTTTTTGCCTTCAATGTTGAGTTTCTTTTTCAATAACCCGTCTATCATTTTAAATTCTGTTTGTTTGTATTTATTCCAGCGCCTCTGTGATGAGGTCAGATTTTTCAAATCTTTCTCAGGAAGTTCGCCTGTCAGCATTTGATAATATTTTTCTATCTCCGACTCCCATTGTGTACGCGCTTTGTTTGTACAAGCCATCATTTCTTTGTAACTGCTTGTACTGTTGATACACTTTAGCTCATCCCTGTCAATTTCACTCATTGCGCTGCTTATTTGAATACTCAAACTAAAGAGCGTCACAAATATTAAAAATTTCTTCATAATACTATAATACCATAGCAAAAAAAATTATGTACCGGTTTTATAAAATTGCAAATATACAAAATAAGAAAAGGAAAAAGACAATATGCAGCTTCAACAAACCCCGCAATACAATCCGCAATTTACGGCAAGAAACATTTCACGAGTAATAACAAATACCAGAAACGGAGTTAAATCCGTAATAGATGTCTATAAAGTTGACCAAAACGATGCGTCATTTTTAAAACGCTTCACAGAAGCATTAAAAGGTCAGACCTTGCCGGAAGATACCCTGATGATAGGCGGAAAAGAAGTGAAAGCCAGCGTCATGGATTCCATAAACCACATCACAGCTAAAGATAAACGTTATAACGACGGGCTTTTGATTGCAATAGAAAACAAAAAAAATATTGCCGGAATTTTGGATTACAGAGAAAACGGTGACATGGATATACACACTCTTTATATGTTCAAAGACAACTCTGTGCATGCCGGACGTAAAGCATTGTTAATACAGGCATTAAAAAATATTAAAAAAGAAATTGAGTTCTATGCGCAAATTAAAACCGGCAGGATTTCGGAAAAAGCAGAAAAATATTACCGGAATTTAGGTTTTGGAAAAGAACGCGGAGGGCACGAACTTTTGATACCGGACACAAAACTTCAGGAAAAAATAGAAAAATTACAAAGCTCTCCGTCGATAACAGTTAAAGACTTCAGAGCTCCCAAAAATGTTGACCTCGCAGATGTCCTGAAACTTGACGATTAGTTTTTTTTAATTAGTATAGATATTGTTTTGAGAGACAATATGAAGAAAATATTTTTTCTTACGGCAGCCGCTATATTCTTTGCTATGACTTTAAGACCTGCTTTTGCAGAGGTTCAGAAAGTAACAATTGACGATGCAATAAAAATAGCGCTTGAACAGAACCTTGAATTACAGGCAAAACGAAAAGATTATGAAATATACAGTCAGGAAGTAAAAATAGCAAATGCCCTAAAAAATCCTCAATTCCAGTCCAATTTCCTGCTCGGAAAAGTTAATACCGGAAACTCCAGCCAATTCGGTATAGCTCTGCCGCTTGAAATTGCCAAACGAGGAGTGCGAAAAAAAGCTGCCGAAGCAAAACTTACTTCTGTTGAAAATGAAATACGGCTTGCGGAACATAACGTTAAAATTAACGTTATGGAAGAGTATTTCAATGTTTTGTATATGAAATCTCTCTTAAAAATAGCAAAAGACCGCGCTGAAATTTTTAAGGAAATGTCGGAAATTGCCCATTCAAAACCTGCAAATTCTCTCAATTACAAAATAGATATACTTCAATCGGACATCAAACATAAAAAATCACTTGTCCAACTAAATGCAGCAAAAGCAAACCTGTTAAGAGCCCAATTTGATCTTAACCGTGCAATGGATGTGGAAGATGATATTATACTTTACGATACATTAGAAAAATCTCTTTTCGGAGATGTCAGCATATTAGATATCGAATTGCCGCCATACGAAACAATAGAAGCAATTGCTTTCAAATACAGTTATTCAATTAAAATAGTTGATTCCGATATTGAAAAACTTTCGCGTGACATAAAAGTTCAAAAACATAAAGTAATCCCTGATGTCACAATAGCAAGCGGCTATGCCTACCAGACCGCAAAGCAGACAGGAAAAGAAGCACTGCCTGGCGCTTTTATAGGTGTTTTTGCGGATATTCCGGTGCTGTACACCTATCGTCCGGAGGTTAAAAAAGCCGCATTTATCTATGAGAAAGCAAAAATGGATAAAAAATCTTATGAAAATAAATTAAAACTCGCGCTGAAAACAAATTACAACGACTTTATATACACAAAAGAGAACATGGAATACTACAAAGATATTCTGGATTATTCAAAAGAAATTCTGAAGATGTCAACCGAACGCTACCGAAACGGTGAAACACCGCTGCTAGGTTTGATGTGGAACGAAAACGCATATCAGGAAACTATGCACGAATATCTTGATATGATGAACACTTATTACAGCGCATATCTAAGTTTAATGCACAATATGGGACACGATTTCATTTTAGATGATGACATAATATAGTTTTTTTCATTAACCGGAGATTTAAAACTATATGTACATCAAATTCAAATCTTCAATGATGCCGACCTGACGCCCTGCTTTTTTACCCATTGAATATGCTTCTACTTCCATAGGATTTTCCAGATATTCTTTCGTAGCGGTAGTTAAGAAATTATCCTTTTTCAACCCCTGATAATTTTCTGTAGCTTCCAGATATTTTTGTGCTCTTTGACCTTTAGCAGACGCCGGATTGATTCGCGGTGCAGAAATTGATTTTGCAAATGCTGCTTTTATTACGTCATCAGTGTAATTGTTTTGAATCAGCCATTCATCAACTGCCGCACTTATTTGTTCCCGTGAAGCGTTTTTATATTGCGACATTTGTGAAAATTGTTTAAATAAATTTGTTTTTTTTGCCTGAATATATCTTTCTATCCCGAAAGTTCTGATAATCTGATCAGCCTGCTCAAAATGACGAAGCTCGTGGGTCAACATGTTAGCCTGAATGCTCCGCGGCATTGAAGAAAATTCTTTTGTATAAGATATGGTATTATTAAACCCGTTAAAACCACCTTCAACAGATTGTCCGCCAAGAAGAGTTTCTACATGCAGCCCAGCGGAATCTTTGGTTACTACTGCCTTTTGAGGGGCGCGCCCAATCAATCCTTTTTGCTCCAAAAGTTTTGAATAATAGGCATCTTTAAACTGTTCTTTAGGTTTTCTGATAAGTTCAGTGAGTGTTGTTCGTTTTCCTTTTGGGATAAATGCGCGCCTTACCAGATTAATAGGAGAAGCCGCAAAACGATAAAGCATAGTGGCTGCATCTTGCATAGCTTGCTTGCGTGCTTCCTTTAGAGCTTCATTGACCATTTTGTTCATATTCTCAGGACTCATTACCTTCCGGACTGCATCGTCAATACAGCTTTTCATTGAACTTTCTATGATTTTAGGCAATTCTACGCTTATATTGTTCATAGAACGACGGAAACCTAACCGCAGCGTTATTTCATTATAATGCCCTACAGCAATGCGGCGGTCATTACCTTCTTTACCTTTGGTTAAAGTCTTAAATATTATATCGGAAGCATTTCCCGGTTTCTTTGTGTCATCAGCAAGCCTTTCAAGTGCTTTTAAAAATTCTTTCTTTTCCTTTCGTGACTTACCCGATAGTATTTGCGAAAATTGTTTTGCCGTTCCCTTTGACGCTGTACGCGCCGCTTGTTTTGACGCTCCTAGATACTCATACAATTTGACTGCAACTTTTCCGACTGCTTTCATTTTCCCCGTGTCCTTTTACTTTGTTAAAAAAATACCTTTTATGATTAAATAAAAACATTTTGTTCCTGAAAATTGCCATCCCGGCATTCAAATATACAAACGGGACATATCTGGCAAATCCCGCCTCAATTTACAAAACCGCGTCATACTGAGCGTTAGAGAAGTATATGAATATAATTATGATTCTTCGGGCTAAAGCCCTCAGAATGACGAAATTTTTATAGTATCTGCGGAACTTGCTATATCCCCGTTCCGTGTAACTGTTTACTCTTCTGTTTTCATGGTAAAATTTCTGTATGTTCAAATTCTTTTCTGAAAAATTTAATGATCTTAAACAAACGGTAGCAAATACCGCACAGGCACTTGTCGGGAATGTAGTGAACACAGTTTCCGAGGAAGAAGAGTTTTCGGAATTTGTACTTGATGACATGGAAGATACCCTGATTAGCGCGGATTTGGGTGTAAATTACGCCGCGGAACTCGTTGACAAACTCCGCAATCAGGATAAGATTAAACCGTCACAGGTTAAGGAGTATTTGAGAACGGAATTTTTGAAAACATTATCGGACGCGGGTTCAAATGTATTAAATTACACGCCTGACGCTTTGAATATTTATTTTATCGCAGGCGTAAACGGAGCAGGCAAAACAACTCTGATTGCAAAACTCGCATACAAGTTTAAAAATGAAGGAAAGAAAGTTCTGATAGCCGCAGGCGACACCTTCCGTGCAGCAGCGGAAGAACAGCTCGACATCTGGTCAAAACGTGCAGGTGCAGATATTGTCCGCCGCGACAAAGCCGATCCGGCGTCAGTTGTCTATGAAGCCATCCAAAAAGCCAAAAACGAAAATTATGACGTAATCCTTGTTGATACGGCAGGCAGGCTCCAGAATAAATTCAACCTGATGGAAGAACTCTCAAAAATTAAAAATGTAATAGATAAAAACGCGCCGGAAGCATTGCGCGAAAGCATTCTGGTGCTTGACGCAAATACCGGACAAAACGGCTTGCAGCAGGCAAAAGTTTTCACGGAAGCCGTAAATATCACCTCCGTTGCACTCACAAAACTTGACGGCTCCGCTAAAGGCGCAATTGTACTCGCGGTTGCAAAAGAAATGAAGCTGCCCGTAAAACTTGTTGGTGTCGGCGAAAAAATGGAAGATTTAAAAACATTTAATTCGGAAGAATTTATTAACGCATTGTTTGAATAATGAGAAGCTTAAAACAAATAACCACTAAAAACGGTAATAAAATAGAGTTAATCGGAAATGATAACCACAAAAATATTCTGATTATCGGAGTAGTACACGGTGATGAGCCGCAAGGCGAAATTATTATAAAGCAATACCTGAGGCAAACACCGGAAACCCCGCTTTTGTTTATTCCATGCCTGAATCCTGACGGTATGGAGCAAAACACCCGCACAAACGCCAACGGCGTTGACCTTAACCGGAATTTCCCGACAAAAAACTGGGGACAGAATAAAGGTGAAAATGCGACCTGCGATGACCGTGAAACCGCCTACTACGGCGGAATTTCTCCGGCAAGCGAGGCTGAAACAAAATTTTTAATTGAAGTGTTGGAAGAATACAAACCTGAAATAATCCTTACATTGCATTCACCTTACAAAGTAGTGAACTATGACGGGCCGGCAGAGGAGCTTGCGGAAAAAATTTCAAACATAATAAATTATCCGGCGGAAGCAAGTATCGGCTACCCAACACCCGGCAGTTTCGGAACTTATGCAGGTGTCGAAAGAGGAATTAAAACAATCACTCTGGAACTTGATGAAACCTGCCCCGTTCAAGAACTTTTTAAGCCTGTGCATAAAATTTTTGACATGTTTTGTAACATTTTGTAAATAAACCCTAAAGTTTTTCACAGATTGTGCCGTATACATACATAGAGAAAATATACAATCTAAGGAGAAACACATCATGGTAAAAGGTGTACAAGGCGTAGGCTCAATTGGCGGCGACCCCCAGAGAACAACAGTTGTCCCGCAAAGTGAAGATGGTCAAATTACTATTAATTTTACAAATGGTAACGGTAATAATGTTACAATTAAAGTTACGGAAGGAATGACACTGTCGGAACTTGCCGTAAAATATGACACAACAGTTGAAGACATTATGGCTGCAAACAATACCAGCCTCAAAGACATCATGATAGGTCAGGATTTAATTATCCCGCGCGGCACAGCGAGTGATGAATTAATTGCACAACGCAAACACAATGCGAGAATGAAAGCTGAGCAGCAGGAAGTTGAACAAAAAGGTTTGACAGACCCTGTAGAAGTTGCCCAACATTATATGAACAAAGATTTAAAATCCGGCAGACTAGCCTGGGTACCGGAAGATACAGCCCTTTTCGGACTAATCAAAACCGGCGGGTACTACGAGTACCGCACGGAAGATGAAGGACTTTTCGGCACTGAAACTTACGGTGAAATCAAAGAAAGATATAACCTGCAGGACGGTGCTATAAGAAGACACAATTACATCCCGGGCGGCGGCGACTCGGATAGTGCAGGAATTTACGACAGTAAACTGAGACTGTATCCGGCTGATATGCCGATACCTAAATAAGTTTCGTTCCTAACTTGTACCAACCATACAAGTTACAACAAAAGCAAGGTGTAAAAAGCCTTGCTTTTTTGTTTGTAAAAAAAAATGAAAAATTTTGAAAATCCGAAATTTTTGATAAAATTAATAGGTATGAACCCTTTAACCAAAAAAGAAAAAATCATAATCATAGCCGTAATACTTGGGGTTGGGTTGGCAATAGCTGCGGGGGCTGTCACTATAGCACATTCCGCATCGCGAGCTCTGGAAATTTATACACAGGCATTTGAAGATTACAAAGCAGGGAATTTGCAAAATTCCTATTACCAATTTTCAAAAGTTTCGTTTCTTTCAGACCTGAAACCTGCTGCGATATACCGGCAGGCAAAGTGCGCGGAAGATATAGAAGATTTTGATGCAGCGATTAAACAATATCAGCTTTTGTTCAATAATTACCCGTCCCACAGGCTGAGTCTGAGGTCAAAATATCACGCGGCAAGACTGCTAGTAGATTCAAGACCTGATTTGGCGCAAAAATATTTTGAAGAAATTCTCGCCGCCGCACCCGGAACCGATTACGGTATTGCTGCGGAATATTTTCTCGGAAAAATTCTTTTGACTTCAACCTCTGATTTGACTGACGAAGAAAAACTAGAAATTAAAAACCGCTACATGTCATATCTGAAAAAATCTCCGTCAGGCAGATGGGTTCAGAATATTTTAAGCGAAATAAAAATTGCAAACCTTCCTATTGGGACTCAAGATTATCTTTTAATCGCAAAAAGTTATTATCTCCTCGGTGACCTGAAATGTGCAAATGAGGCACTTTTCCATGTTCCTGCAGCAAAATCCTGGGCACTTGGAGCAAAAATTAATTTTTCACTTGGTTTAAAATCTAAGGCGAAAGCACTCACGGAATACGGGCTGTCATTTCACGCAAAAGATGTAAATATTGATGACCTCCGTGACGCTGTGGATTTGTATGCAAAAACAGAACCGAATGAATACGGAGCACTTTCAAAATTGTATTCTTATCCGGCACCTGTAGGCAGAGACTATATTCTTAACCTTAAATGCCAGTCTTCACCGGCATCTCAACAACTCTCATGCTACAGAGAACTCTATAACAAATACCCAGAGAGTGAATATACAGGAGACGCCCTTGCAAATATTTTTCTTATACAGGTAAAAAATAAAGAGTACGCCGCGGCTAAGATAAACGGGCGCTCATATTTGAACAAATACAGCAGCATAAAATATTCCCCGATGGTTATGTACTGGCTGGGGAAAGTTCTTGAGACAAGTTCAACAGACCGCGACGAATATAAAAGCTGCTACAGAGGCGTAATAGCACGCTATCCGGATAATTATTACGCATACAGAGCATATCTGAACCTTAATGACATGCACGGCGCTATCATAAATAATTACATCAAAGAAAAAGAGGTTAAATACCCATACGAAATTAACAAAGACGCAAAACTCAACCTGCATCTGGCACAAGTCGGCGACTATGACATGTTGTTTGAATTAAATGACGATGAATTTGTAAAAAGCTGGATATATTATCAAAAAGGTGACTACTCGCATTCAATGCTTGTGGCACGCGATGCTATGGAAAAAATAGAGGACAAACCTGACAAATATGACCTTCGCTGGCGGCTTGTTTATCCTATAGATTATTATGATTTGATAAAAAAATATTCATCACACGTCGGGAACAATTCTCCTCTGATACTTGCAATAGTGAGAGAAGAAAGCTATTTTAATCCTCAGGCGCAAAGTTCTGTCGGCGCAGGTGGCTTAATGCAGCTAATGCCGTCCACAGCAAAAGAAATCGGCTCAAAACACGGTGTCACGATTGACTCCGTAAAAGACCTCCACAATCCGGAAACAAATATCAAACTCGGCAGCTATTATTACGCTGAATTGAAAAGTATGTTGAACGGACTTGATATTTCATCAGTTGCGGCATATAACGGCGGGATAGGTTCGGTCAACAGGTGGAAATCCTCACTCTACTACAACGACACAGATGAATTTGTCGAACAAATTCCTTATCAGGAAACAAAAGATTACGTCAAAAAAGTTTTCAGAAGCTATTGGAATTACATAAGAATTTATTCCGGCAACGAATAGATAATAATTTGATTATTTTTTTTGTTTCAACTATCATTACTCTATGTTTAAACAAATAAGCCGCTCGATAAAACGAATTTCTCTACTTGATATATACATTCTCAGACAGGTCATTGAAATGTTTTTGATGGGTGTTTGCGTATTTACATCAATTATTTTTGCATCTGATACGTTTATTACGCTTATCAAACAGATATCGCTTTTCGGAATTCCGTTTAAAGTGGCTTTTATGATGATAATCCTGAACCTGCCTTCAGTCATTGTAATGACAATACCTATGGGCGTTTTGCTTGCAACTGTTATGACGCTTAATAAGTTGAGTCTGGATTCGGAAATAACAGTTATGAGAGCGTGCGGCATCGGACTTAACAGAATAGCAAAACCGATTTTTATATTTGCAATATGTATGTCTGTATTCAGTTTTGTAATAAACGAAAGTATCGTGCCTGTAATGACTAAGCAGTCAAAAGATTTGGCGCTGTGGGCTCTCGGGCAGAAAAATATCCCTGACGGCAAACAGAACTTTGTATTCAAAGAACTCAATGACCGCGGCGGATTGAAAAGACTGTTTTATGTCGGATATTGCGAAGATAAAATTTTGCATAACATTACAGTGCTTGATACTTCCAAAGAAGGCACCATACAAATTCTTCAGGCGCAAGAGGGCAAAACGTCTCCTGAAGGCTGGAATTTTGAAAAGGGCGCAATTTACACAGTCGGAGATGACGGAAAAGTCTTGAATACAACACTCTTTGACGATTCAGTCGTAAAATTCGGGCTTGATATGTCAAGAGAATTAAATAAAAACGTTGCCAAAGAAATGAATTTTACAAAATTAATAAAATACCTGAGAAAAGCAGAATTAAGCGGAAAGCAGCAGCGTGAAATTTATGTTGAATTGTTTGACAAAATTGCGCTGCCGCTCACAACAATTGCCCTTGTTCTGATTGGTGTTCCGCTTGCAATTACCCCGCCGAGAGTCAGATATAACCGCGGATTTTTGTTCAGCATTCTGATTATATTTGTGTATTATCTGATACGTGCACTGTCTATTTCGTTCGGGGAAGCCGGTACTATGCCGCCGTTTTTGGCAGCATGGATGCCGAATATAGTCCTCACCTGCGCAGGTGTTTACCTTTACTACAAAAAAGTCTACACAATTAACTGATTTTTCCACCGTTTGCAGGTGAATATCAAGTATAATTTGAGTTAAAATATAAATAGTATGGATAGCAGTAATAATCAAAAAGTTGAAAGTGTCACCAATATATTCGGAAGCAGAAAACAAACGTTTTTTGAGCCTCAGGCTTCTCTTCCTTTTATGAGTAATCACAAGCTGAATGATTATGATTCCAATCTTTTGAACAATAATTCCGTCGATGAGCTCGGGGATGAATTTATCAAACTTGAATATAAAATTGCAGAAAAAACAGAAATGCTTGACGCAGTAAACGCCAAAATAAAAGGCGCAGAACTTTTGGGGAAACTGCTCGATGTAATGGAATTAAAAATTCAGGCAAAAACTCTGGAAAAAGAAATCGCGGAACTGAAAGAAGAATTTTCAAAACGCAATCTTGCCGAAAAAATTGCCGGCTCTGCTATCAAAGGCAGCAAAAAAGAATCCGTAATTACCAAAATGCAAAAATTTATATCAAAAAAAATTATCTCCAAAGTCTCAAAAAAATTCAAATCAATAATGGATTTGAGTGATTCTCTGGATACATTAAGAAGCATAAACCAGAACGTTGATGAATTAATTGCGATGAAAGTTCCATACGGTGAAACAACCGCAAGCTACGAAAAATTAACCGCATATCTGTACCGCGCAAATAAAATCCATTCACAAATCACCAAATCAATGAGCACAATAAAATAAAACCCGCCCTGCAAGGTTTTGGAGTGGAATATATATCAAATTCTACTAAAAATGGGCAAACTTGTTCCCCTGAACTTGATTGACTACTTTTTCCAAAATCTATGATTTTGTGAAAAATGTCCGGTTTCCCACAGGGGCTTGCCAACTTGAAGCAACTGTTTCCTAGTGGTAAGATCCCGAAATAAATTCGGGATGACATATTAATTTTTTTGTCACCCTGAACTTGTTTCAGGGTCTTGTCACCATTCAAATCCTGTGTTGTTTTTCCGCAGGGTCTTGCCGGTAGTAAGATTTCGAAATACGTAGCTCAGTCCGGCGTTTGGAATGACATTATTTTTATCTTTTAATAATATTTTGGGAAACATATATATATAAATACCTTTGTAGTTTTGTTGAATAAAAACATTTCTTGATGTAAGATAAGTTTATAAGGTAACAAAAGAGAGAAAAGAATTATGACAAAAAAAGAACTTATTTTTTTAGGACCGCCCGCCTGCGGCAAAGGCACACAAACAGCAAGACTTGCAGAGCACTTGAATATGCCGCATATTGACACCGGCTCGCTTTTAAGAGCGGAAATCAAAGGCGAAACCGAAGCCGGAAAAGAAGCTAAATCATATATTGATAAAGGTCAGCTTGTACCGGTTGAACTTGTTTCAAAAATTATCAAAAACAGATTATCTCAAGATGACTGCAAAAACGGCTATATCCTCGACGGTTACCCGAGAAGCGTAGAACAGGCTGATGAGCTTGAAAAAATGAACGCCGAAATCGACAAAGATATAAAAAGAGAATTTATAGCGGTATATTTTGATATAGACACAGGCATTCTGGTTGAAAGAATAGTAAACCGCCGTTCTTGCCCTGTTTGCGGAGAAATCTACAACCTTGCATTTAAGGCACCGAAAAAAGAAAATACCTGTGACAAATGCGGCGCACAATTAACCCAGCGCAAAGATGATACCCGCGAAGTAGCTCAGGCAAGATTTGACACTTATTTCAACGAAACAGCACCGTTGATTGAATACTACAAAAATAAAGGATTATTGAGAACAATCGACGCAAACGGCGACATTGAAACAGTTTGGGAAAGATTGCTTGAAGTAATTAAATAATTTTTATAGAGAAAGAAGTACAAATGATTAACCGTAAATCAAAAGATGATATAAAACGATTGCGCCATGCCGGACACATCGTAGCACTTGTTCATCAAAAAATGAAAGAAGTGGTAGAACCCGGCATCAGCACACTGGAACTTGACAGTATAGCAACAAAAGTTATAAAAGAAAACCGTGCCATCCCGACATTTTTAGGTTACCACGGCTTCCCCGGAGCTATATGCACATCAATAAACGAACAGGTAGTACACGGCATCCCGTCAGCAAATGTCATTCTGAAAGAGGGTGACATAATAAGCATTGATGTAGGCGCAACTTATGGCGGATTTGTAGGCGACAGCGCATGGACTTATGCTGTCGGAAAAATTTCCGAAGAAAAACAAAAATTAATGAAAGTCACGGAAGAGGCTCTTTACGCAGGTATCGCACAAATGAGAGCCGGTAATGTTCTGGACGACATATCCGGCGCTATAGAAGCCGTCGCAAACCGCGAACATTACGGGATTGTAAGACAATACGGCGGTCACGGCGTGGGCAGAACAATGCACGAAGAACCGTTTTTGTACAATTACAGAGTCGGAGATCATACTCTGATTAAGCAAGGATACGTTATAGCAATAGAACCTATGCTTAACCTCGGATGCGACGAAGTTGTCGTCGCTGATGACGAATGGACTGTAAGCACTGCTGACAGCAAAGCTTCCGCACACTTTGAACATACAGTTCTTGCAACCGACGACGAGCCTATGATTATGACAAAGCTTATGGAGTAATTATATTCTATGAATTATTATGTAGGATTATCACTGTCAGCCGGCTCCACAATTGACACAGGGCTGGCTATTATTGATGAGGCAGACAATATAATAATGATTGACAAATTCTACAAAATGAATGACGTTATTCATTTTTTCGAAAATTTTTCATCATTGAAACAATCAAAAATCTGTGTATCTCTACCGTGGGACAAAACAATGTTGAACGGGAAATGGCGTGTGCTGTCAAAGCCTTACCAGATGGTTGCAACAAACCCGCTTATGCCGAATCAGGACAACTGGACGCAAAGATATTCCACCCGCGGTGCCGAATTTTTTAAATCACTACAAGAAGAGCAAAATATTGATGTCAATAGGTTTGAATTATACCTGACGCGTCAGAGCCTGCATCTCAACTCATGTTTTAAAGAGCGTTCCCCTGCGGACTGCAAATTTCTGCAGCAGGCGCTGAAATATGAATGGGGATATGAGGATTTGCCGGTCAATATGATGCCTATGTCGCAGCTGGAAGCAATTGTAGGTGCTATTTTAGCCAAAGAAAATACAAAAAATCCGTCAAATATCAAAGTAGTCTCACATTTCAGAGGGCTTAATGTTATTGATGTTGTTAAAATGCCCGAAAACTCAAACTTACTGGTTTAACTTTTTAAAGCGCACAATTTCGTATTAATAAGCTCAATGACATCTTGCTGAACTTCATCAATAGATTTTGTTGCATCAAGAACCTTAATTCTATTGGGTTCCAGCGCTGCAATTTTCAAATACCCATCTCTAACACGGTTAAAAAACTCTATACCGGAGCTTTCCATCCTGTCTTTTGCAGAGCCGACGCGTGCAAGGGAGGTTTCCGCATCAATATCAAAAACAATGGTTAAATCAGGTTTTCTGCCGCCTGTGGCAATCATATTCAAGTTATTAATCTGCACAATATCCTGCCCTCTGCCATAGCCCTGATAAGCGGCAGTGCTGTCAATATGTCTGTCACAGAGGACAACCTTACCTGCATCCACAGCCGGTGCAACAATTGTATCAATATGCTGTGCACGATCAGCAAGGAAGAGAAAAGCTTCGCAACGGTCAGAAACAACGCCGTCATAATTCAGCAGAATATCGCGGAGTTTTTCGCCGAGACCTTTAGCGCCTGGTTCTCTGGTAACGAGAACATCCACGCCGTTTTTTTGTAAATATTCTGCAAGCAGTTTAAGCTGGGTGGTCTTACCGCAGCCGTCAGCGCCTTCAAATGTGATAAACAATCCCTGCGTCATAACAAAGCCTCCATAATACAGATTATAGCACAAAAAGATGAATAGCGAGCAAACTGGAGTGAATAGACCTTTATATTAAATCCGTTTTTTTTAAAAAACGAGATTTTCAAGCTGTTCAGGATCTTGCAGTGCGAAAAGACAACGCAGGACTTTACGATGGCTGAACCTGTTGTTCCCCATCCCAGCCTGTCTTGAATTTGCTTCACGCTCGGAAAGTTTCGCTTTTGAACCTGCGGTTCAACTTCGCTCAATTTCCTCGCTAACCGGACTAACTGCGTGTCGTCCCCTCTCACAAAACCAGACATTTAGTCAGGTTTTGTTCGGCAGAGTGCAAATTCGCTTCCCCAAGCCGGGGAAGGAGGTTTAACCAAGTTCAGAATGACAGTATACATTATGTTTGCTCCCCACCCCAGCCATCCCCGACCTGGGGAGGGAATAAAGTCGTTAAGCTCTTACGAGCGTTATAAAAGCCGCCGATTAAAAGACTTTTAAAGTTTCTTGAACATCAACAAAAGGCGGTATTTCCGTTTGCGAAAATAATGTTTGCCCCCTCACGTTTTGTCTATGCGGTTTATGTTTCTATTATTTTACAATTGTTTTTTTTTGATATAAAATGCTGCTTGTAGATTAAAATATTTATATATGAGGGAATTATAAAAAATGCAAGTATCATTGAATTGGTTGAATGAACTGGTTGACTTATCTGACGTAACAGAAGAACAAATTGCTCACGAACTTACTATGAGCGGGCTGGAAGTAGAAGCGCTTGAAGAAGTTAAACCTAAATTTACCAATATAAAAACTGTCAGAATTGAACAAATAGCAGCACATCCTAATTCGGACAGGCTCCACCTCGTAACAGTGAACACCGGTTCCGGTCTGAAAACTGTCGTATGCGGCGCTCAAAATATTAAAGAAGGACAGATTGTACCGTACGCATCTGTCGGAAGCCAAGTTTTGGACAGAAAAACAGGAGAAATGTTTACCCTTACACCAGCGGTCATCCGCGGCGTAGAATCCCAAGGGATGCTTTGTTCTGACGATGAACTCGGCGTCGCAGAGCGTGAATACCAACAAGAAGACGGCATATTGATACTTGACAGAATTTTCCCTTCCGTTCAAATCGGTCAGAATGTTGAAGATGTTCTCGGGTTTGAAAAAGATACTATTATCCATGTTGCGCCGACTGCAAACCGCGGCGATCAAATGTCTGTAGTCGGTGTTGCCAGAGAATTGAGCGCTATTTTTAATAAACCTCTTAAATTCAACATGATTGAATGCACAAAAGATTTATCTACGGATGATTTTGAAGTGGAAATTATTGATAATGATGTCTGCAAATATTATTCTATCGGTATTTTAAAAAATATCAAAATCAAACCGTCACCTGAATGGATGCAAAAAAGACTCATTGCATCAGGTGTCCGTGCTATCAACAATGTTGTTGATATTACAAACTACGTTATGCTGGAATACGGCACTCCTCTGCACGCATTTGATTATGACAAACTCGATCATTATCTTTGCGTAAGACGTGCACAAGAGGGCGAAACTATTGTTACACTCGACGGTGTTGAAAGAAAATTAACCCGAGACAGCGTCTTAATCGCCGATAAAGAAAAAGGCGTTTGTATTGCAGGCGTCTTTGGCGGCATGAACTCCGAAATTGACGATAACACAACTTCAATGGCGTTGGAAGCAGCGTACTTCACGCCTCAAAGCAACAGAAAAAGTTCACGCAGTGTCGGTTACAAGAGCGAAGCCTGCTCAAGATTTGAACGCGGCGTTGATATTGAAGCTGTAAAACCTGCGTTAATGCGCGCCATGCAGCTTTTGACAGAATACGCAGATGCGGAAGTAGTCGGAGTTGTTGAAACCGGTGTAAATAAACTCGAGCCTATTGAAATTACCCTGAGATTTGCACAAGTTAAAAGAATTCTCGGCTGCGCAATTGAACCGGAAAAATGTATTACGATTCTTGAAAAACTGGGGTTTGAAAAACTCGGCGGAAACGACGCCGCTGCAAAATTCCTCGTCCCATCTTTCAGAGCCGGCGACGTTACACGTGAAATTGACCTGATTGAAGAAATTTCAAGGATTAACGGCTACGACAAGATTGCACCGTCGCTCCCAAGTAAGTCACAAACTCCTGAAATTTCACTCGATGAAAAAGTCATTAAAAAAGTCAATGAAATTATGCTATCCTCCGGCTTAAACGAAATTATCACAAGTTCTTTAATCGGGAAACCGCTTTTAGACAAGTTTATGATTCCGTTTGATGCAGAAAAAGCAGTCTATGTCTGCAATCCTGCCAGCGAAGACTATGCAATGCTCCGTCAGACAATGGCTGCAAGTGTTCTCAACTGTATGAAATACAACTATGACAACGGACAGAAAGATTTTTGGGCGTATGAAATCGGCAGAACATACTACAGAGCAGGCGAAGCTGATGAAAAATATTCCGGCGTAAAAGAACACAGAATTTTAGGCGGTGTTATTACCGGAAAAGTCGAACACTCCCTCTGGCAAAAAACTGCTGATACTGATTTCTACACTGTAAAAGGTATTATGGAAAAATTATTCACCGAACTCGGTGTTGAAAAACGCATTAAACTCGTTCCGCTGGATAAATCACCGCTTGCCGCCACACATACGACCTTACACCCATATAAAAGCGCCGTTGTAACGGTTCTTGGCAAAAATCCACAGCCAGTCGGCTATTTCGGACAAATTCATCCTATATTGAAAGATAAATTAAAACTCAACCAGGATGCGTTTATCTTCAAACTCGACTTGGATGAAATCATTGCTATTATGAAAGAAAGCGTAACAAGATTTAAAAAACTCCCGCAGTTCCCGGAAGTAAAACGTGACCTTGCGTTTATCATCAATGATGACGTTACTTTTGATGATATTCAACGCGTAATCAAAGGTGCTGTTCAGCAAAATATCTTCAAAGGCAGCGAAGTCTTTGACGTGTATCAGGGTGAGCACATTAAAGAAGGCTTTAAATCTCTTGCTTTCAGAATTCACATGCAAGACCCTAACGCTACCTTAACCGATGAAGTTATTGAAGGACAGATGAATTCTATAAGAAATAAACTTCAAAAAACTTATGCAGATATTTCATTCAGGGAGTAATTACATGAAGAAAATACTTGTAGGTCTTATTGTTGTAATGTTAGGGCTTATGCAGGCATCGTGGGCGGCTGATGTCATGCCGCAGACCGTGAGCACAAAATACACTGCGACACTTGGACTGTATCAGGCTTCAAACGAGATTACACTTTATAAAGAGCCCCGGGAGAACGCACCTGTTGTCCATAGTATCAAATGGAATGAAAAAGAAGTTTTTCCTGACAGCGTAAATTTTTCTGATTTGTTTGTTGTATTTATTCCGTCAAAGCGACTTGCACTGATGGCTGTGACTGACGAAACCGAAGACTGGGTACAGGTAATCTACAACAACTCTGACGGCTCAACAGGCTGGATGAAGAAAGACGATCCGTATAAATTTATGTCATGGCTGAATTTCTATAATATGTACGGACGCAAATACGGTCTTTACGTATTGAAAGATGCTCCGGAAACAGTAAACGACCTGCACAGCGCGACGGATGACAGTTCACAAATAGTTACACGTATGAAGATGCCGGAATTTATAAAGCTACACGCAGTAAAAGGGAATTGGGTTCTGGTAAGTGTTTCCGATATAGAAGACAAACCCAAAACCGGATATATCAGATGGCGGGCGGATAACGGAATTAAATACCTGTTCCCGGCAATTAAATAATCTTCTAAATAAAGAAGCGGCTTATAAGCCGCTTTTTTGTGTCCTATTTTCCTAAATTCCTTTTTTGCCTTTACTTTTCCTTGTCTCTTTTGTCCCTGTTGATTTTCCGACGATTTTCCTTGTCTTTTTCTTTTTTCCTATTGATTATCCAACGAATGCTTTTGATACAAAGTTTGCGATTTCAAAGAAAGAGTCTTTTACGAATTCTTTAGCAAGAGTTTTGATAGGTCTGTTTTCAATACAGTCAAAAACGTAATAGATTGGATCCTGTGAATTGTTAAATCTCATTCTTCTGTCTTTCTGCTGAAGATAATTGTAATCTTCAATTCTAAAAGGTTTTGTCGCCTTTTTTCTTGCAGCGCCTGGTCTTTTTTTAGTTAAAGAACCAAATTGTCCTTGTTTGCCTCTTTGATCTGTTGCTAACATTTTCTCTTGCTCTCTTTCTTGTATTTATCTCTTATGTATATATAAAGTATTTAAACCTAAAAAAATTGCCTTTTTGAGAGCCGAATTGTAACAAAATCTTAACAAATATATTGTAAAGGAGCTGGAGCTGAATGGAGCAGAATAGGAGAAAATCAGAACAAACCGATAGTAAAAATAAGTTTTTCAGGTATAATAAGGTTATAAGTAACAATATTCACAATAGAATCAGGTGCAGAATGGAATTATACGAGGCGATATATAAAAGGCGGACAGTCCGGGATTTTGAAGATAAAATTGTACCTGAAGAGGTTTTGGAGCGGATTATAAACGCCGGCTTGCAGGCGCCGACGCATGACCATTTAAGGAATTGGGAATTTGTAATAATACAGGACAAAAAAGACAAAGAGAACGTTTTGCAGTATATAAAAAAAGGAATAGAGCCGCAGCTGGAGATATTAAAACAAATACTCACAGAAGGAACCTCCCAGCAAAAAATGTACGCAATAGCAATGCCTCGGCAGTACACAATGTTGTATAACTCTTCACATATAATATTACCGTTTTTCAGAACCAATTCCGGAGTGCTAAATCCTACCTCAGTAAGCTCATTAAATCCATTGACTTCAATATGGTGTGCAATAGAAAATATATTTTTGGCAGCAACGGCAGAAGGATTGGGCTGTTCAATGCGCATACCGGTAGGAGAAGAAGGTTTGAATGTAGCTGCAGAAGTTGGGGCACCGTCAGATTACCTTCTGCCGTGTTATATAGGACTTGGATACCCGGCAAAAGATAGATCTGATGTAGAACAAGCGGAATATAACGCAAAACAAAAAATCCATTTAGGGAAATGGTAATATAAAAAGTAATAAAAAATAAAAAGGAGAAGTGTCCGAGCGGTTTAAGGTGCAAATCTCGAAAATTTGTGAGGGTTCACGCCCTCCGCGGGTTCGAATCCCGCCTTCTCCGTTTTAGTAATTATTGTCGGTTTAGTATGAAGTGTCCCAACAATACTAAATTACAGTTGTCGGAAACTGCATGATTGTATTTTAATGTCCAGTTCGTTGTCTATAGAATAAATTGTCGGTTGGGCATACTTGCCCAACAACTCTAAACATTAGCCGTCGGAAGTTCTGTGATGCATTGTTTTTGAACTGGACTGAACAGGACTTTATTAGGACTTGGATTTACAAATGATACTTTTAAATTAGCCTGATGCTTACTGTAATTTAACGACCGGTTTTATTTGTACGGATACTTTGATTATTTTGGACAGCCCGCTCTGCGAGGGCATTTTCAGGTCGGAAAATTAAGTTTACCAAAAAAATCAAACTGCCGAAATGGACTTTTTTCGGACTGTACGGATAGATTGATTTTTCTTAATATAGCTAAATTCCGCACCATTTTTGAAGTGTACGGATAAAATGATTATTTTGGGAAAGTCCAATTGTATTTTAAAGCCCGATTAATCCCCTTGATTGTTAGGCTATAATACCAATCTAAAAACTATAGAAACTTGTATTTATTTTTTATTTTTTCTTTTAATAATCTAATTTCATTTTTTTCTTCTTCAAAACGTTCTATTTTGTATTTGTTACTAAATATTTCTTTCCTAATATTTCCGCGTATTGTATTGTCTGATAATTTCAAGGATCTAAATCTTTGCTTAATGGTATTAATGGGGATTCCAGTTAATATCCAATGATACTTATCCTCTGGTACTGCTTTGGTCATAGGCAAGAATATATCATATTTCACATCATTTTTCTTTAACATTTTTTCAATAATAAACTCGTCACCAATATGCTTCATACAAAATATCCCATAATACATATCGTTGATAACTAGAATCTGTGGTTTAAATATTGCATTTATACCTCGAATTGTCCCCATTGCTTTGGCGAGATTTTTTTGTTCTCGATTATTCATAACTACTCTTATTCCGGAAAATGATGTGTTATTGCAAGAATTTATCTTCATATATTACCTCTACATATTAACATAGTTATTTTAGTTAAATTTGTTATATTTTTCAACAAGATTTTTATTCACAAACAATATTTTTTTACAATAAACCTTACCAAAATAATCAAAGCATCTGTAAATTGAAATCAAACCATGTGTTCTTTTACACTTACTCAAATTTAAGAATTTTTACAGTCCAATTAATGTCCAATTTTATCGTTGGGCAGGTATGCCCAACCTACTAATCTAATTTGGGATTTTACTTACTAAAAACGTAATCAGTCAGTAGGACATTGCAAGGTATGCCCAACCTACTGGCTTGGAAATATAATTAAGGTCGGTTTTACTAAAACGACTTACGAAATTCTACAATAAGTGTTAATTATTTTAACCAGCCGAATAGTTTTTCAAAGAAATTTTTCTTTTTAGGTTTTCCCAGTGAAAGGAGATTATCTGCAATCTCATCAACATTCGTTCTGGCATTTTTCTTTTTCTCATTCTCTTCCAATTCTTTTAATGCATCATCAAGTTTATATTTTAAATCTGAAAATTCTATATTTTTAATTTTTTTGGTTAATCTATTAAGCAGAGTATAAGTGGAACATATTGGTTCATTATGACCCTGATCAGCACCAAGATATAATGTCGGACGCAAGTTGTTACCTTTAGTTTTGGGGACTGTTGTTTTTAACATCATGTAAATATAGTCCTTCTTGAAAGGACCTTCCCCCTCATGAAAATACATATCTACATCATACTGTTTGAAAAATTCATTGAACGCTTTTGATTCTTTGATAGCCTTCAAAACCTTTGCAAATTCTTCAGGGTAAACATCAGGATTAAAATGACTTTGGTATGTTATAGATTTCAAACTACCAAAATTCGGTTGTCTTTGAGTGTAATTATTATCTATTCTCATTTATTAATATCTCCTATTTGGTTGCGTATGAAAATATAAAAACTGTAATTTTTTTTTTTGCTATTTTAATTAATATAATATTTTATAACATTAATTTAAGTTTCTAAATTTATCTGTCCCAAAATTCCTGAACTGTCTGTCAAATATTCCTGAACTGGTTGTTCTTTTACAGAGTTTGAGAAAAATTGCCAACAATTTTGAGAAAAATTAGTGTGGTAGTTTACCAAAATAATCAAACCATCTGTAACAAGAAATCAAACCATGTGTTCTTTTACATTGGGCAGGTATGCCCAAACCTACAAATCTAATTTGGGATTTTACATTGTTGGGCTGAAAGCCCAACCTACTACTATCCCCGTTTAATATAGCAGTACGATGCAAAAATATTACAAATTTATAATAAATTTACCTACAAACTAGCAAAAAAAGTAAATCAGGAGTTTTAGTGCAGATACATTCAAGTTAATGCCATCAAATCTATAAGGAGAAAACATGCGAATAAATTATAATGTCAATAATTTTTACAGAAACAGACAAACAGCGAATACAAATTTCGGAGCGTTAAAAAGAGAAGAAACGGATAAAAAACAAATGCCTGAAATCGCTAAAAAACTTATTATTCCTACAATAATTGTAGCAGGTTTATCTTCCTGTGATATGAAAAACCCATATCCTGAAAAAGATATGTTTGAACATGCTATAGAACTTGTAAACGATTTACAAAACGAGCTTGAGAAATTAAACATACCTGACGGGGAATTAACTATTTCAGCCGCAGACTCATCAAAAGCAATAAAACCGAAAAATAATATACAAATTCACAAAGCAAACGACGGTGTAACAATTTCAATATCCAGTCCTGATATCAGTCAATATATCCTTCAACATTCCCCTTATTTCAATAACAGAATGTATCAGTCAGCAATTTTTCAGGCACTGCCGTATATCAATGACGGAAAATTTAAACAGATAGATGCTATGTTTAACGGTTTTGTTATAGACGGCAAGTATAAGATGAAGGCTGACAGAAATGGCGGCTACAGCGGAAAATATAGTCTGTTTGATAGTCACGGTTTTAAAATTGACAGATTAAGAAACGGTAATTTTAACCTTCTTTATAAAAATGGTGACGAAATAGAAGCCGTCGCATTTTCTAAAGACGGAAAAATGCTAAGCAAGTTTAAAGCAATAAGACAAAACAGTAACGGTAATCCATTTATATTGCCGGTTGGTGAAACCTTGTTTTCTATCGGTGCTGTAAAAATATTTTCATCTGGTGCGAGCTTAAAAGATGAGTATAAAAATACGGAAGAAAGGATAGTAAAATTTAACAATCCGCTTTCTCATAAAGAATTTGAATTAATAACAGATGCTTTAAGTGATGCACGCAAAGCGATGGTTTTTCTAGATAAGAAACAAATTAGCGGAGATAAGCTGGAATATGTATATGCACGGGATTTCAGTGTTAATAAGCCGGATAACTGGTATACCCTGACACTGCACAACGATATTGGTCTGGTATTTAATAATCGCCACCTATTCAGATTTGGTGTTAATCGTGTAAATATACAACCTATGGAAAACGGCGGATATTCGCTTTCAGTTATAGATCCGAGTAACGAAATTATATTAACAAATTACTATGATAAAGACTTAAACAAACGTGACAAAGAATGGTTTGAGAAGGAAAAAGAAATAAGAGAACAACTGCAAAGAAAATTATCAGCCGCTATGATGGAAAAAGCACTTGAAAATATCAAAAACGGCAAACCCGCACATTTTAAACTTGGTGACAACAGTGTAATATTGCTTCCAAAGATGGGACAAGTGGTTGTAGGCGAAACTTCATTAGGGGTAAGAGCAAAAACTTCTTTCGATGAAGTAAGAGAAGCCATAGAGAATTTACCTGCTGCCGTAAAAGCGGGTATAGTGGTTGTATCTGTTGCTGCCGGTGCTTATGCACTTGATGCGATAGTATTTCCATCGTTTTTTGACGGGGCAGCAGCCATGGGCGTAATTCCTGCAAGTGTCGGCGCAGCATTGTAATGCACAAAGAATTGTAGGTTGGGCATACTTCTCCCTCTCCCCATAAGTGCGAGAGAAAGAGTAGAGCGGATTAATTCGCTTTGAAGACGATAGGACGTTAAGACGTTAAGTTCTTTTCACCCTCTCCTGAATCAGGAGAGGGCAGTGTATTGTTGGGCAAGTATGCCCCAACCTACAGTGACTGCACCGTCTGCAAAAAAGAATACAGAAAAGTTATTTGAGGACGATAGCGCGAACGAGCTGAGGGCGCCGGCATTGCAGAGTTGGCTTGCGGCTGCAAGACATGCTGGCAATGCCCAGACCCGTTAATCGCGAGTGAGCAAAAAGCGCGAACGTCAGTGAGACGCGTGTTCCGAAAATAACTTTTTTGTATTCTTTAGTAATGCTGTCAGGCAGTGCCTGACCTACATAAACAGCTGCGCGTATGCGCTAATGAAAATTGGGGGAATTATCAATTATATTGCATAAACTGCGCGTATGCGCTAATGAAAATTGGGGGAATTATCAATTATATTGCATAAACTGCGCGTATGCGCTAAAAAGATTTGTGTAAGTTATCAATTACATTACAAAAAAGGCGCGTTAGCGCTAATAAAATTTGTGGGCACTCTTTCGCTTTGCCCACCCTATAACTTCTTCTGCGTGTCGTCCCCTCTCACAAAACCAGACATTTAGTCAGGTTTTGTTCGGCAGAGTGCAAATTCGCTTTCCTAAGCCGGGGAAGGAGGTTTAAACAAGTTCAGGGTGACAGATTAATAAAACGGACTTAACGTGTTAACGTCCTGGCGTCCTTTTTACTGAAAACATCATGCGTTTGTTGATTTCTATGTTTGCTTTTGTAAATATTAGTGCCTGAAATTCTGTTTTTGTGCTATAATACAAGTATAGAATTGAATTTTACAGACACCGGAGGGTAAAAGATTGAGTAACCAGCAAAGTATGTTCCATGACGGAAAAATCGTTCCTGTTAATATAAGAGAAGAGATGAAACGTTCATACATAGATTACGCAATGAGTGTAATCGTAGGACGTGCACTGCCGGACGTACGTGACGGCTTAAAACCTGTTCACAGAAGAATTTTATATGCAATGAACGAACTGGGAATGACTCCGGACAAACCGTTTAAGAAATGTGCCCGTATAGTCGGTGAAGTGCTTGGTAAATACCACCCTCATGGTGACAGCTCTGTTTACGAAGCCCTTGTCCGCCTGGCACAGGATTTCAATACAAGATATCTGGTGGTTGACGGCCACGGTAACTTTGGGTCAGTAGACGGCGACAGCGCTGCTGCAATGCGTTATACAGAAGCCCGTATGCATAAAATTACGCAATCCATGCTCGCTGATATTGACTGTGAAACTGTAGAATTTGAACCGAACTTTGACGGCTCTTTGCAGGAACCTTCAGTATTGCCTGTTAGACTTCCGATGCTGCTTTTAAACGGCAGTTCTGGTATTGCCGTCGGTATGGCTACAAATATTCCGCCGCATAACCTCTGCGAAATTGTCGATGGTACTATAGCCCTGATTGACAACCCTAATATTACGGTTGCAGAACTTATGGAATATATCAAAGGTCCTGACTTCCCGACTGCGGCAACTATCGTTGGTCTGAATGACATCAAACAGGCCTATGAAACAGGCAGAGGCTCAATCAAAATGCAGGCGGTTGCAACTATTGAAGAAATCGCAGGCGGCGGCGGACGCCAGGCTCGTACAGCTATTGTTGTTACAGAAATTCCTTATCAGGTTAACAAAGCCATGCTAATTGAAAAAATTGCTGAACTTGTTAAAGACGGTAAACTTAACGGCATCTCTGATTTGCGAGACGAGTCTGACCGCGAAGGTATGAGAATAGTTATTGAACTCAAACGTGACGCAAAACCTGATGTTGTTAAAAACAACCTCTTTAAATATACCCAGCTTGCAACAACTTTCGGTGTAAATATGCTGGCACTCTGCGGCAAGCAGCCTCGCTTGATGAACCTCTATGAAGTCCTCAACGAGTTTGTTGAACACAGAGTTGAAATCGTTACAAGAAGAACTATTTTCTTCCTTAAAAAAGCTAAAATCAGAGCGCATATCTTGGCAGGTTTAATTATTGCTCTCGGTTCAATTGACGAAGTAATTGAACTCATCAAAAATTCAAAAACAACAGATGATGCAAGAGAAGGCTTGATGTCGAGATTCGGGCTTGACGCAGATCAGGCAAACGCAATCCTTGAAATGCAGTTGAGAAGATTAACAGGATTAGAACAGGACAAAGTTAAGGCTGAATACGATGAATTATTGAAAAAAATCGCTGAATATGAAGATATTCTTGCAAGCCGCCAGAGAGTCCTCGACATTATCAAAACAGAACTGTTGGAAGACAAAGAAAAATACGGCGACGACAGAAAAACACAAATTATCCCTGAACAAGGCGAAGTCACAATAGAAGACCTGACCCCGAATACGCCGATGGCAGTATTCATCACCCATCAGGGATATTTGAAACGGATTTCACTTGACACATTTGAACGTCAGAACCGTGCAACCCGCGGCAAATCCGGTATCAAAACAAAAGAAGATGATGATATCCAACACTTCTTTACAGCAATGATGCACGACAAAGTGTTGTTCTTCTCATCAAAAGGAACTGTTTATAGTCTGAATGTCTACGACTTCCCTGAAGGCGGACGCCAATCCAAAGGTCTGCCGATAGTAAATGTTCTGCCAATCGAACAGGGCGAACAGATTACGGCCGTTGTACCGGTAAGCACATTCTCTCACGATTTGAATTTGATTATGCTTACTAAAAAGGGATATATCAAACGTATTGAATTAGACAATTTCTCTAATATAAGAAGAAACGGTATCATAGCTATCGGTTTGGAAGAAGGCGATGAGCTTAACTGGGTAAAACTGGCAACAGCAAGGGATGAAATCATTATCGGAACATCCTGCGGTATGGCAATCAGATTCCCGATTGAAGATTTGAGACCGCTCGGCAGAAGCGCACGCGGCGTAACTTCAATGAAATTACGCACCGGCGATACAATTGTCGGCTGTGATATTGTGCCGCGTGATTATGATGCGGATTTGCTAGTCGTGACATCTGACGGTTTTGGCAAACGTACAAAACTCTCTGAATTCAGAAGCCAGAACAGAGGCGGCATCGGACTTATCGCAACCAAGTTTAAATCAGCGTCATCAAGACTTGTGGCACTTACTATCGTAAAAGATTCCGACGACATTATGATGGTAACTGCAAACGGAGTTGTAACAAGATTGAATGCAGGTTCAATCAGCTGTCAGGGCAGACCGGCAACTGGTGTACGAGCACAAAATCTGATGGAAAATGATTCTGTTGTTTCAGTCAACAAAATCCTCAATCCTGAAGATGACGACGATGCGGTTAATAAATCACAAACCTGCGCTGCACAGGAAGCTCCGGCTGTCGAACAGACAAGTTTGCTGAATACTCCTACAGAAGAATAATTAACAGCGTTACGACAAAGCAATTAGAGGTATGTACAAACTGCCCCTTTTAATCGTAATGTCAAGCCGACTCCGCGGTGACAGCAAACATGATGTTTGGCAAACGCAACGTTTGCATCATTATTCTTTCCACAATCTTAAATGCTGCCTTTAGAAGAGGTTCAAGAAACTTTGAAAGTCTTTTAAAATACGGCGTCTATTGCAGCACCCGTAAGAGCTTAACGACATTTCCCTCTTTCTAAGAGGAACCTCCTTTCCTAAGAAAGGGCATTACCTAAAGGCAATGCCTTATAATAGGTGAAACTAGCAAATTATTTTTTTACGGTTTTTATAAAATTATTACTAATCATGACTATTTATGGTGATAAAAGGAGAATATAATGCAGGTTTCAAATATAAAAAATAACCATCAAAGCTTTAGCGCAAACTATGACAGACATTTTTTAGACGCAGCAGACGCGTTTTATAAAAAAAACAATGTTCCGGCTAAGTATAAACAATTTTGTTGTGCCGTCAGACGTTTTACAGAAGTACCTAACTCCGACAACATTACTATAAGCTATAAAAAAGAGTTGAAAGACGGTAAACAAATACATTCACTCTATGCCACAGAAGCAGACAAAGAGCCTGTTCTCTTAACCCAAAAAGATTTGTTCCGCAAACTTCTTGAAAAATTTTCTTATATGAAAGAATACGAATTCAAGTTAAAAACAGGCTTACTTAATAAATAAGTCAGGTTCCAATTTTGAACAATCTCAATCAATGATTAATCGTTGTCCGGAGAGTCTTCTTTTTCTTCTTCGGACGGCTGTTCTTTTTTGATGATAAGCTTTGTTATTCTGGCGCCGTCAATTTCTTTGACAACAAAAGTCAAGCCTTTTAGGGTAGCGCTGTCATTAACTTCCGCAATACGGCCAAGTTCTTTCAGGACAAGCCCGCCGATTGTATCGACATCTTCATCATCCAAATCTTTCTCGTCAATGTTGAAAAATTCAGCGATTTCGTCAATACGCATCATTGCATTTGCCTCATAAGTATTCGGCGCAACTTCTTTGATGTCTTCTTCTTCCTCTTCTTCGTCAAACTCATCCTGTACTTCGCCAAAGATTTCTTCCATAACGTCTTCCAGCGTAACAAGTCCTGATGTCCCGCCAAATTCGTCAATTACTATTGCCATCTGACCTTTGCGTTTTTTAAATTCAAGGATAAGGTTATCCATTGTAATAGTTTCCGGCACCAGAAGGATTTCTCTCTGGATTGCACTAATCGGGCATTCTTCATTTTTAAGAAGAAGGGAATACAAATCTTTTACGTGCACAAGCCCTGTTATATGGTCGATATCATCTTCATAGACAGGATACCTTGTATACTGATTTTCTGCTGCGAGTTTGTTTAATTCCGCAATGGACATATCTATCGGAATACAAACCATATCTGTTCTTGGTACCATAACCTGTTTTGCAGTTAAATCGGAAAACTTGAACGCGTTGTGGAGGATATCTTTTTCTGTTTCATTAAGCACCCCGCCGTCATAACTTGCGTTTACGAGCATATCAAGTTCTTCTGTAGAATGGACAAGAGAACCTCTGTGAGAGTGCGGGATGTGAAACAACTTCAGCAGCCAGTTGCCGAAACCGTTCAATATCCAGATAAAAGGATTAAATACAAATGTAATAATCTGCATTGGTTTTGCAATTATAAGAGTTGTTTTTTCCGTAAATTCAAGCGCAATAGATTTCGGGATTAATTCACCGATTACAACGTGCAGGAGTGTAATCAGTGCAAAAGAAATAGAAACAGCCATTGTGTGAGTGGCAATATCCTGCCCGAGTCCCGGAATAAAAGCAAAAATCGGCTCTATAATGTGTGCAAGAGTGCCTTCGCCGACCCAACCTAAGCCGATACTGGAGATTGTAACCCCGAGTTGTACAGCTGCTATAAATTTATCCAAATCTTTGAGCGCTTCAAGTGCAATTTTAGCGTTGTAGTTGCCTTCGTTGACAAGCTGTTCTATTCTGGTCTTTCTGACCTTTACCATTGCAAATTCCGAAGCCACAAAAAATCCGTTTGAAAATAACAGAAACGCTATTACAAACAAGTTAAATATGGTATTTGCCGAGTCATCCATTATATTATTTTAATCCTCTAAAATTATAAGCTCTTTTATTTTTTAATTATAATAGTATTTTATATAAAAATCAAGATTACAATCCAGAATCATCAACCTCGACATCTTTCAACTGTGTATAAATCATAGAAGAAAAGCCTTTTACAGTTGAAATATCAATAATTTTATACTGATGCGGATTGTTCAAAAGCGTTGGCGAAGTAATGTGATAAATTCCGTCCTGCATAGTTTCACCGTTTATATGGTGATGTCCGGCAATCACAGCAATTACATTATGATGTTTTTTGAGCAAGTCAAGATAAACATCTGCCTGATATGTGCGGTATGATTTGATATCTTTAGGCGGAATAAGCGGAAAATGCTGCAAAATTACCACCGGATGTCTATGGTATTTAGTAAGTTTTTTATCAAGCCATTCCAGAGTATCTTTTCTGTAATATCCGTTGTTATTAGGAATAATTTCTTTTGAACCGTCTACTATTATGAAAACATACCCTTTCTTTTTGAAAACATAATTTACTCTTTTAGTCGGATATAATAAATTGTAATTTTTGACTATATCCATGTACTGTTGTTTAGAAAGCCCGTTATTTCTGAACACGTCGTGGTTTCCGAGTGTAATATAATACGGAGCTTTCAATTTATTAACTATACGTATAAATCTTTTAAGATATTCCGGATTTTGTTTATTTATATTATCGCCGGTAAAAACGACAAACGAAACGTTATTAAGGTTGTTAATATCTTCAACAGTCGCTTTAAGCACCTGTTCGGAATATTTATTATCAGTAGAATAATGAGTATCCGTAACCTGAACAAATCTTATTTCTTTTGCTCTTGCAAAAGCCGCAGATTGTGACATGAATGCAAAAAGAATTATTGATGCCAAAAGAAATATATATTTTTTCATTCCGAATAAAGCTCCAAATTTGAATTTAACAAAAATATTATACCATAAATTAACAAAGTATGATACACTATGAACGATAAGAGGAAAAGAATTGAGATTAGATAAATTTTTAAAAGTATCAAGATTAATAAAAAGAAGAACCGTAGCTAATGAAGTTTCCGACATGGGAAGAGTCAGCGTCAACGGTCAGAGTGCAAAACCCTCAAAACAGATTAAAGAAGGCGATGTTATAGAAATAGTTTACGCAAACAGAACTGTGCGCGCAAAAGTTTTGCGTGTGCCGGAAAATAACGTGAGCGTTCAGGAAGCGCCCACGCTTTATCAGTTAATTGAATAGACCTGTGGCAAATAATTTGTAATTCAGGTATATTTTTAATATAATAAGAATATGAGAGAAATAAGATTAAACAATTTTACAATAGGCGGAGAAAAGCTGACAATACTTGCAGGCCCGTGTGTCATTGAGTCAACAGACATAATGGAAGAAACTGCCCGTACTTTGAAAGAGATTACCGCAAAATTAGATATAAATTTTGTATTCAAATCATCTTTTGACAAAGCAAACCGCTCTTCACTTACAAACTTTCGCGGTCCAGGATTGGAAAAAGGACTGGAAATTCTTGCAGGCATAAAATCAAAATTTAATGTACCTATAGTGACTGATATCCATTCACCGGAGCAGGCGGCACCAGTGAGCGAGGTTGCTGATATATTGCAAATTCCGGCATTTTTATGCAGGCAGACAGACCTCCTGGTTGCAGCTGCAAAAACCGGCAAAATCGTGAATATAAAAAAAGGACAATTTCTTGCACCTGAACAGATGAAAGGTCTTATAAAAAAAGTTGAAGACAGCGGAAATCCAAACATTCTCGTAACCGACAGAGGGGTAACGTTCGGATATAATAATCTTGTTGTAGATTTCAGAGCAATACCTATTATGAGCAGTTTTGGCTGCCCTGTCATATTTGATGCAACCCACAGCGTACAGCTTCCGGGTGCGAACGGATGTTCATCGGGCGGAGACAGAAGATTTGTGCCGACACTTGCAAGAGCCGCAATGGCAGCAGGCGCAAACGGTCTGTTCTTTGAAATTCACCCAGAGCCTGACAAAGCGTTATGTGACGGGCCTAATATGCTGCCACTTGCAGATGCGGAAAAAGAATTTAAAATGTGTAAAAATATTTTTACACTTGTAAGGAACTAATTTTATGATTTTGAAACAATACATAGCAGGACCTATTGAGGCAAATAACTACCTGCTCGTTGATGAAGAAACTAAAGACGGAGTATTAATTGACTGTTCCGAAATGAAACAGGAAATTCTTGATGATGTCAAAACTCTAGGAGCAAATGTCAAATATATTCTGTTAACCCACGGACATTTTGACCACGTTCTCGGCGTAAACGAAATGAAAAAGGCTCTCGGGGCAAAAGTTTACATCAATAAAGGCGATGTTTTCATGCTGGATAATATAAAACAGATAATGGCAATGTTCGGGATGACACAGGATGTCGAAGTTCCGGAATACGATGAACTGATTGAAGACGGTCAGGAGCTTCCGTTTGGAAATACAAAAATTAAAACAATATACACCCCCGGACACTCCGAGGGCGGAGTTTGCTATCTTATTGACGACAAACTATTTTCGGGAGATACTTTATTTAGAGAAAGTGTTGGAAGAACAGACCTTTACGGAGGAAATTTCAAAACATTGCTCAATAGCATAAAAGGTACTCTGTTTAACCTTGATGACGACATAAAAGTATATTCCGGACACGGCCCGGAATCCACTATAGGACACGAAAAAAATTACAACCAGTTTATTTAAAAATTTATAGAGGGAAAGATGAAACAACAACTTGAAACAATTTTCAAAAATGCAAATGAAGATCTGGCAAAGGCAGCTTCAATAAGTGACATTGAAGAAATAAGAGGCAAATATCTGAGCCGCAAAGGCGAATTTAACGAAATAAAAAAAAATCTTAAAAATTTATCTGATGAAGATAAAAGAATTGTAGGTTCACTTGCCAATGAAATTACACAAAAACTGGAAGCATCTTTAAAGTTGAAATACGATGAGTTTTACCATAAAGAACTCAACGAAAAACTCCAAAAAGAAAGAATAGATATAACCCTCCCAGGCAAATTCACACCGGAAGGAAAAGTTCACCCTCTGACTTCAACAACTAATGAAATTGTTTCAATCTTTCAGAGCCTCGGATTTTCCGTCGCTCCGGACAGAAATTCTCCGGAAGTTGAAACCGAATACTTTAACTTTGATATGCTGAATGTTCCGAAAGACCATCCGGCACGCGATGTTCAGGATACATTCTACACAACAATAGCTCCGAATGTGGTTTTAAGAAGCCAAACCTCCGGCGCCCAAATTCACGTTATGGAAGAACAAAAACCGCCTATCAGAATAGTTGCTCCGGGCAGAGTCTACCGTAACGAAAATATCAACGCCAGAAAAAATAATTTCTTCCACCAGATAGAAGGTCTGTATGTCGATAAAGACATAACTTTCGGCGATTTGAAAGGTGTCTTAAACGAATTTATCAGAATATATTTCGGTGCAAGCCGCCCGACAAGATTCAGAAACAGCTTTTTCCCGTTCACTGAGCCTTCTGCCGAAGTTGATGTACAATGTATTATGTGTGAAGGCAAGGGCTGCAGAACATGTTCAGGTACAGGCTGGCTTGAAATTCTCGGCTGCGGTATGGTTGACCCTAACGTATTAAGAGGCGTCGGCATTGACCCTGAAATTTATACAGGCTTTGCTTTCGGCATGGGAGTCGAAAGACTTGCAATGCTCAAATATGCAATAGATGACATTCGACTTTTCTTCAATAATGATGAAAGATTTTTGAATCAATTTTAATTGTAAATTTTTGTAAAATTTTTCTTTAAAAGTAGACAAAAATTTTTATTTTTGGTACTTAATATGTTTACCTCTGAAATATAGAAAGGTTTTGAAAATGGAAGTAAGTAGTGTTTCATTTGCAGGCAGATTAGCCCAAACCAAGAAGGGCAATACTTATGAAAAAACAAATACCGGAAAAAGAATAGGTACCGTAGTCGGCTTGTTAGGCGGCGGAATTGCGGCACGCACCGATATTGTACAGTTTTGTTCGGCAGTTACTGCATCAAGATTTTTGAAAGGCGGCAAGGCTGTCGCCGCAACATACGGAATTCTTGGCGCAATCGTAGCTGCAGCAACACTTGCCGGCAGAGCACTGGGAACCATTCCTGATGCCATTATTAACAGCAAAAGAAAAGCTCAGGCTGATAAAATTGCGGCTGATAACACAAAAAGCTAATCCCCCGTTTCAAAACATTTATAATATAAACCGCAGTCAAGTTTTTGAAAAGTCTCTTCCTCCGGAAGAGATTTTTCTTGCGGAAATACGATGAAACTGTTTTTGGGATACAATTTGTTTTCCAAAAATGAAAACTCAACAAATTTATAATTTTGTGAAGGATTCAGGTACGGGAATAAACTCGCTGTAGTCCAAGGTTCAACTTCATTGATGAAAACCGGTAATTCCGGTTTATATCTATAGGCATACTGTTCGTTTGTGCGTCTGAAAACATTTTCTATAGGTGCTCCAAATGGAATGATTTTTTCAGGTCTCGGCGCACCGTAATCCAAACTTGACGCAAAGATTGCAGCCCAGAGATATAACCCTGCGTAAACATAACAGATTTTAAAATTAATTCTTTGGACAAAGTCCGCCAGCACTAAAGTCATAAGCGGAAATACCGGCATAATATATCTCAAAATTTTATACGGCGCAAGATACATAATTGTTAAACACCACACAAATGCAGCTCCTGATATAACAAGTAAAAGCCGGTTAATTTCTTTTTTGTTTTTTTGCACTGTTGCCGAAATAATCGTTAGAATGATAATTGCCGGATAAAACAAAAATCGAGTTAATAGCGTAATAATTCTCTGTGACGAAAGTTTGATATTTTCGGAATTTATAGATACATTATAGCAGACCTCAGCCGCTCTCGGTGCATTGACGCCAAATATAAACCTCAAGTATAGCAAATTTGCAAATACTATATTTAAAATAAAAATCAACATAAATTTGCCGGCGGTTTTGTAATCTTTATTTTTAAAACACATATAAAGCAAAACAATCCCCAGCAAACATTCATAAACCAAACAAAAATATCCGGACAAACTCACAACAGACATAACAAGTGCGGTCAAGATAATTTTCTTAGGCGGCAAATTACATTTGTTATTTTTTATATCATTATAAAAAATAGCAAATATATAAGTCATAATAACCAGCATAGCTTCCTGCAGCTGGTAAGGGCGGATATAAAGCGTATTTGAAATTGCGCCGGTATTCATGTAGGCGATGAACAATGCGAAAGGAATATACTTTTGTTTATCCTCGTCTTTAAATAAAATTTGCAGCAGCTTGAAAAAATAAAAGAAAGATAATGTGAAAAATAATAAATTCAACCCGCAGCCGCGTGCTATCAAACGTTTAAGTTCATAATCATCCGCCGCGGCAGAAGAAATTCTAAGGAATGTATAATACAGATTAGTCCACGAGTCGTCCCGATTATCAATATACATCGTGCCAACATCTTTAAATACCTCTTTAATCGACTTAGGGTCTCCAAAAGTTAAATTTAAAAGTTCCTTTCCAATATATTGCGTACCGGCAGGAATGTTATCAGTCCATCCGTATTTGTTTACTGATGAAATTATATATGAGAGTGATTCATCTACATGCAATCCTGATTTTTGCGAAATATAGAATACACGGACAGAAAAAGCTATCAGGAAAACTAAAATTACCGCCCAAAATTTTCTTGTAAATTCTCTAATTTTAACGAAGTCCACTATTGAACAACCTTGTTTAATCCGTGTGGCTTATCGACATTACGTTTTAATTTATACGCAATTTCCAGAGCAAGAAGCTGAATTAATAAAACACACGCAAAACTTTTTACAAGTTCGCTTTCATAATTAACCCCTATAACATATTTTGTATCAACCTGAGAATTTGATTGACCTATAACACATATAGGAGTGTCATATTCTTCTATAATTTTATTCAGATTTTTGATTGCTGTATAACTCATATCGTCTACTGAAATATACAACAGTGCAGCCTTGTTGTTCAAAACCGCAACGTGGCCGTGCATAAATTCGCCCAGTATGCTTGAAGAAACATTTATATAAGAAGTTTCCTTAATTTTTAAGCATGCTTCACGCGCAATAGCATAAGAAATTCCGTCAGCCGCAACGATTATGTTTTGGAATTTGGAAAGAAAAGCCGCCATATCCAAAAGACAGTCTTTATGTTCCAGAGTATCAGCGAGGACTTCCGGCAATGAAGCCAGATTTGTCAGGTGGTTTGTGATATCAATACCTTTGAATTTGGCATATTTCAAAATAATCAGGCTTAAACAAAGCATTTGCGCAATGAGAGATTTTGTTGCGGCAATACTTTTTTCTTCGCCCGCCATACAGTCAATTTTGAAGTCTGAAGCCTGCCAGATGGTGGAATCCTTTTTGTTTGTAACGCAAAGAGTCTGTACTCCGAATTGTTTAGCCTTGTTCAAAGCTTTGTTGGTGTCGGAGGTTTCGCCTGATTGGGTTATAAATACATAGAGAATATCATCAGCATGCGGCACGGCTGATTTCAATAAAAATTCGCTGGAATATATAGCCCGCGCCTCAATTTGAGCGACATTGCCGAACAAATCAGCAGCAAATCTCGCGCAGTTGTATGATGAGCCGCTGGCTACCAAAACAACTTTATTGATATTTTCAGGAAGAGTAATTTTGATATCTTCTCCGCTGACATAAGTATTCAAAATATTACTCAAAATTTCCGGCTGCTCGAAAATTTCGCATTCCATGCTTGATTTTTGATTTGAATTTTTAAACATATTAGCCAAGTATTTCCTTTAATAATTCGTTAACAGTTTTCGGGTTAGCTCTGCCTTTGGTTTCTTTCATAACCTGACCGACAAAGAATCCTAAGAGTTGAACTTTACCGGCTTTGTATGAGGCAACCTGTTCAGGATTTGCATCTACAACTTTTTGAACAACAGCTTTTATGGCGCCTTCGTCGCTGATTTGGCTGAGTCCGCGTTTTTCAACAATTTCGGATGCCTTTGTGCCGTCTTTCATCATATCAATAATAATTTGTTTACCAATGTTATTAGAAATTGTACCTTTTTCAATCAAACCGATGAGTTCGACGAGATTTTCCGGTGTTAGCTTTGTATCAGTGATTTCAAGGTGTTCTTCTTTGAGGTGGGCAGCGATTTCACCCATAATAAAGTTAACAGCGATTTTAGCGTTTCCGCCGAGTTCAAGAACTTTGTCAAAGAAGAGAGCCAGCCCCATTTGTTCTACAATAACTGAAGCGTCATATTCGCTCAAACCGATACTCTGGTATCTGGCACGTTTTTGAGACGGAAGCTCCGGCATTTTGTCTCTTATTTCCTGAACCCATTCGCGGGAAATTTGAAGAGGCATCAAGTCAGGTTCCGGGAAGTATCTGTAATCGTGAGCATCTTCTTTACCTCTCATAGAACGTGTTTCACGGCTGTTATCATCCCACAATCTTGTTTCCTGAACAACTTTGCCGCCTTCTTCGACAATTTCGATTTGTCTGTCGATTTCGTATTCAATAGCTCGCTGGAGAGCGGAGAAACTGTTTACGTTTTTAATTTCCGCACGGGTGCCGAACTCTTTTGAACCTTTCGGCATTATGGAAATATTTGCATCACATCTCATTGAACCTTCTTCGAGGTTACCGTCGCAAACTCCGATGTAGCGGACGATGTTTCTTAATTCTTCCATATAAGCTCTTGCTTCATCCGAACTTCTCATATCAGGTTCGGAAACGATTTCCAAAAGCGGTGTGCCTGCACGGTTGAGGTCAACGAGTGAATAACTTGAGCCTGCAAGTCCGTCAGCGCCTGCGTGAACAAGTTTTCCTGCATCTTCTTCCAAATGTGCGCGGGTGATACCGATTCTTTTGCCTTTGATATCCAGATAACCGTTTACGCAAATCGGTTCATCATACTGGGAAATTTGATATCCTTTCGGAAGGTCAGGATAAAAATACTGTTTTCTGTCGAATTTGCAGCGCTCCGGAATTTCACAGTTGAGCGCCAAACCTGTCAGAATACCCATATTAACGGCTTCTTTGTTCAAAACCGGCAAAACACCCGGCATTCCTAAAGTGATAGGGCTTGTCTGGGTATTAGGTTCTTTCCCGAACTCTGTTCCGTCCGGTGCAAATATTTTTGATTTGGTTTTCAATTGTGCGTGAACTTCCAAACCTATTACGACTTCGTATTTATCTCTCAAATTTTCCATAGCTTCTCCTTAAAAAACTTTTATTTTTACGTTTATTTTATCACGAACATGAAAAAAGTGACCTGTTCACTATGAATTGTAACAAGTCTATATTGAGCGCGGCATCATATTCCGTTTTTATACAAACGGCAGGTTTATCTTTTCCAGAATTTCCAGAAACTTTTGCGTTGTTTTTTCTCTTTATCAGCACCTGATTTTTTATCTTCCTGAGGTGTTTTTATGGCTTCTTGCTGACCTTGCGGGGTCAAAATTTGAGCTGGTTTTTCGTGTGCTGTCCACATAGCTTTAAAGTCAGGTGTAGGGGTTTTCTTGACAGGCGGTTTCGGGTTGAATGCACTCATGGCAAGCACATCAATATACTTCTGCGTAAAGTGTGCGTAATCAAAGAATGATATCCCTTTCAAACCTAATTTTCTGATTTCATAGATTTGTCTAATCATATCTTCTTCCGTGCCGTGCATAAAGCTGACAAAAAGTCCTGCGATGAGGTCAGTGCCGGCGGATTTTGAGTTAACGATTTCTCTGACCATAGAATTGGCAACTGTGGAATCACAGGTCAATAAAAGCGGTGTAAAACCGTTTACATAGCCGCGAAGCGACCATACGCGCCAATCCTGAAGTTTATTTTCGTAAGCGTAAGTTCTGTTCGGGAAAATGACAGTACTGATGTAAACTTTTTTCTTATTGCAAAGTGTTCCGACTTTTCTGACCATATTGGTAACTTTTTCACTGCGGTATGCGCACCAAACCTGCCAGAGCGGATCATCCATTTTCAAATTTACGGGATCAACACCGTGGAGTGCAGCAAAGTCTTTTCTTGCAAAAGATGAGTAACCCCAGCTGTAAGTGTCATTTTTTGCGACAGCCTGCGGGTATCTGATGTAATCAAGGTTAATTCCGTCCGGTTTATATTCCTGTATTATTTCCGTAATCAAACTCATCAGAAATTCCTGCACCGCCGGGTTGGCCGGATCTAAGAAATACCCGTTGTGTTCCGCAACAGATTGCGTCGGGGCGTTGTAGTCCGCAAATTTTTTGTTTTTATTTGCCCATTCAGGGTGTACTGCAAGAATATTTTTGGCATTGGAATACGGGTAAGCATTTCCGACGTAAAAAGTTTCAAACCAGATGTGCAGTTTCATGCCGCGCTTGTGGGCTTCTCTAATCCATATTTGCAGCGGGTCAAAACCTACAAAGTTTTCACGCTGTTTTACAAACCCGTAAGATGCCATTACATCACTCGGGTAAATTGTCCGCCCGTGAAAGTATGTTTCAAGAAATATCGTGTTAATCCCGGCAAGTTTGAGTTTGTCAAGAGTTGCTTCTATATCGTCGCGTTTTTTTTCAACCGGTCTGAGCCAGACAGCTTTTGTCTCATATTGGCTGTAGGGGAGAGCTGTTCTTATTGCCATGTTGGCGGATTCAATTGCTTTTTTTGAAAAATTGTCAATTTTTGCAGGAAAATGTTTTGCAAGTTTGAGATATTCTGTTGCTTCTGTGATGTATTCTGACGGTACTTTGCTTTTGTAATCGTTTCTGTAGCGTTTGTAAAACTCTACCATTTCCGTCGCTTCTTTTATTTTTTCTTCGGCTTCAAAAAGGTAGCTTTCAGAGGTGAGGTATGTATTGAGTGTCATATTAGGTAAATCAATATAAACTTTTGTACCGACTGTAATGTTTCTATTAATCCAATTTTGTGCTGAACCGTGACCGCTTATTACAAAACCGTTTTTTGGGATATAAGAATCCGCGCCGCTTATGGATTTAACGGTATTGCCTTCGACAATGGCTTCAGTGCCGTATTCGTTGGTGTTTGTGCGTTCTCCGTATGCAGGTGTGTATATTACAAGCTGGTTTGCGCCTCTGACCCCAGGGAAATATGTTCCTGTTGTGTTACTTTGAATGCTGGGGTCTATTTTTGATATTGTTCTGTTTGATTGTGCAAACAAGATTTCATTTTTTGTCATTATATACGGGGCGTAAGCATTGACAACGTCGGCAGCAAATGCGTTTGCTGTTGTCATTAGTAATAAAAATATGCTTAGTATAATTTTTTTCATTGCTTACTCCCGAATGAAATAATAATATTCAGAGTTTTCGTAGTTTAGCGAATTTATTTGGTTAATTTTTTCTTGCAGTTCGGTGTTTTCCGGATACATTTTCAAAGATGCTTCATAGAATTCACGCGCCTTAATCAGGTCTGCAAGTTTTTCGTAAGTTTTACCTAATTTCAAATTGAGATCATAACTGTTGTTATATCCATTATTATAAGATATCAGGTAATAATTTAATGCCCTTTTATAGTTATTTCTTTTGTAAAAGAATTCTCCGAAGTAGAAATTTGCATAAGGGTCACGAGAATTCAAATTTGTTGCCCTGTAGAAATATTCCTTAGCCATCCTGTCTACTTTCTTTTCGTCGTAAATTCTCCCGAGCTGCACGCACGGATAAATTTGAGACGGATCTATTTTAGTCAGGAGCTGATATTTGCCCATTGCTAAATCGAAAAATTTTAATCTGTCCTCCTTGCTTTCCGCGGTTTCTCCGTTGTAGAAGAGGTATTCTGCCTCTGCTTCAATGGAACTTCTGTCTAATTTTGAATAGTCCACAAATATATCATCCATCTCTATGCGTCCGGTCTGGAATGCTAATGCCGGAGCAAACGATGCGGTGATTATTGATATTAAAAACAGAGATATTAAAAGTTTATTATAAATCTTCAAAAGACGGACCATATTTAATATCGTGGTGCATTGATTTGCCGTCATCATAGGCAGGATCAATGTAAATAAATGCGTTTCTAATCCATCTTACAATAGCAGGCGAACTGTCATAACGCTCTCTGACCGAGGTTGTGTATTCCATACCGGTAGCACGCGCCTTGCTGGATTGCACGGAATCTGCGGTCAGGACGGAATAACCTTGCTTTTGGAGCTCGTCCATAGAAGATGCCTGTTCCGTGGTAATAACTGCATAAGCAGGTGCAGCAAGCATTGCCAGCATTCCAATTACAAATAATTTACTTTTCATGTACACCTCTGTTTCAACTAATTATAATACTATTTAAGGACATCTACAAAAACATTATAAATTCTTTACAAAGATTATACATGGATTATTTGTAGGATTTTATTATAATTTCTTCCAATTTTTCGAGCAATTGTTCTTCCGGAACCTTCGCGATAATTTCGCCTTTTTTAAAAACATATCCTTCTTTTATTCCGCCGGCAATCCCAAAGTCTGCATGACGTGCTTCCCCGGGACCGTTCACGGCGCAGCCCATTGTTGCGATTGTAATTGGCAAATCCAGATTTTTAAACTTTTCTTCAACTTTTTTAGCGAGCGAAATTAAATCAATCTGCGTCCTGCCGCAGGTCGGACATGAAACAAAATTAACTCCGCGCTCTCTAAGACCCAAGGATTTTAAAATTTGGAACCCTGCATCAACTTCTTCAACCGGATTTTCTGTGAGTGAAACTCTTATTGTATCCCCGATACCTTCAGCAAGAAGGGTGCCGAGTCCGACGGATGATTTTATCAAACCGCCTTTGAGAGTGCCCGCTTCCGTGACTCCGAGATGAAGAGGGTAGTCAATCTTCTGTGACATCGCGCGGTAAGCCTCTATAGTTGTTAAAACGTCAGAAGATTTCAGTGAAACTTTTATCAGGTCAAAATCCAAATCCTCAAGGATTTTGATATGTTTTAAAGCACTTTTAACCATCTTTTCAGACAGCGGAATATTTTCTTCTAATAGTTCTTTTTCTAACGAACCGGCGTTAACTCCGATGCGGATAGGCGTTTTTTGCTGTTTGGCAAGTGTAACGACCTTTTCTACATTTTCCCGCCTGCCGATATTACCCGGGTTAAGCCTTAGTGCGCTTATTCCGTTATTTATACACTGAATTGCAAGCCTGTAGTCAAAATGAATATCCGCAATCAACGGCACCGGCGAACGTTTTACGAGCTCTTTAACCGCTTCTGCCGCGTCTTTGTTGAGGACGGCAAGCCTCACAAGTTCGCATCCGTGTTCTGCGAGTTCTGATATCTGAGACATCGTAGCTTCAATGTCACGTGTGTCTGTGTTGCACATGGATTGCACGCTAATCGGGGCGTTGTTGCCTATTTTTACATTGCCTATAGAAATCTCTTTTGTTTTTCTTCTGTTTATCATAAAATTATTGTAGCACAACAAAATTATAAGGGAGTAAGTTTTATGAAAATAGCGGTTATCTCTGACATCCACGCAAATTATCAGGCTCTGGAAGCTGTTATGAAAGATATTAAACAAGAGCACTGTGACAAAATATTCTGCCTCGGCGACCTTGCTATGGCAGGTCCGCAGCCCGGTCTTGTGATTGATTTTGTAAGAAAACAAACAGACTGGACTGTTATTCAGGGTAATACAGATAAACTAATTGCCGAATACACAGAGCAAACCTATGAGGACGTAAAAAAAATGTATCCTATGATGGCAAATGCGCTCAGAGATGACGTAAAAATTCTGCCGGCCGATAAAAAAGAATATTTGAAAACACTTCCGCCGCAGACAGAATTAGAGATAGAAGGTGTAAAAGTTCTGCTTGTGCACGGTTCTCCGAGAAAAAATAACGAAAATATATTCCCTGACATGCCGGTTAACGAAGTTGAAGAAATGATAAAAGATACAGATGCGGATTTAATTTTCTGCGGACATACCCACCAGCCGTGCGGGTATCAGACTTCAACAAAACAAACCGTTGTAAATGTCGGAAGTGTAGGCAGGCCTATGACAGAAGTTCCTGACGCCTGCTATGTTATTGCAGATTTTAATAACGGCGGGTTCTCAATCAATCACAAGTTTGTTGATTATGACAGAAAAATGGCAGCTGAAATTGTTCTTGCCCGTGGATATGAAGGCGCTGACAAAATCGCCGGACTGCTTTTAAACCCGACAGAAAGACACGTTTAATAAAAAATTCAAAAAAACTCGCAGCTGCTATATAACAAGCTTGTAGCCGCCGCCGTATATTGTTTCAATATATTTTTTGCCGTCTGAAATTTTGTCGAGCTTTGTGCGCAAATGTCTTATGTGGACGCGTATGGTTTCAATGTCATCGTCAGGCGCATAGCCCCAGATGTCTTTCAGAATTTTGGCAGAAGTTACCATATTGCCGTGATTTTGAAACAACAGATTGAAAATATCAAATTCTATCGGAGTAAGCTTTGCGATTTTGTCATTAATTTTCACGCTGTAGCTCTCAGGCAGCAGAGTCATTTCTCCAAGTGTGAGAAGCTCACGGGTTGAGGCAGATTTTGGGATTTGACGGGTTCTTTTTAACAGCGCACGAACCCTTACCTGCAATTCTTCCATTTCAAAAGGCTTGACCAGATAATCATCCACCCCGATATTAAACCCGTTCACCTTGTCGCTCACCTGCGAAAGCGCTGTCAGCATCAATATCGGAATTTCTGCGGTTTCGTCATTCTTTCTTATCCATTGCGCAACCGTGAAACCGTCAACTTCCGGCATCATCACGTCCAATACCACGCAAGAAGGAAGTTCCTGTTTACACAGCGCAAATCCCTTTGTGCCGTCAAATGCCTGTATTACTTTATATCCCGCAAGTTCAAGGTTTACCTTGATTAGCTCATTTATTGCCGCATCATCATCTATTACTAATATCTTATTCATAAGTTAATTTTATAATAGCTCAATTTTATATGCAACAAATTTCTTTTAACTGCATCTGAAATACTACATGGTTAATAAAACTTAATAAACATAACCGGTGCAAAATGCAAACCTGTTGCGGTTTATAGCTTTAGAGGCAGTGCGGAAAATAAAAAAAATAAAATTTTAAGTGTAAATTTTACAAATTTTTCATTGTTTATTGTAATATGTTATAGCGTAAGTATAACAATGTAGTAAGTAGAACTTATAAAAGGAGGCACATGAATTGGCAATAACATCACCATTTACAGCGTTTAAAGAAAACGGTAAAAAGGAAATCCACTTGGGACAACATGTATTAGCAGAATTTTTCGAATGCGACCCCAACACATTAAACAGCCTGGACAAGGTTGAAAAATATATGGTAGACGCAGCCTTAGAATGCGGAGCAACAATTGTTCAAAAATGTTTTCATATGTTTAACCCGTATGGCGTTTCGGGAGTTGTAATTATCTCTGAAAGCCATCTTGCAATACATACATGGCCGGAATTGGGTTATGCCGCCGTTGATTTATTCACTTGTGGTGACAAATGCGATCCAAAAGTGTCTTATGAATTCCTCAAAAAAATGTTTAATTCTAAAAAAGCTACTTTCACGGAATTAAAAAGAGGAATTATTGATGAAGAAACCATGAAAGTTGCTGAAAAACCTTTTGAAATTATGCAGCAGCTTGAAAATTAATTCATAATTAACAAACAAAAAAGAGCCTCTCCGATAAAGGATTGGCTCTTTTTTTAATTTATGTAAAAAAGTTGTCAATCATGCATGACAAAAATGCATGATTATTTTATTATTTATTTAAGATATAGTTCGGAGGGGAAAAGATGTTAGATGACATAATTGAAAAAAGATCAGATTTCGATTTAACTTCCAGAAGTGCTTTTTCGCGTGAAGATGCAGTATTTACATCAAGGTCATACGCAGCGCTTCTTGCCAAGAACAATGTCCCGTTTTCTCACAAAAAAGCGGCTGACAACTATATTGTCATCAAACGTGTTTTCAAATTCCAGGCAGTGATGAGCAGAATTACCAATGCGGAAAAGGCTCTTCTTCAAAAATACGATTTTAATACACTTGAATACACCACAGTAAAACAAATGTATGAAGAAATTGCTCTTTTACAAAAATGGGCAGCTTCCCCTGACGAAAAATTACGCGCCGATGCTGATGCTATTTTGGATATCCGCACAAAGGAATTAAAATTCCTTGACGCAAACAGATATGCCAACATTTCAAACGAGATTTACAAAGGTTATATCGCGCTTGAAAGCTACTTTGAAGAGATAAGCAAATTCAGAGACACCCCGACTAATCCTGATATTTAAGTTGTCATAAGACTTCGCTGGCGGCGCAGACTAATTTTGAGAGACTTATATAACAAATTCCACTAATAATGGCTAAAATTGTCACCCTGAACTTGTTTCAGGGTCTTACCAACTTGAAGCAACTGTTTCCAACCGTAAGATCCCGAAATAAATTCGGGATGACATATTATTTGGTTGAAACTTTTATATAACTTCCAATTTTTGCCGGATGTGTCAGCGGCTCAGCCTGTGTAAAATTGAAATAACGATACTATTTTGTAACCGGTTTTTCTGCAGCACTTCCGGCTTCGTAACCCGGAACTGTAAGCACTACAGGCACTAATCTTGCAACACCTGCCCAGAAGGTAGATTTTGGTGCCATAATAGATGCGGCAAGACATACATCATCAAGGTGCGGTGCAAAATCGGTTGCTTTGATATCACGGTCAATTTCTTTTTTATAAATTTTTTCGTTGATAAAGTTTGAAACTTTGTTACCGGCGACAATTCCTGTACCCAGAGCAGCTGCTGTCACTGCAAGGGTCGGGATTGCTTTAATCATTCCGTTGATGACTTTGACTGCTTTGTTTGTACCGTTCAGCTGCGGCATGGCATTTGTAACAATTTTTTGAATACTTTTGCCTGATTTTAGCTTCATATCGGAATAAACCAGTCCTGTGCCGCCTATAGCCCCTATTGGTATTAGAATATTACCGACAAGCTGATTTAAGCTTTCACGAGCTTTAGCTTTAATATTCTTTTTGTCATCGGTTATTGTTCCGCCTATAAAACCTCCGGCTACTGATGAAGCACCCAGTGCAAGAATTTCACCGGTTTCATATTTAACTTTTTTGTCCTTATTAATATTGAATATAGCCCAGTTTTTGGCTTTAGTCATAAAAAGCCGCATGGGGTTAAGGGAGTAACCCTGTTTTTTGGCGATTACAGCCGTGGTTGCCGCAACCCCGAGGGCTGACCCTAAAAAGGCGCCGGCTTTGACATTATCTTCTTCTGTTTTATGCTCTGATGCGGAAAATTCTTGTTGATTTGTTGTATTAATTCTTTGTTTAAAATTATTATATGCAGAGCCGCTGTTTAAGGTTTGATAATTTACAGATTTAACTACCATAATTACATCTTCTTTCTTCTATATGATACATAAAACACGTAAAAAAAACTATTGCTATTTTAACGGAAAATTTAACAATTCTTAATTGATATCTGTGCTACACTATAAAACGGAAATAATGTTAAGCAAGATTTACAAAGCTTAAAAGCCTGAAATATCAAGTAAAAACAGAGATTTTATCAAAATATAAAACTTTGCACAGGCAAATTTTTATATTCACCGGTATTAAATGAACTGTGATATGTGTGGAAAAGAATTAAAACATGCCGAATACAATACAACCGACCCTGATTAACAAAAATCCTCAAACGATAAGACAGTATGCAATTCCTCGCAGATTTGTCCGCGGGTTAGCAAGCCATACAATGGCGCCGTTGATTTTGCTAGAAGCTTTTGTAACCGGAGGAAGAACAATTCAGGCATATAAAAGAGGCGGCTATGAAGAAGCCAGAGAACGCGGTACGGAAGAGACAGTCGGCGCCTTATTCTGGTTTGGAGGAGTAAAAGGCTTTAATGCAATGAACGACTATTTCGGAAAAATGATTTTAAAACTTCCGACAGCAGCGTTTGATGTGGGTAAGGATAAGGTAAGAAATCCGCTCAGAAACTTTATAATGAAATACCCGAAATTTACGGACAAAACTCTGGGGGTCTTTAAGTGCATGAAAGTCGGCGCAAGTATCTTGCTGGCAAACGCGCTTGTCGGTTTTGTTGTGCCTAAGATTAACCAGCATATCACCGCACAAATCCACGAAAAACATATGGAAGAGATGAAAGAAAATCCGAGAAAATATGTTTTTGAAAATTCACGAGTAAGATTAAAAAATTATATTGACAAAATAAACAACAAAGATAATGAGTTAACGTTTGAAGGAAACGGAGTCCAGACAATGCTTGCGCTTGCGCATAACTTTGAAAACAATCCGACATATCAGCTTTTATCAACAGACGTGGGTATTGCAGGAGGTCGTGCCATAAGTTCAAGAAACAACCACGAAAGAACCGAGGTTTTGTGGCGTGATTTGTCATCAATATATTTCTACATGTTCAATATGCCGAATATGAACAGATGGATGAACATGATTGAGCAGGGCGGACGAAAAACGAGATTAAATCCGGTTGCAGCAAAACAAATCCACGATGTGATGATGGAATATTTGAAAGAAAACGGCGGCAAAATGAAGCCTGAAAAATTTGCTGAACTTATATACGGTGACAGCCACCGTTCACATTTGATTTCTGATTCAATGTCCAGAAAGTTCAAACACGGCATAATTCATCTTGACGATTTTATAGAGACTGTAAAAGCAGACTTCCCTGCGGATGCCGGAAAGTATGAAGAAATAGCAAGAAAGATGTCAAAATTACAGCCGCCGCTTGAGGGTGTTGACATCTTGACAAAAACTCAGGTAAAAGATATCTTCCGCGGCGGGGTCTTAAATTCACCTGAATTTATAGACAACATATACAATATAGAAACAGGCGGGGCTCACTGCGACCCGTTTGCTTACGTAAACAACAAGCACCTTGAAACTCTGAAAGAAGATGTTTACCATTATGCAAAACACGTTGTCCAGGAAGCAAAAGAAGCCGGCGTTGATATAACAGAAAAATTACTGAAAAAAGTTAACTACAAAAACTTTGCATTCAATATGTTTAACTGGGGCACAGGGTTTGCAATATCTGCAATATTCCTGTCAACTGTTATCCCGAAAGTTCAATACTGGATAACAAAAGTAACAACAGGACAAAATGAATTCCCAGGTACGGCGGATTATTCTGCTGAAAAATTAGCGGATGCAGCAAAAAAAGAGGCAGCTCCAGACGGACACTAAACTTTTGCAATGCCGGCTGAATAAAAAGCAATATACACGACAATGCTGTGCCGTTTTCTGCTGTCAGCAATCAGCCGGCAGCTACACTGCATTAAGGCTTCAAGAAATAATAAAGTATCTGAATGATGTCAGTTAAAAAAAACGTATGGTATAATTTTTATAGTTAAATTTATAGGATAAGTCTGAGATATGAAAAAAATATTATTGACCGCGTTGTGCGGAATTTTACTGGGAGCTTCTCAGGTTAACGCAAAAGATTTTATCGTCCCTTATCAGCTGACAGAACAGGATAGCGGCGGATATAATTTTGTTAATCTGGCAAGTGAAAAAGTCTTCAAAAATCTTATTCCCAGAATACGAATTGATACCAGAAAAATTTCTGATACGTACAATGAAAATTTAATCCCAAACAAACAAAATAAATACCAAAATCCAAATTATTATTACGTCCAATATCGTTACGCAGAGCTGCTTTATAACAAAAAGACAAATGATTTGACGGCAGTATCAGTGGAAAAACTTTCCAATCCCAAAAGTGATGCCATCTATGACTATCCGTCAGGACGGTTGAAATATATCCAAATTTATGACGGCGCAAGCAATGACTTTGTTCAATTTATGCCGTACGGCTCTTTGTATACAGATAGAGCCTATATGTCCGATATCAGCCTGCAATTGACAAGAAGATTGAATAAAAATCTTTCCGCCAAACCAGAAACCCCTGTCAAAATATATCTCAATATAAATTCTGACGGAGAAATTGTCAAATGTGAACTTCAACATGCTTCAGGCAAAGAGAATATTGACAATGAAATTCTTGATATAATCAAAGACACTGCCCCGTTTGATAAATTTCCGCCTAAATTTCCCAAACATCTTGAGATGTTATTGGAATATAAAGTTAATAACAACTAATATAACAACAAAAAAGCCGGTATAATTTCTTCACCGGCTTTTCTATTTATTTAAAGCTTATTTCGTAGTAACCGTTATTGATGTAAAAATGCAGACGTATCATCTCGCCTTTGTAAGCTTTTGGCGGCGGCTGATACACAGGAACACTCATCAGCATGTAATAAACAGCATCATTGAGGGTTTTGTTGGATGACTGCTTGGAAAAATTCCGGTTAATAAGCTTTCCGGAGCGGTCTATGGCAAATTCAATATCGCATTCCCCTTCTCCGATGATACTTTGGACATTTAATTTTGAAAGTAAAATCATCCGGAGATTATTTCGGTATTGATTTAAGGCAGCTAATTCTTCAGCCGTTGGCTTTGGTGTTTGAGGTTTTGGCTGTGGTTTTGCTACAGTGCTTTTTTGTTGATTTTCAGTTTTTTGTGACGGGGCAGAATTTTGCGCTAACTTTTGTTCAATACGGTTAATGACATCCGGTTTATCTTTAGTTTGCGGCTTATTTTGAGTTTGTGTTTTAGGCTTTGGCTGCTGCTTCACTTCCTCTTTTTTAGGCTGTGAGGCAGTCTGTGATTGAGGTTTTGGGGCAGGCGGTGTGACTTTCGGCTCGCGGCGCGGCACCTGAACTATCTGGGTAACGTATTCAATAATTGTCTGCGGCTGTTCAACTGTTTGGAGCTCAATATTTTCTGCCGCAGGTGTTGGCTGTGCAATTGGAGTGTCGTCCCACAAACTTTCAAAATCAGGCAGACTTTTTTTGACTTCAACCGGTTTTACTGAATGCTTTGTTTCGTTTTTCGGCAAAGGTCTGAGGACGAAAAACCACGGAATTACCGCTAAGATTAAACAAATAACAAAAATCGCAACTGACAGCCGGTCAAAATCTGCCGGCAGAGAAAAATTATTCTTACCGGAATGCAGACCGTAATCTCTGCGGCTTGGGGCGCCGGTCTGCGGGGCATCAACTTCTTCAAAAATATTGTTCCCGCAGTCGCAATATTGAGGTTTGTCTTTTGTAATTTTTCCGCAGTCAGTGCATTTGTACATCAGTTGTCAGCCTTTATAAATTTCAAAATCTGAATTTCAAAAGTTTTGTGCAATTCCGGCTTTGTGTGAACTGCCGCAGCTGTCACAAAGATTAGTGCTAAGATTATTAAAACTGCAAAAATTTTATTTTTTGTCATTTATTTTATCCTTTCATAATCGGAATAGTCCGCAGGAGTTGAGTAGCGGTCAGTAAACGCCATTGTAAAAGAGCCGTTAACATTGGTAATAGTACGCTGTGTACGCGCCGGGAATTTCAGTATCGGCTGGTTTTGATAGCTGCTCAGAACCGGTTTTATGACCCGTTTGGCAAGCGGCGTGTAGTAGTCGTTATCAGACCAGGTGTTTATGTTGGAAATATTACCGAACTTATCAACCGTGCAGGAAAAATAAAAAGTCGTTCCGACGGGCGCATTTATTTTGGCATCCCGCATAACCTTGTTTTGCAAATCACTCCTCCATTTGTTCCAGGCAATGATTTCTTCTTTTTCAGTGAGCGGTGCGGTGTTTACAGGTGTTGTAACAACTTTGACGGGCTTTTCAACTTCGAGTTTAACCGGTTTTTCAATTTCGACAGGTTCATTTGCAGTCTCAAGTATTTTGACAGGAAGTTTAACTTCTGTTTTTTCAGTTGTTACAGTCTTGACTGGCTGCGGTTTTTGCTGAACGGGGTGTTGCTTTACGGTGACAGTTTGTGTGGGTGCCGGAACCTCCTGTTTCACAATTCTGACAATCCTTTTCACCACGGGCGCAGGCTTTTGGACAACTGTCTTTTGCGCAGGCGGCAGGGAGGAAGGAAAATCCGTTTTGACTTCTTTGACCGGAGTTTTCTTTTCAAGAGAAGCTAAAGTAAACGCGGCATCTTCCAGCACCGCTGGTTTGTGCATGACCGGTTTTGTCAAAATTACCGCGGCTGTTATTATCACAATTAATGTTGTTAATGAAATAAATTTTAAAATATTCATGATTAATCTTTATCAATTTTAGAAATCAGTTCATCACAAGCATAAATTTCAAAACGTGTCTGGCTGAGCATAAGCGTTTCCGCAATCAGGAGAGCTGTCGGAACAAGCGCAGCAATTAAGCTCAGGAAAATTCCTGACAAATCTCCGCCGATTTCGGTCATAAAGTATGACACGTTCATTGAAAATTCAATGAAAATAATTGAACATGCAATCACAAACGCGCGAACTTTATCTGAATTGATTTTTCTCACGCCCTCAAGCCCGTAAATATCAACCCCGTGGTGCATAAAATCACTGAACCCGTCCTGCTTGATAACTTCCGAGGCTTGAATTTTCTTTGTGCTGGTGAATGCACTTACAAATGAAAAGAACGCAAAAATAATCAAAAATGTTGCCAGAACCAAAAATACAGGGCTTATTCTCAAGCCGGAAATTCTGACCCATCCGGCAGCTTCCGGAAAACACATTGCAAGAGTGTTTGATACACCATAAGCCAGAAACGGTGCTGTCAAAAGCCCGATTATAATTTCAAATACCGATTTTATCTGCAAATTGAATAATTTATCTTTTATATACTGAATTTTGGTTTTGCCGAGATTGTTAACATATCTTTCAATCCACTGTCTGTATGCTTTCAAAACAGCTTCAAAATCTTCTCTGTATTCATGTTTGTTAAGGCTCAAAGAAAGCGCGTTGCCGCTGTATTTAAAATACCCGCAGCCCACTGCAAGTCCGGCAGTTAAACCGGCAAAGAACAGTGAAATAAATATTGCAAATACCACAAAGTCTTTAACATTCATAAAATAAACAAGGTTAATCGCATAAACACCGAGCATTAAAAGTGTTGCAAATCCGATGAAGAAAGTTTCCGCAAAACGTGATGTCGGCAGAACGTCTCTGACTGATTTGTTAACCAGAGACTGATATACGCCCTGTTTCATCAGCAGGCAAATTCCGTAAACAAGTATTGAATATACAAACCAGATTTTAATGTTTGTCGGAAGGTGCATATAATTGGCAGAATCTGCAATGGACAATCCCATCAAATAATTAGACAATCCGAAAGCACACATTACTGCACCGAAAAACATTGCAATGTGCAGAAATAAACTTGTTTTAAAATTGGATGACAATTTATGTTTCAAATCAGTAATCGTATAGCCGGCCTGCTTAATAATAGCAACGCGGGCGCTTTCGATATCTTCTTTTTGCTTTTCGATTTTTACGCGTGTAATCGGATCGGAATCACTTCCGTAGAGGCGTTTAATATCGTTTTCTGTAAAATCTTCTTCCCCGATAGCTTTGATAGTTTTTCTTGGAGAATCGTTTTCTTCTGACAAAACTCTTATGCTGATAAACTCTGATGAATCCGCCGTCAAAAGTTTGCAGATATTGCCGACTTCTATTTTGCCGAAAGTTTCGCCTTTAAAGAATATTTTATCGCTGTGGAATGTATTCATAACAATACATTTATTTTCAGCTTTGACATACTGAACCGTAATCAGCAGGTCAAAATCCAAATCCAGCTGGAAATCACAGTTCGGGTTGGTGCCGATATTAATCATATCTTTATCAATAAAAATTTTTTCATTTTTAGAAGATGAAATTACGATTGTCATTTTATATTACCTCTTTCTGTTATCTTCCGATTGCGTGGAGAAATTTTCTGATTGATTTGTCTATAGTTTGTTCTGGCGAAATAACAAGTTTAGTTTCGCCGAGAACAGGAGAAAGCAGCTCTTTCACCTTATCCAGTTTTTCCGGATGGGCATACAAAAACATCATAGCCAATTCAGGAGCCTGTGCTTTAACATTAGCAACATTTTGCGCTAAAGTATCCCAGTTAATTTGTTTATCCACAGCGCCCTCATTTTCCAAATCACCTATGACCACAACCGCGGGGATGTAGCCTTCTCCGTACATAGTGAGCGCGTGATTCATGGCTTTTTTAAGCCCCACGCCGTAAGCGGTGCCGTAATCGTTCGGGTCAAACTCCGTAAAAGCATCCATAGCTTTTGTAATTCCGCTCCCGTTGTGCGGGGTGCCTTCATAAATCAGATATGAATCTTCTGACACTTTGATAATTTTAACCTGATCTTCAGGGTCTAAAATATTGCAGATTTGTCGAAGAGTTTTTTTCTGCTCCGGCAGCTTAGACTGGTTTGAGGCAGAAGAATCCACAACAAAAATTACAGCAGCAGGGTGAAAGTCGTCGATTTTAATTTTTCTGGCGAGCGAAACGACAAAAGCCAGAACCAACGACACTGCCAGAATTATCAACCCTAAAGTAATTAACCTTTTATTCATAAAAAACATCCTTTATTTGCATAAATTTTAACATATTAAAACTGATTAGGCAATTGTGTATCAACGTTTTGGGGGATAACCTCGAGCGGTTCAAGAAGTTTAAGCTGCAAAACCGTATCCGGAGCTATGGAAACATTCTCCCCGCGGGAAGCAATTCCTTTTATGCCTCCGCCTGCGGCGCCTGCGGCGCCATATATAAGCATTGCCTGGGCATAATCATTATCACCGCCGTAATATCCTCCGCCGAGTGCTGTCATCAATAACCCTGCCAGAAGACCTATGCCGGCACCTACCAGAACATCTCTTGTCATATTTTTGCCGCGGCTGCTATCCGCTTCCAGCCGTATTTTTTCGGCGTTAATGTTATAAACCTGACCGTCAGGGGTCATAATTTTATCAAACACAAGCTCCATAGCGCCGCTTCCGTAAGCATATCCGGCAGGCGTCGCATCAATAGCAGTGCCGTACACAAGACTGCCGGCAGGTGCAATGAGGTTCCCGTTGTAAACCCAATTTTCCGGTAATACCGCGGTCAGCCTGTCGTTTTCGTCTAAACTGCCCGAACTTATTCCTGACTGGAGCTGGACATTAAGAACCGTGCCCTGCGGGACGTAAACAACTTTGCCTAGCAGTTTAGCTTTCGGGTCGTATTTCGGAACTTCAATTTTCGGAAGTTCAGCGGGTGTTTCAAGATGAATTTCTTCAATCTGGGATTGTTCTTGATGTTTTTTCTTTTCTTTTACCCGTTTAAACTTGTGTTCTTCTGTAACGGGCGTTGAGTTTTCCTGAAAATTTGTATTTATCGGTTTATAAATATCTGCGTTCTGGTTAAACTTTATCTGTGCTTCGTCGCTGAAATCATACTGCACATCCTGCGCGGCAGTCAATGGCGCCGCTAACAGCGTGAATGTGATAATTAAGGACAGAATTTTTTTTATCAAACTGCTTAACCTTTTGTAGCTACCGATAAATACATTTTAGCATTAAACAAATTGCCTGTATAGTGGCTTTGTGTTATAATAATAAAACGAAATCCGGAAAGAATTGTTCATTTTAAATTTACCGGAAAAAAAGGGGAAGAGATGGAAAAAACAGTTATAGAAATATTGATAGTAATAATTGCGGCATATTTAATAGGTTCAATCCCGACAGGATATATCATTGTCAAATTATTTACCGGACAAGACATCAGAACAATCGGTTCCGGGTCAACCGGCGCGACAAATGTCAAGCGTGTTATGGGTAAAAAATGGTTTTTTATCGTAATGCTGCTTGATGCACTCAAAGGTGCTTTGCCTGTTATTTTAGCAAAACTTTTCACCGTTTCATTCGCCGGGATAGGGTTACTGCCGGTATTGGCGGCTGTAGCGGTAATTTTAGGCCACAGCAAGTCAATATTTTTAAAATTCACAGGCGGAAAATCGGTTGCCTCCGGTGTCGGCACAATCCTTGCCCTGAATTGGATTGCGGGCTTAATCATAGCGGCAATCTGGGGTGTGATAACTTATACATCAAAATATGTTTCACTCGGGTCAATCATAGCGCTTGCTCTGTCTCCGTTTATTATGTGGGGACTGAATGCGCCTGCTGCATACATTGGATATTGTGCACTCGGAGCGGTTTATATTATTTATTTGCACAGGGAAAACATCAAACGTCTTCTCAAAGGTGAAGAAAACAAAGTCCGTTAATACTTTAAGTGATCAGGTGATCAAGTGATTAAGTGACTAAGTGACTAAGTGATCAAGTGATCAAGTGATCAGGTGATTAAGTGATTAAGTGATTAAGAACTGTAGGTTGGGCATACTTGCCCAACGGGAAAACCTCACCCCTTCCCCTCTCCTAAATTAGGAGAGGGGCTTTATCTGTCACCCTGAACTTGTTTCAGGGTCTTGTCACATTTTAAGTCCTGCGTTGGTTTCCCATACTGTAAGATCCTGAACAGCTAGAAAATCTCGTTTTAACAAAAACGGATTTTCTACGCTTTCAGGATGACAGCAAACATGATGTTTGCACCTCACCCCTTCCCCTCTCCTAAATTAGGAGAGGGGCTTTATATGTCACCCTGAACTTGTTTGACTACTTTTTCCAAAATCTATGACTTTGTGAAAAATGTCCGGTTTTCCGCAGGGTCTAAGATTGTGAAAAATGCACGTCAGTCTCAACGGTGGCAAGATGCTGAACCAAGTTCAGCATGACAGATTAATGAAACGGACTTAACGTCCTATCGTCCTAATGTCTTTAACACCCCGTCATTCTGAACCCGATGGCAATTCGAGGGTGAAGAATCTCTTTTTTATTGAGATTCTTCGGGCTAAAGCCCTCAGAATTACGTATGCAGTCTTTTCAATCGACAAAATGACAAATTTGGTGGGCACGCGTTCGCTTTGCCCTCACTATATTTATATGTGCAATGACAGCCAGCTCAATTACTCAGTCACTTGCTGCGCCGCAACCAATCGGACTGTGCCGCAACGATTAAAATCCTAATATCTGACTTGATACGGATAGTCATCAGGGATTCTCCAGCCGTGATATTGAATTATTGCGGCACATGGTCTGTCATAGCTTTCTGATGTATTCTGGCATTCACGATACAACATTTCTTTAGTTCCGTCCCACCCCAGCTTCCAAGGCTCTATACAGTTTTTTGAAGAGTTATTTGACGGGTTATTGCGTGTAGAATGCGGATTGTAGTAAAAAGCAAATGAACACGTGCCAACATTATCTTGAAGTGAAGGGGCACATTTCATTGGATCACCCGGCCAGTATATCCAATCTCTGTTTATTGTTGATGTATTATAACTTGCAAATGCGCCTCCGTTAGGCAGATAACATACCGGTAAGTCTGCGTACATACCGTCATGCATTACACATCTGACCCCGTTCATATATGGTAATATGTATTTTTGCATCCATACAAGTTTTGCATTTTCTGTACGATCTTCATTCCAACCGCCAGCATTCTCAAACCAGTATGCTTTATCCCCGTTTTCTGCTTCCGAAAGACGAATAGCCTGATTTATTACTGTATAAAAATGCGCAAGACGAGTTTCTACTACTTTCTTTTTGTAATCTTGAATTAGCGTGGGTAATGTCATAGCTGCAACTATACCGATTATCCCCAGCGTAATTAAAACCTCTGCAAGTGTAAAAGCTTTTTTCATATTATTCCCCCATGACACCTATAGGTGGTAGTAACTTGTACATTAATGTACCACAATAGGTATCATGGGTCAAGTAGAGACAAAAGCACAACTACTTATAAATTTGGGTAAACATATAAGAGAACTTAGGCTCAAAAAAGGTATCTCTCAAGAGGAGCTAGCGTTTAAAATAAATTCAGCAAGAAATTTTATCGGGAGTATTGAAAGAGCTGAAAAAGCTCCTACCATTGTAACTTTGCACCGTATAGCCCGAGCTTTGAATATAAAATTATCCGATTTGGTGAGCGGAATTGACTAAAAATATTACTGTTTTACAAATAAATAACCTGTCAGCGGAATGAAATTTTGCCTCCTAAAGTTTACTATTACGATATGAACTTCGATTTTTATGATGAAATTGTAAAACCTTCATACGCACCTGACAGAAAAATTTTTCGTCCTGTGTGGACTTTTTTGTATATTTTAATGGGAATTTCTTTTGTTATTTTTTATTTTCAGCCAATGAGTATTGCAAAATTCTTTGCTATCCCGCTTTTCTTTTTGCAATTGATTTTAAATCTCATCTGGACTCCGATTTTCTTTAAATACAGAAAAATCGGACTGGCGCTTGCTGATTTATTTTTTCTGCTGGTCACAGTAATAGCCATGACAGGATTATTTTTTAAAATTTCGGCACTGCTCGGTCTGCTGCAAATCCCTTATATAATATGGCTTTTTGTCGCATTCAGGCTGAATTTTGATATTTTTCAGTTGAATAAATAATTTTGTTGACTTTTTATTTTTCATCATTAAATGAAAAGTATGATGATGTTAATGGAGTTTTTATTCGGAAGTAAAGATTGCTGTCACGAAAAAGTGCCGGTTGATGCTGATGTGACATATTGTCCTGACTGCGGTGAATTAATCGAAAATCAGTGGTATCTGACCCGCTGCGCCTGCTGCGGTGTCAAGCTGCAATCCGTGATTAAAAACGGTCAGGTCGTTCCGCAGGAAAAATATTGCCACAACTGCGGCGCGCACGAATTTGTCGTTGAACGCGTTCAAAAGATTAATTTTATTGATATAAATTACGCAGTATTAATCAAAACCGTAGTGCCGAATGAGTATAAAGAATTTACACAGAGCTGGGCTGATGCAGCTAAAACATGCTATGACACACCAAAACTGCTGCGGCAATTCCGATAATATCCGCAAGCAGACCTACAATTAAGGCATAACGGATTTTTGATATCCCGATTGCACCGAAATATACAGCTAAAACGTAAAAGGTTGTTTCGCTGCTGCCAATCGTTACCGCTGCAAGCTTTGCGGCATAGCTGTCAGGTCCCAGAGTATGCACAATATCAGAAAATACGCCAAGTGCCGCTGACCCCGAAAGCGGTCTCACTATCATTACAGGCAATACTTCCTGCGGGATTTTTAAAGCCGCAAGCACACCGGAAAGCGCCTGTCCTATCATATCAATCGCACCGGATGCTCTAAACATTGATATCCCGACAATTATTGCAACAAGATACGGGATAATATTCACAGCTACCTTAAATCCGTCTTTTGCTCCGTCTGTAAAACTTTCATATAACGGAACTTTTTTTGCCAGTCCGACAGTCAAAATCAAAAGAATTATTACAGGAAGCGCCCAAAGCGAGAGCAGATTCATTATTGCCTGAAACATTATGATTCACCTCCGGATTCTTTTTGAGGTGCCCAGAATTTTTCAAACACTTTGGCAAGCACTATTGCAGAAATAAACGCTATTGTTGTCACAAGAAGAGTCGGTGCGATGATTTCTGTAGGATTTTTTGCGCCTGCACCTATCAATACCGCTATAGCTGTTGCCGGTATAAGCTGAAATCCGGCTGTGTTCATTGCCAAAAACATACACATAGCGTTTGATGCTGTGGATTTTTCTTTATTGTGTTTTTGAAGTTCCTCCATTGCCCTTATGCCGATAGGAGTCGCAGCGTTTGTCAACCCAAGTGCGTTTGCGGAAAAACTCATCGCAATATCCCCGATAGCCGGCGAATTTTCCGGGATATCTTTAAAAAGTCTCTTCGTTACAGGTTTGATTAATTTGGTGATAAAATCAACGAGTCCGCTCTCCTGGGCTATTTTCATCATCCCCAGCCAAAACGCCATTACTCCTATCAGAGAGAATGCTACTTTAACGGATAATTCCGCACCCGTCAAAATTGAGTTTACGACCTCCTGCAGACGCCCGTTCAATGCTCCTGTTATTATTGATATTACTATCAACCCGTAAAAAATATAATTCATACCGCTATTTAAACACTAAAAGGCAGGTTAGTCAAATTGACTGCCTGCCGCGTTATCAGTGCTTTACACACCGGTCTATATGTTTTTTGTTATGATTGGAACATTGTGAATACTTTTTCAATATTTTTAGAAATAAGGTTCTTGACCGTATCGTATTCTGTTGTGAGTGAAGAAATTTCCATATCAACATTCTTCATATCAATATCAAGTTTTTCTTCTTTAGCATTGAGCTTGCTCTTGATGATTTCAAATTCAAGTTCTGCCTGTGCAATCGCGTCATCATCAGTAATTTCAACAAGGTATCCGTTGTCGTTGTAAACTTCCTGATAATAATATCCGTCTGTCGCAAGTACAGATATGAACAATTGACCGTTTTTCAAGGCATTTTGGAGGAAATTATCATCTTCAAGATAATCACCATAAGCTGCTGTCCATCCGTTTGCACAGATGTTGTTATATAACGAGTTATAAAAATCTGTGATTAACAAATCTTTTTCAGTTACCGCATTTGCGTTCGCTAGTTCATACATATATGTCATATCATCTGTTACATAGTAGCAGTTTTCATCCAGACGACCTGCTGAATAATCACTTGATGTAACCTGTTGTGCATAATATGTCAAGAATGAACTTACAAGGTTTGAAAGGTTAACTGCAATATACGCGTTTTGTTTTTTATTCAAGTTGTCATCACGCGTGTAACAAACTGTATTATATCTGTTTGCACTGTTAACCGCACTTTTGCGAGCATCCGGTGTTGAACCCGGTTTACCTGCATCGTATGCGAGTTCTTCAGTGTAAGACATCATAATTTTGTTATAAGCGTATTCTAATGCCTGTAAGTTAGGTTCTGATATACCAAGTAAATCTGTTAATGTATGAGCTATCTTACCGAATATAGAGCCGGTATTTGACTCGTAATCGCCGGTACCGATTACCTGCTGCATAAATTCAGAAAATCCTGTACTTCCGGGCGCTACGTTTTCGTTATCATTACCGCCGTATGTTAAAACATAGTTGTTATTTAACAAGTCACCAATTGTTAAATTTTCAAACGCCTCGCCTCTTGTAGGTGATGTAGATGTATTTATTACGATACCATAATTGTCTTTTTCCGGGTCAATTGAAACACTGTAATCAGGCAACCCAAGGTTATATGCGTCATCAGACAAAATATTTGCAAGTGTTTCATTAGAAACTGCATAAGCGGTTGTTTTGTCAAGCGGTATACCGCCGACACCTGCGGATTCTGAATAAGCATTATCCAATACGGTATTTCCTGTTGAACCGGTTATAACGCCTGCGTTGACTAACGCGTTAATAAAACCTTGTCTGCCGGCTTCTGACTGTTGTGTACCGCCTTTAGGATCAATGCCGGCAGCTGCCGCCGCATTTGCCATAGCGGTTGTAAGGGCAATTCTGCCTGAGGCATCTGTTACCAGATACGGATCATACATATTGGCTGCTGACGGAGTCATCAAAAGATTGTAGGATACGTTATAGGTGTATTCGCCTGTTCCGTCTGAATCCCAAATTAATTTTGTGGCATTTAAGGCACTTTGGTAATCCTCTGTGGCTTCTGTCAACTCGTTTGTAATAGAAAGCTTGTCCTGCGCTATTTGCATGGATTGCAGTTCGCAGTTCGCTTTACGAGCTGTGATGGCTAAAAATCTTGCTTGTGATGCTGCCAGTCCCATTGGTTGTAACTTTTGCCTTTCAATTAATTTAGTAACATGTAGTCCTTTTGTTCATGTTATCGGCATTTTTTACCTAAAACTTTAAAAATATTCGCCCTTTTTGTAACAAATATTTACATTTAATTTATTATGTTGTTGGTCATCACGCAGTCGTAAATTTTATCTATTTTTTCCTTCATATCGGAAAATTGTTCCTTTAAGTCATTAAAACTGTGTATTGTGACAAATTTTTCTTCCGCATCTTCAAGAATTTCGCGATGTTTTTTCTCCAGCTGCTCAGGGGTAACCACTATTCGCTGCTGGATTAAAAATATCATTATCGCAATTAAGATGGGTGAATAGTGCATTAGTATATTTTCCATTGTTTCTCCGTTCTTTATTAAAGGGTTATCGGCCAATAAAAATCAACCAGATATGACGCCGCATCTATAGGATGTGACAAAAATTTCAGCTCCTTATTTTGTTTTATCTGGGTGTAAGCGGGGATATCTATGCGTGATGAGCCTTCTTTATATTTAAGATTATAAATATTGTAGAGGAGCTTTTCGCATTTTTTATCCACATAAAGACAGATTTCCCCTTCAGCGTTCCTTATTTTGGCATTGAAGGCTGCTATTCTGTTTTTTATAGGCGGATTGAAGGCTTTTATTTTTATATCGGCGTCGTAGCCGTATTGTTGGAGTTTCTTTTTAATTATTACGTAATTTGTGTATTCACTTGTGCAGCTTCTGTTATCTCCGGAGGCGTCGCCATTGACGATTATTGCACCTTTATGAGCGGGATAGCGCCGGCAGAATTCTTCACAAGCTTTTGCGGTCGTTGTATTTTCCAGCACAATTTCATCGAAGTAGAAGACTTTTTCGTCCGTCTTGTGTGCCAGAACCCAGCACATCGGATCAACGTTAAAATCACAGCTGATGTGTAAGTCCAAATCGTTCTGGTAATTTATTTCCCGTATATTTTCTTCCGTAAAATCTTTTATTACAAGCCCTTTGTTGTATTCGCCGTTTTGTGCAAGGACAAATATATTATAATATTGCTCGTCGTAAATCTTTTTCAATTCATCGCAAAAACCTTTCGGCAGGTAAATATTCTGGGTTGTCGGCGCAGTTATCAGGCGGTAATTCGGGGCGGGATTTTCCGCAAAAGTTTTATAGACCCAGCCTTTTTGTGTCTCGGGGTTTGTGTGCCCGAATATTCTGTAGGTAAAATTTTGCCATTCTTTTTTAGGCTGCTGGCGCATTCTGCCAAGAAGCATTTTGAAAGTTTCATACGGGATGTCGGACATCTCCTCAATCTCTGCAAAACCAAGATTTAGAGATTTCAGTTTATTTGGTTCGTCAAAGTGCCTGAAAAGAACTTCCGAAGTGTTTCTGAATACCAGTTTTTGCAAAGTGGACGACCATTCGTAATCAATTCCTTCCTGAAAGCCCATGTTATCAAGATGTTCAAGATATGTTTGAAGGGTGGTATCCCGCACGAGTGTATAAGTCTGCGCCCCCACAAGCCCGCGTATCCCCGGGAATTTCATACATAATAATATTCCGAGCAAGGAACCTGCAAAAGTCTTGCCGGACCCGTAACCGCCCTGATATACTGCAACATCCAGAGTATAGTTATGCGGTATCTCTAAAAATTCACGCTGTGCCTTTAGTAGTTTATATTCCATTGTTGCTATTTTCCTTGTGTACAAGAAAATAACCACCTTGAACCAAGGTGGTTATTTCAATTTTATAATCTTATTCTCTATTGAAATTCTTCTATAGGTATCTCTTCCAGAGTCTGTTCCGGATATTTGGCTGGCGGAGCATATTCATTTTGGTGTGATTGTTCCGGGGTATCATTATCAAATTCAGCTTGTGAAGAGTCTTCTTCATAGGGTTCTTCACTGCTGTTTTCATCTTCATATCCGCTGTCAGTCACGTCTTCTTCCGGTTGTGAATTATCAATATAATCATCGGCACTATCGGCAGCGGCAGTATTTTCTTCCAGCTGCGTTTGTCCAAGTTGTTCCGCCATCTGTGCCTCGCGTTCAAGCCGGCGTTTTTCTCGTAGCCGCTTGCGTTCTTCCGGCCAAAGCATAGGATTATTCAGTTCTTCATCTTCGTCTTCAGCTTTTTGTGCTGCAGCTTGCGACTGCGCTTTTTCAGTTTCCGCAAGCTCATTCATGCTAAGATACGAAAACAGTATCCCGACAAGCAGCATCGGGAAAAATAACATTAAAAACAGGATTTTGCTCTGCCATCTCATATTGTTTTATATTATCATAGTTTTTTGCGTGCTGCCATCAAGCATTTGGATTATTACCCTGCGGGTTTTCAAGCAGAAAATTATTGGAATTTTCAACGCCGTACTGTTCAAGGGCAAATTTGAAACACTCTATCCAGTCTATTCTTTGTGCGACAACGTCTACCTGCGCAAATGAACTTACTATTTCAAACAGTTCCTTCAGTTTTGATTTTCGTTCAAAATTCGCCTTTCTGTCGCCGTAACGGTATATATAATTGGCGTTTCGTATATTGTCATCTATGTTAATAAATTCCGTTTTACCATGATTATTTAGCGTTATGGTTTCTTCACCAAGTTTGAAATTTGAGATGATTTCTGCAGTTTTTTCTATGGTTGGTATCAGAATTTTGCGGTTTATAGATTCAATAATAAGGTTAAGCCGTGCCTCCTGACCGTTGGCGGAATAATTAAGTTCTGTAGCAGTTCTCTCCTGAGTTTGGATATTGCCTGCCATATTCTTGAAAATTCCTGTAGCACTTTCAATTGTGGCTTTGAAATAATTAAGGAAATCCCAGCCCTGCATTGCTTTGTCAAAGCTCAACGGTATCGGCTGGTTTGGCATCAAGGCAGCATCATATTCAATAATTTTACCCGGCTGAACATCCTGCTGACCTCTGAAACAGCCTTTCGGCGCCAAGTACGGCGGATTCATCATCAAAGCAAGCGCATCTATCTGCTTGTTCAAAATTGTAGATGCGAGATTGTTCAGAATAAGTGCCACCCTAAGCGGTGAAATTCCCCGTCCTGTCGTCGGATTTTCGATTATATTCGCATGGATAAACGGATTGATTACAAACGGGTTTGATTCAAACCTGATAAGCTCCTGACGTCCTGCAATTACTGCCAATTTATTCTTTAAGACAGTTCCGTCCGAGAGTTCTATGTCGCCCCAGTATTCCAAAATTTCCAGCTTGTTTTCTTCGACGGCTTTGGTAGTTTCTTTTTTGTTCTTCGCCATCACTCCTTTCAGTGTTTCCAGTTTTTCTTCCGTCAGCATATTGTTTGCTTTGTCTCCGACAATCTCCTCCAGTGACGAATATGTCCTGTAAATTTTGGCACAGTTGTCCCAGTCTGAAGTTGAACACTTTTCAAATACAAAGTCCTCCGATTTTATGTGTTTAATTTTTGCATTGTCATAGATTAATTTTTCTTCAACCACAAAACTTTTATTATCGGGATTAAATAGCTGTTCTTCCGGTGTCAGCTGACGTCTTACCTGTTTTATACGGGTCTCCCAGCCTACAAAAAGCGTGCACTCTCCGGTTTCAACTACGCTGTCAATTATTTTTTCCATTTCGTCTTCAAACTTCATCTGCTCAAAGGTATTAACCAGCATTGCTTTTTGTTTATTTGCAAATTCCTGTGTTTCCGGCGACGTGCCAGTTACATCAAACATGGCGTCCGGATGAGAATACAAATTTTGCGCAAGATGTGATTTTAAAGTCTGCGCCAGCTCATATATATCAGGCAGTTCAATCGTACTTTCCCAGGCGTTAATTTTGGGGATTGTCTGATTATAGATGGAATTTCTGATAAGTTTGATGTCGCTTATCTGCGGTAACCGCTCGTTTTCCAGTGTGTCATATTTCTTGATAATACAGTTTGCTAAAAATTTTTCTTCGGTATCGTTTATCTGTACTGTTAAATCATCTGTTTCAATTTTCATTAAGTTCCTCGCATTTCTTTTTGTTGAATAGTGCATACAGTTCTATGTCCTGAAGTTTGCCGTTGAGCATGGTTTCATTTTTCAGGGTACATTCTTTTATAAATCCGCATTTTTGCAGAAGGGTTTTGACTCTGAAATTCTGCGGGTAAATTTGTGCTCGTATCTTGTAAAACCCGAATTTTTTAAATATAAGTTCGAAAAATTCCATTGCACAGATATGAGTTTTTTCACCCCAGTAAGATTTTTCAAAACAGGTTGTTATCTCCGCACTGTAAAGACTCGTATCATTTCCGGTTATGTTATCCAAATATACAAATCCTGCGGGTTTACCGCTCAATTTTTCCGTTATTAACCAGAAAAATCTGTTATTGACTGCAAGTGTTATGAATTGTTTAAAATTCATTTTTTCCGTGTAATCGTCGTGCAGATATTTTTCATACCTTTTGTATAAAAAGAAAAGGCGGGGTAAATGACAAAAAGGAGGTAAAGTTCTGACATGATTTACCTCACGGGTTTTATCGAGAGTAATTGTTAAGAAATTAAACATAGTTTTTCAAATCTTATATAAGCATCTTCAGTTGCAAAGGTTCCGGTTTCACCTTTCAAAAGTTTTTCACGGACAGAATTTTGCAGTCCGAGCATGCCCTCAGCCTGCAATCCGTTTATTGTTGTTTCGGTCTTTGTATTACGGTTAAAAAGTCTGAATACGGCATTCTTGCTGAACAGAAGACCTTTGGGCACCTGTTTTATGTCAGTAATGACTTTTTTCTTTTTTTGTCGTCCGGCATCTGACATTTCGCGCATAAACTCATTTTCTATTTTCATATTTATCAAGTCATCCATAGTTGTTTTATTTATCAGGATGGCTTCCAAATCTTTTTTGTTTTTCATGTTTTTTAGTCCTTTCTTTTGGTTCAGATTTTTTCATCATCAAGGTTTGAGATAGTAATTATTTTGGCAGGTTTGTAAGCTTCACCTTCGTCTGAAGTTATACCGAGGTACTTGCACAAACTCTCAAGCGCTCTGAGACCGGCACCTGTGTCACGGAGTTTCTTTTTGCCGGTGTAGTTGCCGTCTTTGTCTGTGATATCTTCTTCCGTCAGCGAAAATTCCGCTATCTGTAGAAGTTTTTGGATAACATAGCCTTTATGAACACGTAGTGATGAAATCTGGCTATTTATCTGGTTTTTTATTTCTTTTACTATATGATTTTCAGCAAGGAGCCGGTTTGCGGTCTCTTTAATATCTTTTGATTTATATCCGGCTTTTTTAGCCGCATCTTCGCCGTCAAGAGTCTTGATATATTCGGCTACAAACAGCTTTTGCTGGGAGGTTAATTGTTTCATTTTGTTTGACATATTTTTACATTTCTTATCAAAATTTGCTTTTTTTTCAAAAAAAAGTTATAATAAACATGCTATTTATATTTCGGCTAGTGTAAATCTTAACAGGGGGGAATGAAAACTTCCTGTTTTTTTTGCCCGAATTTTCACGTGGTGGCGCGTTGGGCAAGTATTCGAATCGCCATGCCTTTTAAGTAAATTACTGTCAGGCAGTGCCTGACCTACAGTAACAGCTGCGCGTAAGCGCTAAGACTAATCACTTAGTTGCTATTCACTACTCACTATTTACTCAATTAAGCCTGACCTGCTGTTACTTTTAAGAATTTCCAGTTGGGCAAGCATGCACTACCGCAATCAGGGACTTAGCTTCAGGATTATCTGCGGTGCATCTTTATATATGGCATTTCTTTTGCTGATATTGAAATCTGTGATTTCATATCTGCAAGCGCATCTTTATACATGCCATACCAGTAGCTGAATTTTACATGCTGGGGATTGGCTTTTAATCTGAGGCATGCTCCATATACAAGCAGTGGTTCCGCATACGGATCCGGAATAAGTGAAACATCCGTTTCAGTCTCGAGAGATGCTTTTTCCGTACCGTCTGACGATACTGTAGTATTTTTTGTATAATAAGTTATTTCTATGCTCTTATCCGCATCAAATTCAGGGAATACAAGTTTATCACCACAGACTGTGAAACTTTTTTCCGGAATACGTTTTGAAACATAGTCCTCGTAATTTATCAGGTAATTGTATTCCTGATTGTCTATTACAAGCTTTATTATTCTGCCGTTAATGGTGTTTTTCAGTTCTGTTTCACCGGCTTTTAACGGCAATGTCGTTTTGCGCATAAGGAAATACCAGTTGTCATTGCGGCAAATTGTATTATTTATTATGTTTACTATATTTTTCAATTTTTTGTGATCATTTTTGGTGAGTTCAGCAAACGCGCCCACCTGCTTGTATCCTAATTCAACAAGGCATTTGTTTATTATTTCAAAATAGTTCATCAGTTATCTCCTTTTTAAAAACCGGCGGGATATTCAAGTATCCCGTCGGTTTATGGAATATGCTTATTGGATTAACCCCTGGCGCAGCTGCTCCATGATTAATTTTTCATTTTTGGCAAATTCCGCACTACTCATCTTGCCGATTTGCTCGCGGGTAAAAATTTTATTGCCGGGAGAATTGTACCCCGAATTCTGCGCATTGGATTTTAACCTTTGCTTTGCATATTCGTTCTCTTCCTGCAATGTTTTTTCGCGGGCTTTTTGCTTCAAATATCTGTCTATAGCTGAATTTTCTATCTTTTCCACTATAGCTGATATTTTTTGGATTTCATCACTGTCAAAATCCATATTGGAATTGTTAAGATATGCCATTACTTCATTTCTGCCGTCCATATCAAAAAACTTTTTCAAATCTTCTGCCGGAGCTGCCTGTCTTTTTGCATTATTTTTTATAATGGCGTCACACACATTGTTTACGTATGTTTTCAACAAAGAATTCCCTTGCTCATTGTTTAGTAACATTTTTCTCAGCATTTCCTGCTGCGGATTTGAAATGTTTTGATTTTCCAATTTTTGTTTTAAGTATGCTTTAATCTCTTGTTCCAACATAGGATTTTGATTTTCGGCGGTTGATGAAATTTCTTGTTTGTTGTTATAGTTCATCTTTTATTTCTCCTGTCTGCGGTTCTTCACAATTGTGCCTTTTCATATAGTCCACGGCAAATTCTATCGCGTCATCTATAAAACCTGATAAAAGCTTTACGATTAGCGGTTTGAGAATAGACGGCAGGGGAAGATTTTTAATTATATAATTCAGTGCCATTTCTTTTTTTAACTGACCGGTTTTGCTTCCCAGCGCCTTTTCCGCCCTCAGAACTGCTGTGTAGGCTAATTCCTTCACCGTTTCTTTAAATTTTGAAAACATTTATATCCTTTCTGTTTTTTATAAAGGCATCCGCAGATATAAAGAAATCCGCGGACACCTTAGGGGTTAAGAAAGTGAAAAATACTTAATTACACATCATTGTCTGAATCAGCATCAGTATCTGTATCATTATCAGAGTCTGAATCTGAATCAATTTCCGGAATAGAAGATTCCGGAGCTTCTACGACCATTTTAGCCAGAGCCTTTGGCTGAACTGTTTTTGCACCGTAAAGGTACAAGCCTCTGATTAAATCTGAGAAGCTGTCTTTATCACGCAGGCTTTCAACTTTTGCAAGTTGTGATGCAAAAGTAATAGCTTCATTTGTACCGGCAAGGACGTAGTACAAACCGTCCACTGCCGTCAGATTTGTGCTGACAAGTACATCCATGCCTGCAATTCTGCCGATAGCGCCTTCTCTCAAGGTTTCATCAGCTACATTGTGTGCGCCGATAAATTCTGTACTCTGGAGAAGGTAAGATTCAATCGTCGGGTTAATTACTACCCACGGGCGTTTTGAACCTGTTACCGCGTCAGAATTTTTTAACGCCAGCGCAAGTTTTACAAACTGTTCGTAGATTGTTGTTTTGTTGAGTGTAACCGGAGTATCATCACTTCCTATGATATTTGCGGAATCAACGTAAGCGTGCTGGCCGAGAAGATAGGAATCTTGAACCTCTTCAATCGCTTTTTTAGCATTGGCAAGGTGGGCTTCCATAATATCAGTGTTTGCCTGTACAGCTGCGACATCATTAATTTTGAATGCAAAGAATTTTTTCTGGTCAATAACAAGCTCCATTGAAGTAGGTTCAAGCTCGTTGTAAGTTAAGGCAGCGTCGCTTAATGTTGATACATTAACTTTTGCAGGTGTGATAATTTTTACTTTATCGCCCTGATTTTTGATATCGCCTTCATAATTTCTGTTGACGCACTGGAGCATGACACAATCTTTTTCCAGCATTGTATTTAACTTTTGGCTCCAGATTTCCGGAATAAATGCAGCGTATTTGTTTGACATTTAGGTGTTCCTTTCTTTTTTTTGTAGTGACATTTATAATTTTGATGAGTAGTGTGTTTCAGGTTAATCGTCGTTATATATTTCTTTAAATTGCAGCCCTATAATTCCGCAGGCTTGCTGGATTTCTGTTCCGGTTACACATAGCTGTATTGCGTAATTTGATTCTGAAATCTCGGCTTTTTCAAGAGTGTTTCTGCCGATAGCCCAGACCGGAACAGTATCGTCTTCCGCCGGCCAGTAATCCATATATTCCTGAGTGGCTGTTCCGTTGTTCCACATCAAATGCTCATAGTGAATGGAATAAATTCTTTCAGAGTCATCCGAGTATTCACTGTCGTAGTCTTTGTATACCGAAAAATAAAAATCATTGTCATAGGATTCATCCAGTAAAAAGTAAAATTCGTCTATTGTCTTTCTGTGATGCGCAGAATTTATTGCAAGAAACGGAGATTTCCACATAAACTGTATCGGTTCGCCATTGAAGGTTGAGCCGTAATCTTCCCTGTAAATTTTTCCCGCATCGTCTGCCGTTATTACGTAGTCATTGTAAATAGCAGCGGTTTTGATGTTTTGCGGGACTACACGCTTGTACCAGCACTTGTTGACGTAATCATTTATCCAGATAATCTTGCAGTCTGACTCCTGATAATACGGAAAGAAAAACCATATCTGGCTTTTATCTTCATAATGCAATGCTATTGTTTCATTCAGGCGTGCTTTGTCAAATTTTGAAAATTCCGGTTTAATTTTTTGTGAAATTTCCGACCCCAGTTGAATTTGGTTAAGCTCTCCAACCTGCTCCAGCGCGAAAATCCCGTTACTTAAAAAATATTGTTTATTTTCTACGTTTACAATTGATTTTGCGGAAAGTGCGCCTTTATCCGCAAACGGTGTTATTGAAAAGTCTTCCGGGCTTGTACCTGTCAACAGATAAACATTATTCTTTTTGTATATTGCAAGGTAATCCTTGTATGGTTTCAATGCAATTATATCTGCAGTATCAGTGTGAAAATCCTTTATGTAACCGGCGTCGTTTGCTGTCGAAAAATCTGTGTAAGAGCCAAGTGCAGAATAGTAAATTATTGAATCTTCCGCTACCCAGACTCTGCCTTTGTATACTGCTGTTATTGTAGAATGCAGCGGCATGCCGTCTATACCTTTTGCATTTGTTTCAACTATTGAGAGGTCTTTTTTTATGTAAAACGGACAGTCTGCTTCTGTGGACACAAAAATTCCGTCCAAAAAATTCACAAAGACAGGATTTTTTCCTTCGAGGGTTTTATCAAGGAGGGTCAAGAGTGTTGTACCGTTTTTGTTGACATATATTTTGCCCGAAATTGTTGTGATAAGCAGAAATCTCTCATTGTGCGCAACAAGCTCATGCAGTCCTGTTATTTCTTCCTCCTCCGTCAGAGCAAGAAAACACGTGTTGCCGTTTTGTTTGCAAATCCCGCGGTTTTGTAAAATCTCCACATTTTCAGAATCGCTCCAGTAAATTTTCTTTGTATCCAAACCCAGTTCTGTTTTTGTCAAAGCTTGATTTATCCCGCCTGACAGATTGTAGTAAGCTACTTCCATTATTGTTTCTCCTGTATTTGATTTTTGTACCACTTTATTTTTGAGCGTATAAAGCTGCCCGCATCATTTTTGTCTACCCACGGATAAGGCGGAATATAAGTTATATCAATTTTTCCGGCGCTTGTTGTATTCGGATTTTTCTTGCCGAACTCATAATGCGTCATTACAGTCTGCGGGGTTATTTCAATGTCGTATTTTATAGCAAGCTGCGCACATAACTTCATCCCGGCTTCAAATTGTTTTTTTGTTACAGGATATTTGCCGCAGTCATTTTTATTTTTAAATCCGTACATACCACAAAAGCTTACCCCGACGGAACCTGTATTCCCGCCGCCTGTGTGCGCGGCGTAATTGCCTTTTTTACATACAAGATTGTTTTCAGGTGCAAACTTGCCTTTATGAATACCGCCTGTCGAATCCACCAAAAAATGATAGCACTCCAAATCGTGGGCATTTGGCGTATAAGCGCCGGCTGTCCAGTGCAGTATAATTCTTTTCATCTCTTCTTCTCCTGATTAAAGTTGTTTCAGATATTCCGGATTGTGTTTTATATAGCTGACGGCTGCATCGGTTCTGTTTCTGGCATTAAGTTTCAACATTATTCGTGTTAGATATGTCTGTACGGTTCGCCCTGAAATTTTAAGCTTTGTGCCGATTTCTTTGTCTTCAAAACCCCTTGCAACCAAAGTTATAATTTCTGTTTCCTTCGGTGATAGTTTCATCTTAATTCCTTTTTTTGGATTTTGGGCTTGTTATCTATTTTTTATATATTAGCCTAATTGCTAAAAATTTTTGTTAATAATATTTCCGCATTTTTAAATATAAAATAAAGGGAAGCAATATTGCTTCCCGTAGTTATGAGGTAAGATAATTAAAGGATTATATAGTTTTAGCGGTGGTTAAATCTCTATTTTCAGTTAATCCTATCTTGAGTGCGCTAAGATTTGAATAACATTTTTTGCGCACCCCGTATTCGTTATAATTAAGATAAAAACTTCCTCTTGGGAGAACTTCTTTGGTAGATTTTATTTCGTATAAAATATTTATTTTTAATTTTTGAAAAAAATCAATCGCTTTTTTATTTACTTTTCTGACCACGGAAATATTGTTATCCGCGCTGACTCTGGTAAGTTGCACAACAGTGTGGCCGCAGACAGGACAAGATTTCAGGTAATCCAATTCTGAAATCACGTAATTTTGACGCGGGGCAAGGCAAAAAGTTCTGCACTTATGCAGCCCTCCGCAGCAGTGTAAATATCCCATAATCTCCCTTCCGAACACAAAACATCCTTGTTTTGCCGATAAACAGCTTTGCCGTCAACAGTGGCAGGTTTTTATTTCCTGCGGGCTTGAGCCTTAATCGTTTTTACATTATCAGTATATACGTTTTTCAAAAAAAATAAAGTCCGTATTTATAATTACGTTGTTTCCTGTACGTAATTTTACTTACACAGGCGGGGTAATAATATTCTACACACAATATCGTCAGGCAGTGCCTGACAAAACAGTTAAGGTCTATTTACTGAGCGCCACTCGCTATTCACTTAATTATACTGCTTACAAAACAAATGCAAGCCATCGCAAAAATCTTAAAGCAAAAAGTCAATATTTCCATGCCCGCCAAGAATACGGGCAACTTCTGACTTCGTACGGTAATCACGTGCAATACGTTCTATAGATTTAGAGTGTTCAAAAAGGTCACAATAAGACATTGTAACTTTTTGCGGTTCGGAGTTGATATTTAATGCTTTTTTAATACAGTTTTTAGTATAATCAACCGCCGGAGTCATTACCGTACGCCTGTACATTTTTTGTTTTTGAAACGCTCCGGTCGTAAGTTTTGCAATTTCCAATTAAACCGCCTTTTAAGCAATCTGCAAGGTCTGTTCCAGCATTTCTATATTTGAACGGTAATCATAAATTGAATCGTTCTGTTGAGATTCAATGTGGGTATCAACCTGTGTAATTACATGTTTTTTGTCCATTAAATTTACTTTTTTTTCTTGTGTTTTCATAATTTCAAGACCTTTATATTTACCGTAACTAGATTAAAGCACAAACAAAATTTTTTTTGCGCAAATGTTTAGAAATTTTGCGGAAATTTTAACAAAATTTTGAAAAAATTTTGAAAAAAAATTCACAGAAAATTATTAATAATTTTCTGTGAAAAGTCAAAAATATTTTATAAATTTTTCTTATTAAAATAAATCCATTTCAATAACTTTTTTGCAAAGTCTAACCGTGTTCAAAGCTGCACCAATTCTGAGGTTATCGGCAACGCACCAGAGAGAAATTCCATTATCAAACGCAAGATTTTTTCGAATTCTTCCGACAAAAACCGGATCGACGCCGGAGGCATCACGCGTTGTCGGGTACTCATAATTTTCAGGATTATCAATTACTGTCAAACCGAAAGATTTTTTAAGAATTTCTCTGACCTCATCCGGCGTAATTTTTTCTTCAAACTCAATATCAACAGCCTCAGAGTGTCCGTTATAAACAGGTACTCTTGCAGCTGTACAGGAAATTGGTGTTTCTTCCGGCAGGTGAAGAATTTTTTTAGTTTCGTTTGCAACTTTCATTTCTTCTTTTGTGTAACCGTTTTCGCAGAACACGTCGATTTGCGGGATTACGTTAAACGAAATCGGCTTTTTAAAACATTTATTTTCGAATTTTTCGCCGGCAAGATTAGCTTTTGTGTCCGCGGTAAGTTCGTTAATTGCAGCTAATCCCGCACCTGAAACGGCCTGATAGGTGGATACTATCAAACGTTTAATTTTAGCTTTTTCGTGCAGAGGTTTCAGGACAAGCATCAACTGAGAAGTTGAGCAGTTCGGGTTTGCAATAATACCTTTATGTTTTCTCAAATCTTCATCGTTGACGTAGGCGATGACCAGCGGAACATCTTTTTCCATTCTGAAAGCGCTGGAGTTGTCAATAAGGACGCCGCCGCGTTTTACAATTTCCGGAGCAAAGACTTTAGAGGTTGAAGCGCCGGCAGAGGCGAGTACAATGTTTACATTGTCAAAGCTTTCAGGTTTAGCTTCTTCAACTATATATTTTTTGCCTTGAAATTCCAGCTCTGTACCTGCGCTTTTGGCACTTGACAGAAATTTAATTTCGTTAAATTCTATATTTAATTCATCAATAATTTTGGTAATTTCCCGTCCGACAACCCCTGTTGCCCCTAAAATTGCTATGTTTGGTTTTCTCATATCTGCTCCTTATTTTTGTTGAATTTATAGTATATTTTCAAGCCCGTAGACAAAGTCGTTTTCGGCATAAACATGCTTTGTAGCAAGTAATACCCCCGGCATATAACACTTTCTGTCCATAGTGTCATGGCGGATTTTGAACAATTGTCCGCTGGAACCGAACAGAACTTCCTGCGAAGCTATATATCCGGGCATTCTGACAGAATGTATCTGTATCCCGGCGTAAGATTCTCCGCCTCTTGCGCCTTGTATTGTTTCAGTTTCCGGACAGTTGCCTTTTTTGAAATTTTCGTTTGCCTCTGACATCATCAATGCGGTTTTTATTGCAGTACCTGATGGAGCATCTTTCTTCTGGTTGTGGTGAAGCTCAATTATCTCAGCGTTGTCAAAATATTTGGCAGCCTGCTTGGCAAACATCATCATCAACACTGCACCTGTCGAAAAATTCGGCGCTATAAAACAACCGGCACCGTTTTCCTTTGACAATTTTTTCAATTCCTCAATTTGTTCGTCTTTCAGCCCCGTTGTTCCGATAACTATTTTTATCCCGTGCGTCAGGCAGTATTTTGCGTTTTCAAATATTGATTTCGGCTGCGTAAAATCAATCAGTACATCAATTTTTTCAGCCTTTGCAGCTTCTTCTATAGTCTTAAATGTATCGTCCCCTGCGATATCAATCTTTGCGGCAAGTTCGGTCTCGGCATCATCAATCACAGCCTGAACCACTTCTTTGCCCATTTTCCCTTCACTTCCGCATACTGCAACTTTTATCATATATCTTCACTCCTCTTTTTTGTCCTACTATGGTAGCAAAAAAATAGTGCTTTGAATAATTAAACTTTACAAAACTTAATCAAAAAGGCAATTTTTTAGCGTAAAAATACTTTATTTATATACGGAACAAGAAAAAAGGGAGATCTATGGCATCAACTGACGGAATTAAATCAGAATTTTACTTTAATTCAAGTACGGAACTGCAAAACCAGTATGGCACTTATGAGAATTATAAAGCCAAAATGATGGCTGAATTGAAAAGTACACCGCTCTGGATGAAAGGCAAAATCGCTTACGAAAATGCAACCCAAAAATATAACAACTATATGAATCTGTTTGACAATCTAAAATCACAACAGAACAGAGCTCAGGATGAATATCAACTGTCATTGCTCACATATATGAAACAAAATAATTTAACAGATATAAGCCAGGTACCATCCGGCGTAATCAGCAGCTTTAAAAGTGCAGCCGGGCTCACTACTGACTTAATCAAAAATACAACCGATGCGGAAATGGCAGCAGACCTTGCCCTTGACCAACGCTTCCGCGCTGTCGATATGCAGAGACACGGGCTGTATTTTATGACTTAATTATTCGTAACATGCTTCTGTACGGGCTTGATTTTTGGGATTGATATATTATGATATCCTTGTAGAGTGCTTACGCCAAATAGCAGCTCACACTAAAAAAAGGAAAAATATATCATGTCAATTAATTTGAAAAACAAACAAGACATCATCAAAGAATACGGTGCGAACGAAAAAGACACAGGTTCTCCTGCCGTTCAAATCGCTTTGATGAGCAAGAAAATTTCTGAACTTACCGAACACTTGAAAAACAATAAAAAAGACTTTGCTACTAAAAGAGGTTTGTTAATGATGGTTGGTAAAAGAAAGAGATTACTTTCTTACCTGAAAGACCAAAACCTTGATGAGTACAGAGAATTGGTTAAAAAGTTAGGTATCAGAGGTTAATTCTGAAACAAAAAAGGCACTCTACGGAGTGCCTTTTTTAGTATTTAAGGCGTAAAAACTCTTTATACAACATTTTCCACGCTTCACAATTCACTTAAAAAGGAGCTTTATGAAAACATTAAAATCAATGAGACTGCATATAGGAATTTTTGGAAAAACTAACGTTGGCAAATCTTCTTTTTTAAATAAGATTACTGGTCAGGATATGTCAATTGTATCTGACATTGCCGGAACGACAACTGATGTGGTCGAAAAATCAATGGAGCTTTTGCCTGTCGGGCCCGTAACTTTTCTTGACACTGCCGGGATTAACGACAATACAGAGTTGAGCGCGCAGCGTCTTGAAAAAACTCTTAAAATTATTAACCGTACTGATATCGCTGTTGTCATCTGTGATTTCCACGGGATTGACGATTATGAAAAAGAACTATTTGCAAAATTTAACGAACTCCAAATACCTTTTATGGTTGTGATTAACAAGTGCGATGTTGAACAGATTACCGGCGAAAAATTAAGCGAAATTGTTGATTATACAGATAAAATCTTAATCACATCGGCAAAAGATGATGAAAAAATCGTTTTCAAGTTTAAAGATTTACTGGTAAAAATGCTGCCCGATGATTTTGTAAATTCGCCCAAAATCATCGGCGACCTTGTGCAGACAGGCGACACTGTTATTCTCGTTATTCCGGTTGATAAGGAGGCGCCTAAGGGAAGAATTATTCTGCCGCAGGTGCAGACAATAAGAGATTTGCTGGACAGCAATTGTTTGAGCTATGTTGTCAAAGAAAGTGAACTTGAAGCGGCTTTGAACAACTTAAAAACACCGCCGTCTCTTGTTGTGACAGATTCACAGGCGTTTAAAACTGTGAGTGAAATTGTGCCTGAGAATATTCCGCTCACATCATTTTCTATACTTTTTGCAAGGTTAAAAGGTGATTTAGCAGCGTTTGAGCAAGGTGCACAAGCTATTGATGCGCTGAATGACGGCGACAGAGTGCTTATTCTTGAAAGCTGCACCCACCACGCTATAGAAGATGATATAGGCAAGGTTAAAATACCTGCTCTTCTTCGCAAGAAAACCGGAAAAGAATTAATTATAGAACACTATTCAGGGCATGATTTCCCTGATATTAGCGGCTACAGCCTGATTATACACTGCGGTGCGTGTATGACAAACCGCCGCGAAGTACTCTCCAGAATCCTTCTTGCAAATGCTGCAGGTATCCCTATCTCAAATTATGGTATTGTTATTTCCTATTGTTTGGGTATTTTGCCAAGAGCCATAAGCATCTTCAAAAAATGAACATACAAAAATACCAACCTGCGGTTCCGTTGATTGGCACTTTTGAATGTTCTACCCTTTCGTTTCAAATTTCGATTATACAAGACCTAATACTTTCTTATACCAAGAGAATGTTTCTAATTCCAAGCCGTTGAATGTAGTTTTTAAGCATTGATTTTTCAGATAATTTTCAAACTCGTCATTGAACTTGGATTTGATAGGCTTGTCCGTTGTCGGTGTTACTAATGTTGCCATACAATTACTCCTTTTCCTTTTTGTTGTGCCCCAAAAATTATTTGTTTTGTTTCATGATGTAGATTAAATACACTTACTTATCCTATAATAATATTATACCATATTTTGCAAGGCATTTCCACCTGTTCTGTAACTAATTCTCGGGAATGTAATCAGCCGGTTATCTCCGGCTGTGTAAATTTTTGTAACACAAATATGTTTTTTTAAGGATATGTACTCTTTATGAATGGTTTTGCGTTTGATATTCGTGGTAAAATAAGACTATGATATTGATTGGAGAAAACATACATATAATATCGCCAAAGATACGCGAGGCACTTTTGGCACGCGATGAAGGCGTAATTTTATCAGTACTTGACAAGCAAAAAAATATGGATTATGCAGACTTGAATGCAGGACCTGCAAAGGGTGAATTAAAGGGTGTAATCCCGTGGCTGTGCGATATTACGGAAAAACATTCAAAACTTGGGATATCAATTGACACAACAAATGCTGATGAAATGGCGTCAGGGCTTATGAGGGTACGCAAACCCGAGGAAGTCTTTGTAAACAGCACAGGTAATGACGAAGTGCGGTTTGAAAAGATAACAGATTTGGCACTGGAGTTTCAAAGCAGGCTTATAGAGCTTACATTGAGCAAGGAAACCGGGATTCCCAAAACTGCGGACGGAAGACTTGAGATTGCGTTTGAGATGTATGAAAATTCCTTAGCCAAAGGAATTAATCCTGAGAAAATATTTTTTGATCCGCTTGTACTGCCCGTGAGTGTTGACCAATCGCAGGGGGTTGAGGCACTCGGAACAATAAAAATGATAAAAGAAAGTTTTGACCCGCCGGTCAAGACGGTAATCGGACTTTCAAACATATCAAACGGTTCGCCTACAGGGCTGCGTCCTTTGATAAACAGAGTTTTCGGGGTGCTGGCTTACGGAGCCGGACTTGATGCGGTGATTGCCGACGGCGGCGATGATGAACTGGTCAGAATATTCAGAATGTTAGAAAAAAATACCCCGGAAAAAGAAACAGACCGATTGTATTTAAGCCTTGCTGAGCAGATGAGTGAATTTCCTGATTTTGAAGTACCGGATTATGACCGAAACAATGATGAACAGTGCAAAATCATAAAAACAGCAGAGATAATTTTCAACAGGAAAATCTACTCCCACAGCTTTACACTAATTTAGATTTTGTGCTAAAATGTCATCAGGGAAAAACTTAGGAGCGGAACAATTAATAAGCATTTAATTATATCAACAATGATGGTTATGGCACTTGCAGGGGGGACAATTTCAGCTGACGCTTACATGTCACCTGAGGCAACAACTCTTTATCAGCAGGCGTGCACGCTTGAATACCAGCACAATTACGAGGCTGCAGCAGAAAAAGTATTGCAGGCAATACAGCTGACAGGTGATGATGCTCTGCTTTTGACAAAGCTTGCCGGGCTTTATACGGAACTTGACAAATACGACGACGCGCTTGCAGCTTATACAAAAGTGGCAAAACTCCGCCCTAATGATGCTTTTATATTCATCAGTATAGGGAATATTTACCAGACAAAAGGTGACTACAAGCAGGCGCTTGCGGCTTACGAAAACGCTTTGAAAATTTTTCCGGAATACAAATATAACTATCTGAATATAGCAAACGTTCAGTATCAGCTTGGTGAATACAAAGCAGGAATTGAAAATTATAAGAAATTTCTTGAAGCATACCCGAACCACAAAGAAGCAAGAGAAAACCTTGCGAATTCACTGTTTGCGGCAGGAGATTCCCAAAATGCAGCAAACGTTTACGCAGAACTGCTGGCTAAAAATCCGAATGATTTTAAATATTATTCAAACTACGGTCAGGCATTGTTTAAGATGAAAAATTACGAGCAAGCTGTAGAAATGCTTGAAAAAGCAGTGAGCGCAGATTATGAAAACACATCAGCCCACGTTTCATTGGCGCTGGCTTATCAGGAACTTGAGCGCAACAATCAGGCACTTGCTCAGTATGATGTAGTGTTTAAACAGGCACCGCAATTACATTCTTTGAGACTGGATTACGCAAACCTTCTTGCTGATATCGGCAACAACGCCGCCGCGATTGAGCAGTACAAAATCTATACCGAAAAGTTTCCTGATGATGTCAGAGGTTTCAAAAACCTTGCGATACTCTACGAACGTGACAAAAATTACGACCTTGCAATCGCTGAATTCACCAAGGCAATTGAAAAAGACAAAGACGATATCAACCTGAAAAAAGAGATTGCAAAATGCTATCATATCCAAAAAGATTACGAGCACGCACTCAAATATTATGACGAAATTCTAGCACTGGACAGCAAAGATTTGCAGGTCAAAACAGATAAGGCTATCGCACTACACGCACTTGACCGCTATGAAGAAGCTATTGCGCTCTATGAAGATATAATGAACTGGAATGACAGCAAACTTATCAAAGACAATTTTCTGACCGCGCTTATGGCACAGGGAAACCTTGAACTTACAGCATCAAACTTTTCCAAAGCAGCTGAACATTTTGAAAAAGCAGTTAAAGCCGGCACTAAAGACAGTGAAGCATACTTTGGGCTTGCAAGGGCTTACAGAGGCTGCAAAATGAACGATAAAGCCTCTGAATTTTATGAGCAGGCAATCGGAATGTCTCCTGAAAATAAGCTGTACAGCGAAGAATACGCTGACTTCATCGCTTCTACCCAAAATAAAGAAGTTGCGTCTAACATAGAGGTGACTGATGATATGGAAATTCCGGCGGTAGTTGTTGAAGATAATTCAACAAAAGCGTCAAAGGAAGAGGCTGAACTTGATGCTCAACGGAATAAAGATTTTATTGCGATTGCGGACGAAAGCTTTAAGTCCAAAAAATATGATGATGCAGTGAGAAACTATCAGGCGGCCTTGAAAATTAATCCGAGTGACGAAGTGACATTGCTTAAACTCGGCAATATCTATAAAGCCCAAAATGATATGGAAAAAGCAGTTGATTTTTATAAAAAATCAATATTCGTAAACCCGTCATACGCAGACGGCTGGTTTAATCTCGGTCTGGTCTATGCAAACAATAATGACATTGCAGGCAGCAAAGAGTGTTTCACCCGCGTAATCTCAATTGATTCAAAATACGCATACGCATATTTTGCACTCGCGCTTGCTTACGAGACTGAAAATAACAAAGAAGAAGCCGTTAAAAATTACCAAAAATTCCTTGAATATAATACCGACGAATCGCAGGTCGCGCCTGTTTTAGACAAAATTAAAAAATTAAGCTGATTATGAAAAAATTAATTCTGTACATACTGGCAATGGTGACAATTTTAACGACAACGGCGTGTTCAAACACAAAGCCGATGATTTTGTTCAACAAAAATCATATAACCGTTGAAACGGTAATGTCAAATGATACGGTATTTACACGCGGCGAACGGATATATTACTTAATTTTACTTCCGAAAAAAGTACAAACTCACAACATCTATATCCAAATAATTAAAAAAGGCAGCGCCGGCAGACTTGGATATGAACTTTTCTGGACACATAACGCAAGATTAAAAGAAGAGCAGATGTATTATTATGACGACTATGTAGTGCTGAACCAGCCGGGGTCTTATGTAATGGTAGTTTACTCAAAGGATAACCCCCAAAAACCGCTCACTATGTCGCCTTTTATAGTTCAATAGCCAAGCACCCGGTTTTACAGTTCAAAAGCATTTATTGTAAGTTCACTGATTAAATATATATTCATTTTGAGCTTTTGTTTTATCGAGTATAATCCTGTAATCAACTGAAACAGGTGTGGGCTTTGCATTATTAACAGAATCAATAAAAGCCCGGGAGTTATATGGTTTTTGACCGTCCAAAAATTTTTCTGACAATGCGACATCCTCACGAGCCGGAACAATTAATCCGCTTTCAGTAAACTTTTCAATAGCCTCTTTTGATGACAAAAATTTAATGAGTTTCAGTGCAGCCTGCGGATTTTTCGATTGTGCGGAAACAGCCCAGCCAGATGCGTCAAGAGGGGTTACACTGCCCGCAGAACCTTTTGGGAATTCCGCAACATCCCAGTCAAAAAACGCTTCTTCTCTGAATTTAGGCACAATCCACCTTCCGGAAAGATACATTCCGAGCCGCCCCTGCAAAAACATTTGCGCCATTGTTGCACTCGCACTCTCTGATTTTAAAGGGGCAACATGGTATTTGCTGCGCAAATCCGCATAAAATTGCAGACCGGCCTTGCTTTCCGGAGTATTTGAAATATCCGAGGTTAAATCGTCAGACAAGACACCTCCGCCAAAACTCATAAGATACGGCAGGTAAAACAAAACGTCTTCTTCAAAACTTACACCAAAAACGTCAGGCAGCGAGGTGAGCTTTTGTGCGGATTGCAAAAACTCTTCCATTGTCCAGCCGCTATGCGGATACGGAACATTTTTATCCTTAAAAATATCTTTGTTGTAAAAGATTACCAGCGTTGAAATATCCCGCGGCACTGCATACACCGAGCCGTCCCATGATAAAGCATCAAGTGATTGCGGATAAAATTCTTCTTTGTCAAAATCACTATCCGTGAATTCTCTTAAAAGTCCGGCATTTGCATATACAGGCAAATACTGATTATTCAGAAAAATTACATCAGGTGCTTTTTTGGAGGCAAAAAGCAGGTGGATTTTTTGAAAATAATTTTGCGGAATATGTATAAATTCAATTTTTATATCAGGGTTTTGATGCTCAAACTCATCAAGAAGAGGCTTTAGGATTTCCACTTCTGATTTTGAACCCCAGCTTGCAAATTGGATTGTATCAGCATTGTTTTTGACTTCGCCGCACCCGCAGATACAAAGCATTAAGCATATTGAACACACTATCGCAGAAATTCTACCGAACACAGTTCTCTCTCTTTTATTTATTACATTTCAACGAGTACGCCCATTTTTTCTTCGTCAACTTTGACTAAAGAACGGTAGCCGTCAGCTTTTACCATAAATACATTCGGCTGATCGCGTCTTACCTGGAGCGGTTTTTCTATATTGTTGTCAAATTTTTTCAGAACGAAAACTTCGTCTTTTACGCGACCGACAAGCGCAGATGTGCCGTCAACATTCACGACATAAAAACCTTTATTAGAATCTATGTTAAAGCCGGATTTCACAATTAACCCGTCGAGGTAGGATTTTTTGTTTTCGGAATTCTGGGTAATCGGGTTTGAAATTTCGCCGGAAGTATTAATAGCAGGTTTCTGGTACTTCATAGAAGGTTTTACTTGCGCAAGGCTTGCGGCAACTGTATTTTCCGTGCGTGACACAGGCGATGTCACAGGTTCTTTCGCTGACTCCTGCGGCTCATTATCGAGAAGTGACAGGTATTCATCAACGGAGGTCACTGTGTAATCCTGTTCTGCCTTAACTTCTTCAATACCTTTTTCAGTAACTTCCGCCATTTTTAAATTTGCATCGGAAAGGCGTCTTACGCTGGAGGTTAACTGCGATTTTCTGAGAGGTTCAGGTCTGACTTCCGATTCATCCTCCGCCAGCATCTGTGCGGCTTTTTTAGTCAAACTTTTTCTTCTGCTTGTTTCTTCCAATGATACACCGGTGGCAAACGCTTTTAACTTAATTGTTTTAGTCATTTCGTGGTGTATAACGTTGTCTTCTGATTTTATTAATTCCTGAGCCGGTTCAACTTCGTTTATAACAGGCGGCTTGTCGTCTAATTTTTCTATTTTTTCAATAGAAGTAACTATAGCCTGCGGCTTTATAACAGGTTTGTTTTCAGGTTTTTCAGCAGCAGGTGCCGCCATAGTGCGCTCAAGTTCTTCACGTTTTTCTTCTATTTCATCGTGCTGAGGCATACTGATAAATTTATAGCGGGATTGTGTTTTAGGCTTTTTAACAGCAGTATCTGTTTTAGCCGGAGCAGCTTTATCGAGGTATTTATTGTATTTTTCCTGCCATGAGAGTTCTTCATTTGAGATAATCTCATCATAATTTTCCGGAACGGACGGACGGTTGTTGAGATTTTCCATAAATGACTGTTTAAGAATATTTGAACGCTGGACAGATGTTCTAATCATTTTGATAAGCGCAATCAGTCCGATAATCGGAAGCAGAGCAACTGCAAGCCCATACGGGAATTGACGGGAAGGCTTTTGTTTTTCGGCAGCAGGTTTAGCCTGTGGCGCCGCAACTTCTTTTTTAGCTTTTTCTTCCGATTTTTTAATTTGTTCATTCATTTCAGTTTTGATAGCATCATTTGCTTCCGGAAGTTTTTCTGCAATCTTAGGAGCGGAAGAAGTTTCCTTTATTTCCACAGGTTCAAGCTTAACTGTTTTAGCAGGCGCCGGGGTATGTTTTTTCATCAGTTCTTCAGCACTGACTTCCTTAAACTGAACAGCCGGTTTTGTATTCTTTTTAACAGTTTTAGCGGCAGACGGGGTTTGAGCTTTATTAACAGTCACAACAGTTTTCGTGGTTTCTTGTGCTTTTTTTTGCTCAGATACCGGCACTTCGTTTGACGGGATGCGGGAAGTTTTTATTCCGTTTGCTCTTGCTTTTGCAATAAGCTGTCTGTATTCGGTTTGCTCCTCGGTCACCGGACCGCTCGTCTGCATGCTTGTCTTAATATTAACGGGCTTTTTTGTTATCAGGGTAACTTTTGTATATCCGCCGGTACCGTCATCTATTGTTTTTATATCAACATCGGAAACTATATCGCTGATACCTGCCAAATCAGGCTTTCCGGACTGTCTGCCGGAAACATTCGGCATTAAAATCACATATTTATTGTCGGATTTTTTCGTAACAACAGGGTGCTCGGTCGATGAACCGGTTGTAAATAAAGTTACATCGACAGAATCAGCTGAAGATTTTTTAATGTCCATTTGAACAAGTGAATTATCGCTGGCGTCAACGTAATTAATGGGGCTTAATGCCAATCCTAACAATAAAATTGCGCTTAATATATTTTTCTTTTTAATCATTTTCTACCGCTAATATTTCCCTACTATATATTATATAATACTTGGGAAGAAAAAAAATTGCTACTTTGTTAAAAAAAATATACTTTTATGTTAAGATTCGTATATGAAAGAAAAAATGAAATCAGGCTTTGCTGCAATAATTGGTCGCCCTAACGTAGGGAAATCAACTCTTTTAAACAAGATTCTCGGACAGAAAATTGTAATTACGACAGATAAAGCACAAACCACAAGAAAAAGAATAAAAGGGATTTACACAACAAATGACGGACAGATTGTCTTTATAGACACTCCGGGTGTGCATAAACCATTGAACAAACTTGGCGAATTTCTTCTTGATGAAGCAAAAATCGCAGTTCCGGATGCTGATGTTATTCTGTTTCTTGTTGACGGTTCGGAACCAGCAGGCAAGGGCGACAAATGGATTGCACAAAATATTTTGCAGACCGAAATTCCCGTAATCATTGTAATGAATAAGGTTGATAAAATTAAAAAGCCTGAAAAAGTCGAAGAAAATTTAATATCCTACAAAACCCTCTTTGACAAAAATTATCCTGTAGTAAAAATTTCAGCCAAAACTGGCAGAAACATTGACACACTTATAAAAAACATTTATAAAATACTTCCCGAAGGCGGACTCCTTTATCCGGAAGACATTGTAACAGAGGAGAGCATGCGTTCTGTGACAGAAGAGGTTATCAGGGAAAAAATTCTCCTGAATACTTCTGATGAAATTCCGCATTCTGTTGCGGTACAGGTAAATTCCTATAAAGAAGATGAAGATATTGACAGAATTACCGCAGCAATATACTGCGAAACTAAAAGCCAGAAAGGCATTTTAATCGGCAAGGGCGGAAGTCTCCTAAAAAAAATCGGAACGGAATCAAGGCTGGAACTTGAAAAAATTACAGAAAAAAAGGTTTTTCTCGGACTGGAAGTCAAAGTAGAAAAAGATTGGCGCAAAAAAGATAATATACTGAAAAATTTCGGGTACGAACAGGAAAAATAAATATTACCGTTTGTAAAAAGATATATAAACACTAACAAAAAAATTTTTGTACGTTTTTTAAGCATGTCTAAAACCAGAAAGGACATCAAAAATGATTAAAGTAACACCAAAAATTCAAACAGCATACACCCGCACACTAAGTCTGCTTTTAGAACACAGCAATAAAGATTACCGCAACTTGCAGCTTGCGCGCAAGGCCGCTCTTCAGCAGCCGAAAGAACCGCTAAAAGGCCCGAATATGACATTTGCGGAAGGCTTAAAAAATTTTCTTGAAAACGGCATGATGTTAATGATGAAATAATGATGCTATAATCATTTTACGGAGATGTAAAAATGATTAAGAATGCTGAAGAAATAAAAAAAGTTTTGGAACACGACGGGGTTATAGCCTATGTAACAGACACTGTATGGGGTCTTGGCTGTCTTCCGTCATCAGAAAAAGCCGTAAAAAAAATATACGAAATAAAAAAACGTGAAGCACAAAAACCACTGATACTAATGTCAAATGACATTTATCACCTGCTGGCATACGTGGATGTCATACCGAAAAAAGGCCAGCAGCTGGTAAAGAAATATTTTCCTGGCGCACTTACCCTCGTTGTTAAAAAAAATCCTGACATGACACCGGACTATCTGACCTCAGGAATGGAGACCGTCGGAATACGCGTGCCGGATAATGCAGTGTTTAAGGAAATTTGTGAAATCACACCGGGACATGTACTTGCCACAACCAGTGCAAACCTTTCACACCAGCCGTCAGCAAAAACTTATCAACAAGCCAAAGAAAACATGACAGGACTTGCCGATTTAATTATTGAAGATTACGGACACACCTGTAAAGGCTTGGAATCAACGGTTGCCGGGGTATTTGGAGACGATATTAAAATTTTCCGGCAGGGTGCCGTCCGACTTGAAATTTAAAAGAAATGCCTGCGGGCAAATTTGTTAGAAAATCCGCCGGCAAGCATTTCTTTCCGTTATTTATATATAATCACGCTGAAAATCCGTCTGCAGTTATTTGATTAAACCATTATATTTTAATTAAAAAGAATTTGCTGTCTTTTTTAGCAAAAACTTTATGCTCCGTGTCTCTTTTAAACAAGAGAATTTCACCCTTATCGACTTCAAATTTTTCGGCATCAAAATGCAGCTCCAATTCGCCATCCAGGACATACACGGCGGCATCTTCCGCAGAGGTGTGCGTATCAATAATTTCACCTTTTTTAAGCGCAACAACATTCAAACTGCTGTTGTTATTTTCCATCAATGTTTCTTTCTGAAACTTTGAATCATCCAAATTAACAATATCTTTTGCTTTCAAAACATTAAAAAACATAAAAAGTTCCTCCTTATACATATATAATTAAATCGCGGTGTTGGAATAAATACATTAACCTAAATTGCGATATTACAGGCTAATATAAGGCGGACAATCTTCAATAATTTATATGCTGTACTCCATAATATAATCATCCATAACAAACCCGTCGCCGATATCGGTTACAGCTGATTCTACAGTATTCAACCCCCATTTTTTGTAAGCTTTGATAGTATTTGCATTATATTTGTTAACAGTGAGTCGGATTTTATTCAGCCCGCACTGTTTTGTGAGTTCTTTTATCTTTTCAAAAGCTTCTTGCCCGATACCTTGATGCCGTGCAGATTTTTTTAAATACAATTTTGAAAGAAACATATAATCTGACTTAGGGCAAATTCCGCAATATCCGGCAGTAATTCCGTCTTGCAGAATAAAATAATAAGAATAAGCCTCTTTTTCAATCTGTTCAATCATAGCACGTTCTGACTGAAAATTCTCCACCATATAATCAATCTGAGCATTTGAGAGGAGCCCTTGCCAGTATTCATGCCAAATTTCCGAGGCGAGCGCAGCGAGTGCACAAACCTCTTGTTTTGTAACTTTTTTTAATTCCATAAAAATTACTTTTTATTTCTTATCCGTAACTTTAATCAAATGCCATCCGAAATCTGTCAAGACAGGTTCTGATACTTCACCGACAGGAAGTTCAAACGCTTCGTCCTCAAATTCTTTCACCATTTGACCGCGCCCGAAATATCCTAAATCTCCGCCCCGTTGACCTGACGGACATAGCGAATACTTTTGTGCATATTCTTCAAAACTGCCGCCGTTTTCAATGTCTTTTTTAATCTGGACGGCTTCGTTTCTGTTTTTAACCAAAATATGACTTGCTCTCACTGTTGTAAAATCCTGTGCAGCTGCGATACCGCAAGTAAGTATCATAACTGTCATCAATTTAATTAATTTCTTCATCATAACAAATTCATATTACTATAACCTCTTTAATAAAACAATTATCTTTTCAGGCAATGGAAAAAATCATCGCAAGCCGTATAAGTTTGATTAGGGGCATTAAAAATGCAAAAGTACAGATAAAATTAACAAAAGGAGTAATTAAAATGACATTTAACCCGCTAAAAGAAAAGGGAATCTCTCTGGACAAACAAATCAGAACCTGGCACGATATCGTAAAAAGACCGTTTAACAAAACAGAAGTTGACTGCTATACCCGCACCAGACAAATTCTTATGAACGGTATCGAGACGGAAGCCTGGGGTTATAAACATTGTATGGCAAGGTTATGCGACGATTTGGATTTGATGAAAATTCTTGCGCGCATAAGACGCATTGAAGATATGCAGCAAACAACCGTCAACTGGTTCGGTCCTGCTGACCAATCAGTATTAAACACAACCCTAGGCTATGAACAGGTTGCCGTTGATTTGACAGCCTGGCTTGCGCAAAACGAGCCGGATGACTATGTAAAAGAAACTTTCAACTTCGGGCTGCTTGAGGATTTTGACCACCTTTACAGGTACAGCCAGTGGCAATATATGATGGAAGGTCAGGACCCTAACGATATTTTACAGGGGATGACAGACGTCGTAATCGGCAGACCTACCCAAAACCACCACAACGATAACCGCATCAGACTAAGAAAAGCTTACGATAAAGAAACCGCATCCCCGCAGACAAAAGTTAATATCCTGACGCTTTTATCAGGCGAACAGCAAACGCACAATTACTACGCCGAACACGGATTTATGTACGGCAACGACGATTTGCGAAGAACTTACGCAGAAATTTGCGACGTTGAGGAAGAACACGTCACAATGTATGAGTCTCTAATCGACCCGACCGAATCCAAGTTTGAAAAACTTCTTGTTCACGAATTTACGGAAGTCTGCAACTATTATAACTGCTACAAAGATGAGTCTGACTTAAAGCTTAAACAGGTATGGGAAGAATTTTTAGGCTTTGAACTTGAACACCTGCGCGTGGCAGCAGAGTTATTCAAAAAATACGAAAAACGTGACCCTGAAGAAGTTATAGGAACAAAAGTCTATGAACCATGTCACTTTGAATCCCAAAAAGAATACGTGACAAATATTCTGGAAAATGAGATTGACAAACGTCTCGGCGAAAATCAAGATTATCTAAAAATAAACGAGCTGCCGGAGGATTGGGCAAGTTATGAAATTCAGGAAAAAGTCGGAGAAGAAGGTGCTCCGACCGAAAAAACAATCCGGCTTATAACAACATCGGTTTACAGAGATATAGTGTCAGCAGACGACAAGTTAATCAAAAAACAGCCGGCACTTCTGCGCCGCGGTCTGGAAGATGAAGCGCAGGCGCCTGATACTGTAACTTCCGAAGAATACGAAGAAATGTCTGAAAACGATATTGTTGAATTGTAAATTTTGAAAGGATATCAAAAAAATGATGAAGATATTAAAAATAGTTTTTGGTGCAATAATGACAGCAGCAATAATCGGCGCAGCAGGGACAATAATCCAAAATGCACAAAAAAAACAGGATGAAGAAAATACGCAAAATAAATCGGATAATGAAATTTCACCTGACGAACAATGTGAAGAAATCAGGTTAAAATCAATTACAAAAACCTTTGTGCGAAACATAGAAGACTTGGAACCCCCTGCCGCCGGAGAAAATCACGGGAAACAGAAAAAAGAATCCGCAACCGGACGCTGGGATGTAAATTAAAAAATTTCGGGGCAGACTTGTAATCTGCCCCGACTTATATGGCATTGTAAACTTTTCATTGATAAAGCAAAATTAAAACTTGTCCTTCCCTTGCGGGAGGAGCGAAATCTTGCAAGTACGCAGGGCTTACAGACGAGTCTCAGTGAGCACGAAGCAAATCCAAGACAGGGTGGCACGTAGTGCCGGGTGGGGGGCAAACGTAACGTTTGCATCAATAGGACTATTCATCTTTCAAAATATCTCCTTTTGAAGATATTCAAGAAACTTTAAAAGTCTTTGAAAATCCGGCTTTTATTTCGCCCGTAAGAGCTTTTCAATATTAGTAGGAGAGGAGCAGGGGTGAGGTCTTTCTGTCAGGCAGTGCCTGACCTACATAAACTTTGTACCCTCCCCAGGTCGGGGAGGGCTAGGGTGGGGTGCAAACGTTACGTCTGCATCAATAGGACTATTCATCTTTCAAAAAGTCGCCTTTTGAAGATATTCAAGAAACTTTAAAAGTCTTTGAAAATCCGGCTTTTATTTCGCCCGTAAGAGCTTTTCAATATTAGTAGGAGAGGAGCAGGGGTGAGGTCTTTCTGTCAGGCAGTGCCTGACCTACATAAACAGCTGCGCGTATGCGCTAATGAAATTTGTGGAAGTTATCAATTACATTACAAAAAATACGCGTATGCGCTAATGAAAATTGGGGGAATTATCAATTATATTGCATAAACTGCGCGTATGCGCTAAAGAGATTTGTGAAAGTTATCAATTATATTACAAAAAATGTGTGTTAGCGCTAATGAAATTGGTGGGCACGCGTGCGCTTTGCCCACCTTATAACTCTTGCGCGTCATTTGACAAACCTGTATACACTCGCGCACATCATACCGCAGGCGTAAAATTTTTGTTTTATACATTTTAACCCGTATGGTTCAAATCTTACGGCAAGTTCTGCCGGATGAAAAAACTCTTGTTTTGACTCAATCAGGTATTTGTACGGTACTGTATTCGGGTAAAATATCTGCACCAAAAATGGTACAACCATGTCAAACACAAAGTCGCCCAAGGGGTTGTTTTTGCTGAAATCAAGGTGCATAAAAATCCCGTCCGGCTTGAGTACGCGTGCGATTTCTTCAATCGCGCGGTCAGGATTTTCTATATTTCTCAACCCGAAACCAATAGTTACAAGGTCGAAAGAATTATCCTTAAAAGGCAATTTTGTACAGTCGCCCAAGATAAAATCAGCCTCCGGAACTTTTTTGCGTGCCGCAGCGAGCATATTTTGCGAAAAATCCAGCCCCGTAACCCGCCCGCGGGATTTTAGAAAATACGCCAAATCTCCTGTTCCGGTGCATAAATCAAGTATTTCCGCATTCTCCGGCAGCGGCGGCAAATCTCTTATTGTCTGCTTTTTTCCTCGTTTATGCGTGCCAAAAGAAATTATGCCGTTGATAAAATCGTAGCGTGCGGCAATTTCGTCAAACATTTTACGGATTTTTTCGGGATTTTTATCTGTCATATTTTTTAATTTTTTTGCCTTTTTTGTATCTTAACATATAATGAAGAAATGAAAATAGCATTTTTGCCGATAGATAACCGACCCGTATGTTATACGCTCCCTGTCCAAATTTCACGCATAGACAGGTGCATTGAATTTTTTATTCCGGAACGGCGTCTGTTGGGCGATTTAACTATGCAGGCTGATATAAGCGGACTTTTTAAGTGGCTGGAAAATCTTCCTGAATGTGATGCGATTGTTCTTTCGCTTGATACAATCGCCTACGGCGGATTAATCCCGTCAAGACGTTCTCCGGAAACGTTTGATGAAATAAAAGAGAGAATCGGGCGGTTAAAAGATATTCTGAAAACCAAGAACGCAAAAATTTATGCGTTCTCGAGCATAATGAGGATTTCCAATAATAATATTAACGAAGAAGAAAAAGAGTACTGGTCGCGCTGGGGCAAGAAAATTTTCGACTACTCATACCAGACACACAAACTCGGCTGCGAAAGCTGTATCGCAAACGTTATCCCGTCAGAAATTCTTGACGATTACCTCGCGACAAGAAAACGTAATTTTGAGATAAACAAAATTTATCTTGAATGGCAAAAAGAAGGGCTGCTTGACACTCTTGTATTCTCAAAAGACGACTGCGCGGAATACGGGTTCAATGTTCAGGAGGCGAAGGCTCTTGAACAACTCGGCGGGTTCACAAAAACCGGAGCGGACGAAATCCCGCTGACACTCCTTGCACGCGCCATTGCCAAACCTGTAAAAATATCGCCCGTATTTCTGGCGCCTGATTGCATAGAGCTTATATCAAATTACGAGGATGTGTCGATAGAAAACTCTGTTCGCGGTCAGATTGAACTTTCAGGATGCACTCTTTCTTCAAAAGAAGATGCGGATATTATTTTGTACGTGAATAATTTTGAAGAAAAACAGGGCGAAATAGTTATGGGAGGCTGGACGAAACCTTTTGACGGTATTTTGGAAAAGCCCGAAAAACCGTTTATGATAGCAGATGTCCGCTATGCAAACGGTTCTGATAACGCACTTGTCGAACAGGTTTTAAATTCCGGCTATGATGAAAATTTTTACGGGTATTCAGGTTGGAATACCTCGGCAAACACTTTAGGCAGCTTGATTTGCGTGGCAAAAATAAAATTCTGCGCCATTGATTATAATGAACAAGCCTTTAAATCACTTGAAGCCATCCGTCTGCTGGATGACTGGGGATATCAGGCAAATGTACGCCAGACGGCGGATATAGAATTAAAACAAGGGATGTATCCTTATGAACAGCGGGTTAACAAATTTTTGGGCACAAATTTTACTCCTGAATACAAACTTCCGTGGAACAGAAAATTTGAGGTAGAAATTACGTTATGAGCATAACCGCACTTATATTTTTATCTATTGCGCTCGGAATGGATTGCCTTGTAGTTTCTTTTTCCCAGGGGTTAATCTTCACCTCGCAGCGTACAAAAAATTCACTCGCTCTGGCATTCACAATGGGATTATTTCAGGGATTGATGCCTGTAATCGGCTACGCAGGCGCTGATGTCATACATAAATACGTAGAAAACTACAGCCAGTGGCTGGTTTTTGGTATATTTTTAATCCTCGGGCTGAAATTTATTTTGGAAGCCTTTCAGGACAAAGAAGACGATATTTGCTGCATCGGGCTAAAATGTCTGCTCGGAATGGGTTTTGCAACAAGCATAGACGCACTTGTTGCGGGGGCAAGCCTTAATTTCACCCGCACACCGCTAATGCTTGCGGCTTTTATAATCGGTGCAGGGTCATTTTTAATGTCTTTAAGCGGATTTTGGTTCGGGAATTTTTTCAAAAAGTTTCCGGCAAAATATCTGGAGTCCACAGGCGGAATTATTTTGATTATTCTTGCGGTTAAAGCTGTATTATAATCAAGGAACACTCTGCATTAATTATAATTAATACAAAAATATGATAAAAATTCCCGTTTACCTGCTAAAATTAAATTATGTACGAGTACGAATTAGAGACAGAAGACAAGGAGCTTAAAAAAGTAGGGCTTGAATTGATGTTTCTTACCCCCGAAAAATACGACAATGAAGAGGGGATAACATCGGTTGAGCTTGCCAAACTTGTCGAGCTGCCGCTTGAAACGGTTAAAAAGAAACTGAATATACTGAAAGACGCCGGTATTGTCAGGGTAAAAGGGATAAAACCAAAATATTGGAAGTTTGATGAATATAATTTTCAAAGAATGGATGAACAAGATGAACTTTTCCGGCTTTTGTGCAGCTTTGACGACGTAGATTTTGACAGATTTTTCAGCTATTAATATTTTTATTTTTGTTCTATCATTTTATTGTTAAACCCCGATAGTTTATATTGATTTACAAAATATGTTTATAAAGTCCGTAAAAAATTATGCAATGGCATCAGCCGCGTCGCTGTGCCTTAATAACCACCCTCGCAGAGCTGTGCAATTTCAAAAAAAAGACTCTTTTGAAAAACAGGAGACAAAAACTGCAAACAAGAGAAATTTAACAAGCTGCCTTGCTCTTACCGCTGCGGCAGCACTATTCTGGCTGACAATTTCCGGACAAAAGACATCCCCGGAAGCTCACGTTGAATTGCTTGCCAAAAGAGCCAGAAAAGACGCTTCTAAAGGGAAATTCTGGATAAAACCGGAAACCGAAATTGAAAAAAGTATTAAAAAATCACATATTCTTTCGCGGGAAAAACTTGACGGGAAACGTACAGGTGAGATGCTTACGGATTTTTTAAACTCTGATGTCAGACAGTTTCAATACCACGCGCATAAAGTATTTACCACAATTGAACACGACAAGATGATTAATATCCTAAAGCCATACCTTGAAGACAGAACCCTTACTTTTCATTATGATGACGGGCATAACCTGCGCGGACAAATTTTCAGTATTCTGGAAGAAAAAGGTACATCAAAAGATATTCCGCTGATACAGCAATATCTAAACCCGCAAGATGAATGGTTTAAACTTGCGGAAAACACCCTCAATGCCATTGTCCGGCGCGGGATATAATTATTTCCCGATGCAAAAATGGTCAAAAATATTATTTAAAATTTCATCGGTTATAACTTCGCCGGTAAGCTCATCAAGGTATAAAAGGGACTGTTTTACATCAATTGATATCAAATCTTGCAATTCACCGTATTCAGCGGCACCGAGTGCAGCTGTCAAACTTTCTTTGGCTTTTGCAAGACAATCCTGCTGGCGTTTGTTGGTAATAAATTCGGTATCATCAAGCGAAAAATCACAGACAACCTGCTTGATTTTATTTTTCAATTCTTCCATACCCTCTTTTGTAACGGTAGAAAGATAGAATACATCAGGTTTTCGCTCGCAGGTAAGGTCACATTTATTTGCGATAATAATATGTTTTTTATCTTTTAAAAGTTCTAAAATACTTATATCATCATCATTCATGCCGGTTTGTGCATTGTATAAAAACAACACCAAATCCGCCTCATCAACAGATTGTTTGGAATATTCAATCCCGATTTTTTCAACTTTTTCGACCTCATCATTATCGCGGATACCCGCAGTATCAATCAGGGTAATCGCAACATCCCAGTCGAGATTTTCTTTCAAAACATCACGGGTAGTTCCTGCGATATCAGTAACAATAGCCCTTTCTACATTCAAAAGCGTATTAAAAAGCGACGATTTACCGACGTTCGGTTTACCGGCAATAGCGATTTTAACACCCTGCCGCATGATATCGGAAGCTTGCGCACAGGAAAGAATCCCGTCAATCTTTGAAATAGCTTTTTTAAACTCATCAATAAGATAAGAATAATCCGGTTCTTTTACATCCTCCGGGAAATCAATGCCGGCTACAATGCGGGATAGAACTTCAAAAATATCTTTTCTTATTTCCGCAATTTTATCGGCAAGAACACCTGCAAGATTTTTTGCAGACTGACGTGCAAACTGTTTTGTCTTTGAGTGGATTAAGTCCGCAACAGCTTCTGCCTGCGACAAATCCATTTTCCCGTTCAAAAAAGCTCTTTTTGTAAACTCACCGCGTTCAGCCATACGCGCACCGTTTTTCAGCACAAGGTCAAGAATATTTCTCACAACATTAATGCCTCCGTGGCATTGAATTTCAATAACATCTTCACCTGTATAACTATTAGGTTTTCTAAAAGGAAGAACAACAACCTCGTCAATTTTCACATCGCCGTCAACAATCCAGCCGTGAGCAATTTTGCCGGCGTCGAGCATTTTTTTTGAAAAAATTTTGTGAATAATATCAAAACTATCGTCGCCGGAAATTCTTATTACACCGACGCCGCCTGTACCTATCGGGGTTGCGATTGCAGTAATTGTATCAAATTCCTGTAAAATATTCATACATATATTATAGTACAAAAGATTTTTCTACCGGAGTCGAAAACAGTTTGCCCCAAAAACTTCTTAATAATTTTTAATTTTGTAGGTATTGTTGGGGATACTTGTCCAACAATGCCCTTAACGTCCTAACGTCTTCAAAGCGACTTAATCCGCTCTACCTCTTTCCCTCGCCCCTATGGGGCGAGGGAGAAGCCGTGCGAAACGTTAGCCCCATAGGGGGAGTTCATGTAGGTCAGGCATTGCCTGACCTACTTATTGTCACCCTGAATTTATTTCAGGGTCTTAGTTCGTAAAGTGCTGGCAAGATTTTCCGCATGGCAAGATCCTGAACAGCTTGAAAATCTCGTTTTTCAAAAAAACGGATTTTCTACGCTTTCAGGATGACAGCAAACATAATGTTTGCATCATTATTCTTTACACAGTTTCTGTAGGTCAGGCACTGCCTGACATTAAGACCTCACCCCTGCTCCTCTCCTACTAATATTGAAAAGCTCTTACGGGTGTACTAAAAGGCGGTATTTCAGTTTGTTGAAAGAATGTTGATGCAAACGTTACGTTTGCTCCCCACCCTAGCCCTCCCCGACCTGGGGAGGGTACAGAGTGCATTGTTGTGCAACAGAGTTTAAGTAGGTCAGGCATTGCCTGACAGCATTCTTTTCTGTATTTTTTAATTATAAGGTGGGCAAAGCGAAAGAGTGCCCACAAATTTTGTTATGCCCGTAAGAGCTTAGCAGTTTTAATTCCTCCCCCCACATTGTGTGGGGGAGGTTAGGTGGGGGGGAAACATTATGTTTGCTGTCATTCTGAGCGTTAGCCCGAAGAAGCTCAGTTAAAAAAGAGATTCTTCACACCTGAATTGTTATCGGGTTCAGAATGACGTACTTTTTACTGTATCTGTTGAATTTGCTATATATCTCCCTGCCGCACAAGGTTTGTTCCTTTTTTTGTTTGTGCTAAAATTAAGCCATAAGGTTATTAAGAATAAGGAAAAATAAAAATGACTCAACAAACAGCGCACGAGCCGATTTCGGCTCAGGAACAAATAAGACAGACAAGAATACAAAAACTGGCTGAATTGGCTGACCGCGGTATTAACCCCTACCCGTATTCTTTTAATAAAGATGCAAATGCTGCTGATTTACAGGAAAAATATAAAGACCTTGAAAACGGCGCTGAAACCGAAGATTGCTATTCTGTTGCAGGCCGTGTTATGGTTATCAGAAATTCCGGCATGTTTATAGATTTGGTTGACCCGTCAGGAAAAATCCAGATATTTTCTCATAAAGAAAATTTAAACGAAGATCAGATGAAGCTTTTAAAACTTATTGATATCGGCGATATCGTCGGTTTTACCGGCACAATCAGAAGAACCCCGCGCGGTGAACTTTCTATCAAAGCTACTTCTTTAAAACTCTTATCAAAGGCTTTGCTGCCCCTTCCTAACAAACAAATCAGCAAAGAAAAACTTGAAGAACTGGAAAAATTCCACACCTTTAGCGATGTTGAAACAAAATACCGGCAGAGATACGTTGATATGATTTGCAACGAAGATGTCAGAAAAACTTTCCAAACAAGAAGCTTGATTATCCAAAAAATCAGACAATATTTGACATCACAGGGTTTTCTGGAAGTTGAAACCCCGATGCTTCACCCGCAGGTCGGCGGCGCTAATGCAAGACCATTCATTACTCACCATAATACACTTGATATGGACATGTATTTAAGAATTGCGCCTGAACTTTATCTCAAACGCCTTATGGTTGGCGGTATGAGCGAAAAAATCTTTGAAATTAACAGAAGCTTTAGAAATGAAGGCATTGATACCCGTCACAATCCTGAATTTACAATGGTAGAACTTTATCAGGCTTATGTTGACTACAATGAAATGATGGTTTTGATTGAAAACCTCGTTTCTACTGTGGCGCAGGAAGTTCTTGGGACTATGAAAATTCAATACGGTGACAATATAATCGACCTCACACCTCCATGGGACAGAAAAACAATGCTCGGGGCTGTAAAAGAAGCAACAGGCATCGACTTTAATCAGATTTTCACAATAGCTGATGCCAGAGCAAAAGCCAAAGAAGCCGGAGTTAACGCTGATGATTGCGAAAACTGGGGGCAGGTTATCGACAGAATTTTTGAAGAAAAAATTGAACCGACATTAATTCAGCCGGTGCACATTATTGATTATCCGCGTGATATATCTCCGCTGGCTAAAGTTCATAGAGATAATGACAGATTGACTGAACGGTTTGAAACCCGTGTTAACGGCTGGGAAATCTGTAACGCGTTCTCAGAACTTACTGACCCGATTGACCAGAGAATGAGATTTGAAGCTCAGGCTCTTGCAAAAGCAAACGGTGATGAGGAAGCAATGGAAATAGATGAAGACTTTATCTGTGCTTTGGAACACGGGATGCCGCCTACAGGCGGGCTCGGTATGGGGATTGACCGCCTTGTTATGCTTTTGACAAATTCCCCGTCAATCAGAGATGTCATCGCATTCCCGACATTGAAGAAAAGAGACTAGAAGATAAAATTTTTTAGCAGAGAATTACAAGAGGGCCGGATGATTTTTCCAGCCCTCCTGTGTTTTTAATCTCTATTCACTACTCACTATTCATTCAGATAGCGGCAAATCTTTCGTTTACCAAACCTCAAGTTTATTTATGCCATGTCCTCTGCAGGTCCGTTCATTACCTGAATGCCAAATTTTGTTCTGAACAGATGTTTTACGGTGTCTGCCTGAATTTCGTACATCATTTTGTTAAACAGGTCATACGCTTCACGTTTGTATTCAATCAATGGATCTTTCTGTCCGTATGCCCTTAATCCGATGCCGTCACGCAGCATATCTATATTATGAAGGTGGTCTATCCACTTGTTGTCAACAACTCGCAGCAATATATCCCGCTCAAGGTTTCTGATTACGTTATCGTGCGAGAATGCAACCTGAGGGATGTAGTTCTCATCATACTGCGAAACTATATCGTTATAGAAATTGACAACTTCTGTTTCGTGTTCGCGGTAGGCTCTTATTGCAAAATCTCTCACTTTATCATATATTGCATCAAATTTAAGGTTCTGGACGTCGGACACTTCCAGCCCTGATAGCTGCGGGATTACTGAATGCAGCTCTTTCATCATTGTCTGCAAATCTTCATACACATAATCTTCCGGATGCTGTTCCGGTGCTATGTAGCTTTTTAGGATTCTGTCAATTTCGCGCTCAATCATATAGTAAACATCTTCGCTCAAATCCTTGCCGAACAAAACTTTGCGGCGCTGTGCGTAGAATTTTTCACGCTGTATATTCATAACGTCATCATATTCAAGTACGCTCTTTCTTGCGTCAAAGTGCATTGTCTCAACTTTCTTTTGTGCTGATTCAATCTGCCGTGTAATAAGCGGTGATTCTATCGCCATAGTTTCTTCAACATTCAGCATATTCATTAATGCCGTAATCTTATCGCCGCCAAAAATTCTCATCAATGTATCTTCTAACGATAAGAAAAATCTTGTAGAACCAGGGTCGCCCTGACGTGCCGCACGACCGCGCAACTGGTTATCAATACGGCGTGATTCGTGGCGTTCAGTACCTATTACGTGTAAGCCGCCGGCTTCTACTACTTTTTTATGTTCGTCTTCAGTAATTTTTCTTGCAGCTTCCAGAGCATCATTCTTTTTGTCTTCATAATCCGGCGTGTTTTCCGGTGTTATCCCTTTTTTATCAAGTTCTTCTTTTGCCATGTATTCCGCGTTACCGCCAAGCAGAATATCTGTACCGCGTCCTGCCATATTGGTCGCAATGGTTACGGCACCGACTCGTCCGGCTTGCGCAATTATGTATGCCTCGCGTTCGTGATGCTTTGCATTCAGCACATTATGCGGAATGTTTCTGAGTTTCAAAAGATTTGAAACATATTCTGATTTTTCAATACTGATTGTACCAACAAGCACCGGTCTGCCTTTTTTGTGCTGTTCTATGATATCTTCCACAACTGAAAGGTATTTTTGTTTTTCGGTCTTGTAGATTACATCAGGATAATTTATTCTTATATCAGGTTTGTTAGTTGGAATGGCAGTGACTTCAAGGTTATATATTTTGCCGAATTCAGCTTCTTCAGTCATTGCTGTACCGGTCATACCGGCAAGTTTGGGGTATAATCTGAAAAGGTTTTGGAAAGTTATGCTGGCAAGAGTTTGGGTTTCATCCTGTATAGGGACTCCCTCTTTTGCTTCAACCGCCTGATGAAGACCGTCAGACCAGCGTCTGCCTTCCATCAATCGTCCGGTAAATTCATCGACAATTACAACCTCGCCGTCTTTTACCACGTAATCGGTATCACGAACAAAAAGTTCTTTTGCTTTTAAAGCTTGCAGAAGATGGTGGGCATACTGAGTATTTATATCAAACAAATCTTTAATCCCGATGAGTTCTTGTGCTCTGTCAATACCGTCTTCCGTCAGGATTACGTTTTTGTTCTTTTCGTCAACTTCGTAATCAACATCTTTTGTCAATTGCGGCGCAATTTTTGACATCAGAACATAAGTTTCAGCGGATTTTTCCAGTCTTCCGCTGATAATAAGCGGGGTACGGGCTTCGTCAATCAAAATACTGTCAACTTCGTCGATAATTGCATAATTGAAAGGTCTTTGTACAAGCATTTCTTTGCTGGCTGCCATATTGTCGCGAAGGTAATCAAACCCGAATTCATTGTTTGTGCCGTATGTTATGTCACACTGGTATGCTTTTCTTTTTTCTTCAAAATCATCCGCGCTGCGTCCGCCTGATAGGATTACGCCGACAGTAAGCCCCAGGAATTTATAAATTTTGCCCATCCACTCGCTGTCACGTTTTGCAAGGTAATCGTTTACGGTAATTACATGGACGCCTTTGCCGGTCAGCGCGTTGAGATATGCCGGCAATGTTGCTACAAGTGTTTTACCTTCACCGGTTCTCATCTCTGCTATGTGACCGTTATGGAGAAAGTAGCCGCCGATTAGCTGTACGTCAAAGTGGCGCATATTGAGAACACGTTTGCCGGCTTCTCTGACGGTTGCAAACGCTTCCGGCAAGATTTTATCAAGCGCTTCTTTTTCAAGGAGTCTATCCTGTTTGAAGTTCTCTGATGTCGGACGTTTTGCAAGGATTGCTTTGAATTCGTCAGTTTTGGCACGTAATTCATCATCGCTCATTGCTGCAAACTGCGGTTCCAGCGCGTTTATGTGGTCAATAATCCCCATTATGCTTTTAACTTTTCTTTCGTTGGGGTCTCCAAGCAGTTTCAGCAGTAAGCTTATCATATTAATTTTCCTCTCCATTTTGTCTGATATATTTCCATACTAGCATGGACACAGAAAAAATGCAGTGGTATTAAGGAAAAAATAATATTTCATTACCAGTGTCTGTGATGATGGTGTCTTGGCGGAGGAGGCGGCAGCGGGTGAACGTGCGGGTGCGGAGGACATACATACCCAGAACCGATTAACAGCCGCATCAAATTCATGAATGTGTTCACGTTTTTAACTTTCATATAATCATTCATTGCCGCTCTGTATTCCCCGAAATTCATAGTATTCGGGTTTGTTCTTTCGTCATTATAAAGCCTTGAGATTGCATTGAATTCAGCTGCGTCACTGTTCATCTGATATGTATTGTACGGATAAATATTGTTCAAATTCCAATTGTTTCTTTGTGCTCGTACAACCTCATTGGCAGAGAGTTCACCATTTCTGTCGGTATCGAGTTCGCCAAAAACCTGTCCCATTGACTTGTTATAGCTGAAGTTTGACATATCACCCACAACAAAGCAATCCGGAACTGATGTTACTACAGGCTGTGGAACGACTACAGTATATGGTGTTGGCGGCGGATAAAAATATATCTGCGCATCAGCTTTTTCCATAGGTGCCGCCACTGCAAGTGCAACTACCGCTGCGCCTGCTGCGTTTTTTAGCTTGTTTGTTTTTTTGTTTTCTCCGGTAAAATGAGGCTTTGTTTGATAATTGTTTACAGATGCAATTTTCATAAACACTTCTCCTGTTTAGACCACATTATTATATTAAATTGCTGAATATAAAAATGCGGCTTTTGTTAATTTATTGTTACACAAATAACAATTATTCCATTACAACACCGAATCTTGTGCGGGCGTAATTATCGCCGCCCAGGTCTTCATAACGGGCTTTTGCGTCTGCATCATAGATAATTCTCTTGCCGTCTTTGTAGAGAATAAGTTCTTTGCTAAATCCGCCCATTTCATTTTTTAACTCAACTGAATCAACTTTTTCTATATCCTGTAAATCATTGGCAATGGATTCCATCATAGCTTTTGTTGCAGTATTTGAGGCAATACGTTCGTTATAGATTTGTTGTCTCAATTCGGCTTTTTCGTTTTTATTGTAAAGCGTTTGTGCCGCAAATGTCAGGATAACACCTGCAAGGAATGGTTTTACGTATTGTTTTGCTGTGCCTGTAAAATCTTTCAGATTTGTTTTCGGGATGTCGCCTTCATTTTTTGGTGCGTCTTTTTTAGCTTCATCAACATCTGAGGCGCCGAAAGCCGGTGCTTTTGCTTTATATTGATGTAAGCTTGGTGAGGCAAAAGATACAGGGGTAATATTCATTGTTAATCTCCTTTTGTTGTTATCAGTAAGTGGTACAAAACGCATAAATATATTTTTTTGCTACCAAGTTAATAATTATTAAGTTGTAATATTTTTTTCAATCAATAAACGGGCGTAAAGTCTGTAATTTAAAGAGCATTATTGTAAATTCCAGGGGGTAACTCTTGGTATCCACATAGGAACATTATTTTTATACTTTCTGTAATCTTCGCCGAAATTATTTTCCAGTTGTCTTTCTTCAAAAACAAGAAAATGAATATTATTTATTATAAAAAATAATACAGCCCACCATAATATTGGAAGAGCATTTAAAAGAAAATATTCTGAAATAAGAATTAGTAAAACACCTATAATCATAGGATTCCGTACATAGCAATAAGGACCTTCAACAACAAGATTTTTAGGAGGCGCCCATGGGGCTAAAGTGCCTTTCCCGACATTATTAAATAATACCATTGTACTGACCGCAAGATACAAACCTAATATCAGCAATAAAATCCCGCTAATTAAAAAAAATTTCTCGGGTGTATTGTAGTTATAACCGGAAAAATATAAGATTAACGAAGGAATTACCACCACAACATTAAACGGCAATACCAATATACTTTTCAACCATTCCTGCATAATACGATTATAGCATAAAAATATAAAATAATTAATGCAGACTGTAGGTTGGGCTGTCTAAATCCGCCCTACTGAAACTAAGATTGTGAAAAAGCACGTCAATCTCAACAGTGGTAAGATGCTGAACCAAGTTGAGCATGATAAATCCGTTCTCCTGGTTCAGGAGAGCGGATTTGCGGACTGTAAATGTTCCTCCCCCACTGCTCCGCGGGGGGAGGAATTAAAACTGCTAAGCTCTTACGGGCATGACAAAGTTTGTGGGCACGCGTGCGCTTTGCCCACCCTATAACTCTTGCGCCAAACAATGCACTTTGTACCCTCCCCAGGTCGGGGAGGGCTAGGGTGGGGAGCAAACATTATGTTTGGCAAACGTAACGTTTGCATCAACATTCTTTCAACAAACTGAAATACCGCCTTTTGAAGATGTTCAAAAAATTTTGAAAGTCTTTGAAAATCCGGCTTTTAGTAACGCCCGTAAGAGCTTTACAATCTTAGTAGGAGAGGGGCAGGGGTGAGGTCTTACTGTCAGGCAATGCCTGACCTACATAAACTGTGTAAAGAATAATGATGCAAACATTATGTTTGCTGTCAGCCTGAAAGCGTAGAAAATCCGTTTTTTGAAAAACGAGATTTTCAAGCTGTTCAGGATCTTGCCGTGCGGAAAATCTTGCCAGCACTTTACGAACTAAGACCCTGAAATAAATTCAGGGTGACAATAAGTAGGTCAGGCATTGCCTGACCTACATAAACTTCGCTCAATTTCCTCGCTAACCGGACTAACTGCGTGTCGTCCCATCTCACAAAACCAGACATTTAGTCAGGTTTTGTTCGGCAGAGTGCAAATTCGCTTCCCCAAGCCGGGGAAGGAGGTCAAATTCAGGGTGACAGATTAATGAAACAGACTTAACGTCTTAACGTCTTATCGTCTTAACGTCTTATCGTCTTGACGTCCTTTTTTCTGCAAACGTTTCGTTTGCATCTTTACTATTTCCTCAAAATGAAGTTTCGTATTTTGAAGATTCAATATAAATCCCGTAGAATATTTTGCGGTAAATGTCCTGCTATATTGATTGTAATTTCTTTTCTTTAGGATATAATATTTTCAGGAAAAATTCAGGTGGAAATATGATTACAGCAACCCAAAATTCTACAATAGCCGAAATAGTAAAATCCTCTAACTTGCAGCATATAGCAATCATTATGGACGGCAACAGACGCTGGGCTAAAGAGAAAAATCTGCCTTCTGCGTTCGGGCACAAAAAAGGGGTCGATGCTCTCAAAACAACTCTCAAAGCCTGCCATAAATTCGGGATTAAATATTTGACAGTCTACGCATTTTCCACGGAAAACTGGAACCGTTCAACGGATGAAGTGAGCTTTCTGATGGACTTGCTTGCAAACACAATTAAAAATGAGCTTGCAGAACTCAATGAAAATCAGGTTGTCATCAATTTTATCGGAGATTTGACAAAGTTAAATCCAAAATTGCAGCAAATTTTGCAGAATGCAGTTGAAGTTACCCGAAATAATACCGGCGTAAGATTACAGATAGCGTTTAATTACGGCGCGCGTGACGAGCTTGTCCACGCTGTCAAAAATATTATGAAAAGTGGGATTACTCCTGACGAAGTAACAGAAGACACAATATCCAAAGCACTTTATACAAGTGATATTCCTGACCCTGACCTGTTAATCAGAACAGGCGGCGAGATGCGCGTTTCAAATTATTTATTGTGGCAGATAGCATATTCCGAATTTTTAGTGACAAAGCAATTTTGGCCGGACTTTGATGAACAGTCGCTGGCGGATGCTGTTATGGAATTTAATCACAGACAGAGAAGATACGGTGCGTAATGGAAATAGTTTTTGCAACAGCAAACCCGCATAAGCTTGAAGAAATCAACGAAATCTCAAAAGGTTCGGGGATAAAATTTATCCTGCCGCCTGCGGGGTTTAATCCGATAGAAAACGGAGCAACTTTTGAAGAAAATTCGCTGATAAAAGCAAAAGCGGCAAACAAATTAAGCGGCAAAATGTCACTGGCAGATGACTCCGGATTGTGCGTAGAATCTCTGAACGGAGCGCCCGGGTTGTATTCAGCACGGTATGCAGGCACACAGGCTGAAAAAATTTCAAAACTTTTAGAAGAGATGAAAGACAAAACAAACCGTAAAGCAAAATTTGTATGCTCAATGACCTTGTTAGACGAAAGCGGTAATATTTTGTGCGTAAAAACAGGTGAATGCCACGGAGAAATTGCACACAAAGCGGCAGGCTGCGGCGGATTTGGATATGATCCGATATTTTTGGTAGAAGGTGCCGGCGGTAAAACAATGGCTGAAATGACAGAACACGAAAAAAATGAAATTTCGCACCGCGGACGCGCCCTCAGAATGATTTTAGAATTTTTGTCAAAAAATAACGCATTATAGAGTTATTTTGAAAATATTTATCTTATAATTAAAAATTGAACGAGACTTAGAAAATATGGTTATAGTTTCCTTTCGAAAGTATTTATTGTAATGCAGTTTCTCGTTTGATTAGGAAATCCGACGAGAAATGGTATTCTTTAGTGTTTGTCATCCTTAGCACTCTGCCGGACCAAAACTGACTAAATGTCCGGTTTTGTGAGAGGGGACGATAGTCCGGTTAGCGAGGAAATTGAGCGAAGTTGAACCGCAGGTTCAATAGCGAAACTTTCCGAGCGTGAAGCAAATTCAAAACAGGTAAGGTGGGGGGAAGGCGAGAACCATTATGTTTGCCCCCTCACCCGGCACTACGTGCCACCCTCTCCAAATCGGGAGAGGGTGAAATGAACTTATCGTCCTAACGTCTTTTTTTAAACGGATCTTCTACGCTTTAAGGATGACAGCAAACATAATGTTTGCCCCCCACCCTAGCCCTCCCCAACCTGGCGAGGGAATAAAGTCGTCAAGCTCCTACGGACGCGATAAAAGCCGGATTTTCAAAGACTTTTAAAGTTTCTTGAACATCTTCAAAAGGCGGTATTTCAGTTTGTTGAAAGAATGTTGATGCAAACGTTATGTTTGCCAAACATCATGTTTGCTCTGGGCGTCGATTTTGCTCATTACGCATTTTTATCAACGTCAACAACGCCAGCACAAATATTGTGATACGGTTTGTCCGGCAGCTGCTTTCATACATTTCCCGCTCCTCTTCTTCCTGAAGCTCTTCCTCTTCATACTTTGCAAGATTTTCACCATTTAACAATGTCTTCTTGCCGTTTTCGATGAGATATAAGGAGTTGCCCTGTCTTGTCATGGTTAAAGTTTTTTCGTCCGCATCTTCAGCACGGCTTTTTAATTTCAAGATGAAATCTCCGGCTTTTTCGGTTGAAAATTTTATGGAATAATCGTTTACCCACATAACGCTGTCATTATCCTGCTTTTCTTTAATTGTCATCACTCCGGATAGGCTGTCTTTGTTTTCTTCCGAAATATTCATGTGCATATTGACAGACTTGTTATCAAGATTGAACGATGCTATATAATCCGTCGGGGATGTTTTTATAATCATAGCGTCATCAACATCGTGAAGCTTATTAACATTAAAATAGGCGTTAGAAATCCCCTCTTTTTTGTGAAGTTTATCACTCAATTCATAGTAATCTTTGTTAATGGTATTTTCGTAAGCCATTTTTTCCTGCCAGGCTTTATCAAGATTGTGTTTTGCTATCGGAGTAAGAATAATAGTGTTGAGCACAAGCCCCCAGTACAAACCGTTTCCCAAAGAACGAAGGCAGCCGTGGCTCGGATGAGGATTTTCATTTTCGTTACCGGTATTTTCATATCGGGGACGATAGTGCGGGTTAATTGTACCTCCGGCTGAACTTTTAAAACTCTGGTTTCTGTGCAGAGAAGGCATTAGCGGTGTAATTTTCATTTTTATACTTCCTTAAAGATAGTTGTAAATTGATGTTAGAGTTTTTTATTATCCATACTTGTTTTGACAAGCGAACAGGTGCCTGCAATCGCACCGATTACACCGTTTATAAACAATGAATTTTTTAAAGGCGATTTAAAAAATACAGGACATTTCCTCAATATAAAGTCAAAAACTACACCAAAGCCAAACCATGCGCCGGCTGTATTTACACCCTGATATACGGGCGAACGTTTTTCAAATGTCGGTGAGTTGCCGGCATTATTTTTTTGCGCACAAAAATTGATGCTATTATATTTGGGGCTTTGAATATTAGTGACTTTCATACCTAGTGTTGTATAATAAAAAATACTCAAATGCAAGAAATTATTGCCAATTGTATCTTTGTCCGGTGCTTACATCTTCAATTTTAACGTATTTTGAAAGAATAATTTTAGCTTCCAGATCGGTGCAGTGGCAAGGGTAAATACTTTGGATATTTTGTTCTTTTAAATATTCGCCGAGTGTGTGGATTTCGTCTTCGCTTCTGTTTATCAGGTAGAGCCCGCCGATTATAGTGTTAATTTTATCAACACCGGTGACGTGTTTTGCGTGGTCTAAAATATTTTCAACACCGCTGTGAGAGCAGCCTGAAATTATTACAAGTCCGTCTTTTGATTTGTAAGCCAGCGCAATTTCATCCGGCGCATAATCTTTTTTTATCTCATGGGTGATAGGAATTTCACCGAGGTAGATTAACTTTTGAGTTATATGAAAAGGTTTTGAAGTCAGACGCAGGTTAAAACATTTGTCTAATTCTTCTTTTGAAAGTTTCAAATTTTCGTCTGCACTGTCATCTTCAAAATCTTCATCTTTTTTGAAAACATCAGGGTGCGCTATAACCGTTTTAGAATTAAATTTTATACCTATTTGTTCAAAATTTTGATATAAAGACTGTAGTCTCAAAAAACCGCCGATATGATCGGAGTGGCTGTGAGAGAGAATAACATCCGTAACCTGTTCCAATTCTATCTGCATCTTATGGGCATTTTTTATAAAAGCATCAGTAGAGCCGCAGTCAAAAAGCAATTTATGGTTTTCTTCTTCCACATAAAAAGACAAGCCGTGTTCAGGGAGCAGACAATTCCCTGAATGAGTATTATTATCAACTAAAACTGTTAATTCCATAAGTGTATATTATACCATTTTTCCGGAATTGTCAATAAAAATTTTTACTCTAAATACAGTATTGACAAGGGTTTTAGTCCATAAACGGATTATATGAAGTATCTTCTAATTCCTCAAGATATTCTTCGACTTTTTTCAATCGTTCAGTGATATCAGGGCAGCGTCTTCTAATATTGATAAGATTGCGGCGGATTTCACTCCACGGTTCCTGAATGTCCGAAAGTCTAAGAGCTTCATTCAGTTCTTTTGCTTCCGGCATGGAAGACCCGAAATCAAGTTCGTGCTTTTCTCCGGCAAGGATAATTTTTTTAAGGAGAATTCTTCTTGAGCCGACCGACAAAACGTCAAATTCCGCCGGGGTATTGCGGTCAAATGATGTTAAAAATACTTTAACCATGCCGGCAAGCGTGTTGAAAAATTTGTCACTTGGATTTTCCAAATCATCTATAATTTTTAATTCGTCGCCGTCAGCCAGAAAATTATTAGGATTTATTGTATCAAAACTTTTATTTTCGCGGCTGAGAGTTTTAAAGTCCGCGGCAACATTATCAAAAGCACTCTGCGGAAGCGCAGCAAAACGGGGAAGGTATTTGTCACGGTAATAACTTGATTTTTGCCAGCAGTCCGTTATGCCGTCTTTTATCCCAGCGGGCAGATGGTTTGAAGATTGACGGGCATTTTTGAGAATTTTTGCGTCGCCTATCATTGCAATAAACCCGCCGTAGTATGTTTTCAACTTTCCTACAACAGTACCGGGATTTAATACAAATTCTTCATCAGATGTATTTGTCCGTCTGTGAGGAAGTTTCAGCGCATATTCGTCGTCAATTCTGTATACAGTACCGTAGTTGCCTTCCCCCATTTTATTTTCCGGTTTAGTAATATCAGGCAGCAGAGTTTTAAATTGTTCAACAAGAGATTTTTGCGCCGGAGTGTCTTTTTTTAAGGAGGCAGACGCGATAAATTTATCCAGCTCTTGCGTAAACTTGCGGCGATAGCCGCAAAATGCAGGGGCGGATTTATATTTTGTATCAGTTTTAACTGTGTTCGGGGTAAAATTTATTATCATAGTTTTTTCAAGTCGTGTGAAAATAAAAATTGCTTTTATTTTCCTAAAAGGTAACAATTCTTAATAAGGTTCAATATAATTTCTGTGCTAATATAATTATATGCTATCAAAACTTTATGACATAAATATAGTTCCAATGACTAAAGCTCATATAGATGACATAATCAAGCTGGAAGAAGCCGCCTATGGAAGCCATCACTGGTCAAAGGAATCCTTTTTGAACGAGATTAATAATGAACTCGCGCATTACTGGTGTGCATTTGATAATGCAGGGACTTTAACGGGTTATGCAGGCTGCTGGCAGATTTTGGAAGAAGCTCACATCACAACTATTGCGGTTTCTCCCGAATACAGACGACGTAAAATCGGTGAGGCGCTTTTGAAAACGATTGTGGATGACTGCTACAAAAATATGGTTAAATATATTACTCTGGAAGTCAGAGTAAGCAACCTTCCCGCAGAAAAACTTTATGAAAAATACGGATTTAAATCACTCGGAGTGAGAAAAGGTTATTATCAGGATAATAATGAAGATGCCTTAATAATGTGGACAGAAAACATATTTTACGATAAATTTAAGTTGTTGTACGAAAAAAATATTAAATCACTCACAGAAAAGGTTGAAATAAAATGTCAGGGGTAAAAGTTGCTGATATAAAAGTTCCAAAGCGCAAATACGATGATTTTCGTCTGACTTTTTTGGGCGGAACTCTGCTAGTTATTTTATGCGCGTTTTTGATGGTAATTTCAACTTTTTACGAATTTAATCTTTCGCATTTCATACTGCCGGCAGAATTTTTCAAAGGTACTGCAAATTTTCCGAAGGACTTTGTATATACATATAAAATAATTCCTCAGGTGCCTGCCGTCATGTTTACGGCTGCATTTTTGGGAAGAAAATACGGTCTGGCAAGTGTTCTGCTATATCTTATACTGGGGTTGTTTTGTATTCCTGTATTTGCACTCGGCGGCGGTCCTAAATATGTTTTGGAATACGGTTTCGGATATTTGCTGGGGTATATTCCGGCGGTATTTTTTGCCGGCTCAATTATAAAAAGCGGCTTTACCTGCAGGAATATTGCACAGGCAGTTCTGGTCGGAGTTTTCACAATCCATATTATCGGAATTTTTTATATGATATTTATTTCTGCAATCAGACATGAGGGATGGACTTTTATCAGCAGCTGGATTATTTATCAAAGCGGCATTAAAATTTTGTATGATTTTGCACTAAGCTTCGCCGCAATGTTTGTTGCAAAATATCTGAAAATTATTCTCTGGCTTTATATGAAATAACAGGCTGTGTTTTTGTGTTTGTGCTATAATTTTGATTGTTGAAATTAGGGAGAATGATTTTAAATTATGCACGAAATATTAGTCAGATTAAACGATATTTTTCAGAGTATGGGGCTCCAGGGGCTTGCGTTAAACGCTTTTATAGAAAGTTTTTTTCTTGTACCGCCGCCTGATTTTCTTTTGATAACCATGGATCTGGCAAAACCGGAAAAAGCCATGTGGTATGCTACGGTCTGCACAATCGCGTCAGCTCTGGGCGGTGCATTCGGGTATCTGATAGGGTATTTCGGCGGACGTCCGGTATTTAATTTTCTTTTCAGAAACAAAAAAGAACAGTTTGAAGGAGTTGAAAAACTCTACAACAAATACGGCTCGCTTGCTGTATTCTTTTCTGCATTCACACCTATTCCTTACAAGGTGTTTACTATTGCAAGCGGAATTTTGAATATGAACTTCTTAAAGTTTATGGTAGCAAGTTTCTTTGGCAGAGGGCTGAGATTTTTCATTGTGAGCGCTGTTCTGATGCTGTTTGGCGAAACTATCAAACAGTATATTGAATGGGTAATTTTAGCTGTTACTGTTGTTATTATACTTTTCTTTGTTGTTCTTTACAAAAAAAGACACATGCTCTCCACCTCAAACGTTACTGAAGAGACGGAAGAATAATCGTTTATTTAGATTATTAAATATTACGTTATGTGTTATATAATTGATAAAAATATTGATTTGTTAATTTTTATCATTAATAAATTTGTAAAGGAAAAACAGCAATGAGTAAGAAGATAATTTTCACATTGGCTTTATTAATGTCATTTTGCGGGAGCGGAGCATTTGCGGCAAATCCGTTTAATTATGACTTGCAAAAAGATATGTACCGCACAAGAGATAAAAAACTTGCAGAAAAAAAAGCGGCAAAAGAAGCAAAAGAAGCGGAAGCCCGCGGAGAAGCAGTGCCCCAGCAAAATACCGGCGCCAGCCCCAAAACTCCTGCTGCGTCAAGCGGTAATCAGCTTTCCAAAAAAATGGAATTTTCCGAACATTATTACCCCAACGCCAATATGTCAAGCATCATCAGAAAATATAAAAACGGCAATTATACAGGCTGCTTGCAGGAAGTATATTCTTTTGTGAAAAAAGATCCTTCAAACCCGATAGCTTACTACTATATGGCTATGGCTTACTCACAAATCGGTGACGCCAACGCTGCTGTTTCTGCTTACGAACAAGTTATTGCTTTAAGCTCTAATGAAGTCCTGACATCTTATGCAACAAGAGGAAAAGCTTGTCTGTCAGGCAACGAGGTGCTGTGTCATCCGGATGTTAGCATCTCCGCTGACGGTAAGTTTGTGGACGAATTAGACGCATTTATAGCCGCACCTTACGGCAACGGTTTTTCTGATGAGCTGAATGAGGATATGAAACAAAAAGAACTCAATCGTATTCAGCATAATATAAATAACGACGCAGATTTAGAAAAAGGAGAATTCAGACGCATAAAAGAATTGGAAACTCCGGATTCTGCGCCTGACCTGGAATCTAAAAAGCCGACTAAAGAAGAAGTTTTGGCAGCGCTGGAAGTCTTGAAAAACGCAGGTGTAACCTTGAGCGTTAATGCGCCGGAAACAGAAGAACAAAAAAACATGAAAATGATGGCGCAAATGATGGGCAGCCCGGAAGCGCAACAGTTCAATGAAATCAGCATGCTGCTTGGTAACAACAACAACAACAATAATAATAACAATAATATGATGATGAATATGCTTCCGATGATGCTTGCGCAAAACGGCGGCAAAAATATTGATCCTCAAATGATTCAAACTATGATGATGCAGTCTATGCTGCCTGACATAAATTTCAATACTAACAAAGATACTTACTAATTATGGTTTTAACTTATAATAAAGCAAAAGAAAAGCTGTTGACATTCGATATTGCCGGATGTCAACGCTTTTTTGCCGAAAACGGGTATCTTTTGGAGCTTGGATACTGTTACCTTTTGACAGACGACCTTGAGCGGGCGCACGATATTTTTGAAAAGGCAAGAGAGTATGACAAACGTGCCAATTGGGCGTTATTTATGACGAATTTGTTTATGAATAAACCTGCGGATTACCCGACTTATTTTGAGTTGAGAAATTTTCTGGAAATAGATTTGAATATCCTAATCAGTGCCGCTAAAGGCGAATATGTCGAAAATCTTATCAGTTATGCAGATTTCTTTTGCACAATAAATCCGGAAGTTTACAAATATCTCGGACGCGTGTTTTTGAATAACGATCTAGAGCAGTACGGATATTTTTTTCTAAAAAGGGCAAAGGATTATTTCTACAACGACCCTGAACTTCACTACATTCTGGCTGAATATTTTTATAACAAAAACGATTACGCTGAAGCCCAAAAGAGTTTAAGCTCCTGTCTTGGAATTCTGCCGGAATATTTTCCCGCCAAAAGAATGATGAAAAAAATCCAAAGCAGGGTATAGATTTGTTAATAAAGTATTGCAGTGATGGAATTATGCAATATACTATAAGTGTAGTTTATACAAAAATTGCTGAAGAAATAGCGTTTAAGGAGAAGAAAAAATGATTATAGTAATGGAGCGCAACGCAACCCCTGAAAATATAAAAAAAGTAACCACAATGCTGGAAGATCACGGCTTTAAAGTAATTGAGCACTCCGGCGACATACATACCGTGATAGACGCACTGGGAGACAAAACTTCTCTGACTCCCGGCAGATTGGCAGCTTTGGAGGGTGTAAAAGAAGTTAAGATTATCAGAGAGCCGTTCAGACTTGCGTCACGCGACAGAAAAGAAGAAGACACCGTCATCACATTCCCTAACGGGGTTAAGATAGGCGGAAACAACAAGCCAGTATCCATTATCGGACCGTGCTCTGTTGATGAAGACCTGGAAGGACTTTTAGCCGTTGCTAGAGCCGGCAAAGAAATGGGCTGCGAATTTTTGCGAGGCGGCGCGTTCAAACCGAGAACTTCTCCTTACGAATTTCAAGGGCTTGGAGAAAAAGCTCTGAAATATTTAAAACAAGCCAAAGATGAAACGGGGCTTCTTATTGTAACCGAATTAATGGACACAACCGACCTTGATTTGGTGTGCGAATACGCTGACGTAATCCAAATCGGCGCGAGAAATTCTCAGAACTTCAAACTTCTTCAGGCAGTCGGCAGAACAAACAAACCGGTAATACTCAAACGCGGACCGGCAAATACCATCCGTGAATTCCTTATGTCAGCGGAACACATTATGTATCAGGGGAATGAAAATGTAATTCTGTGTGAGCGCGGTATCAGAACGTTTGACAGCACATATACACGTAACACAATGGATATAGCGTCAATACCGGTTATCAAGAAATATTCACATCTTCCGATAATAGCAGACCCGAGCCACGGCACAGGACAGAGATATTTGATTGAGCCGATGTCAAAAGCGGCATTAATAGCCGGGGCAGACGGCATAATGATAGAAGTGCATCAGGATCCTGAAAATGCACTTTCAGACGGAAAGCAAAGCCTTTCTATCCCGATGTTCAAAGATATTATTGCAAGAATTAATACATTGACAGGCAGAATGCACTACGAGAAGACGTGTCTTTCGGCAAACCTTGATTAACAGGCGAACGAGACGCAATACAAACGTAACGTTTGCAGAAAAAAGGACGATAGGACGTTAAGTCCGTTTCCACTCTCCTGGTGTAGGCGAGTGGAGGGTATTGTTGGGCAAGTGTGAAATGTGCCCAACCGAGAGTGACTGTAGAGTCTGCAAAAAAGAATACAGAAAAGTTATTTGAGGACGATAGCGTGAGCAGAGCGGAAGCGTGTTCCGAAAATAACTTTTCTGTATTCTTTAGTAATGCTGTCAGGCAATGCCTGACCTACATAAACTACGCTTTCAGGATGACAGCAAACATAATGTTTGCTCCCCACCCTACCCCTCCCCGACCTGGGGAGGGAATAAAGTCATTAAGCTCCTACGGGTACAGTAAAAGCCGCCGATTAAAAAACTTTCAAAATATCTTGAACATCTTCAAAAGGCGATATTTCAGTCTGAGGAAATAGTAATGATACAAACGTGACATTTGCCCCCCACCCTAGCCCTCCCCAACCTGGCGAGGGAATAAAGTCGTCAAGCTCCTACGGACACGATAAAAGCCGGATTCTAAAAGACTTTTAAAGTTTCTTGAACATCTTCAAAAGGCGGTATTTCAGTTTGTTGAAAGAATGTTGATGCAAACGTTACGTTTGCCAAACATTATGTTTGCTCCAATAACCATTCAGAGGTGAAGAATCTCTATTAAAAAAGAAGATGTCCGGTAACGGATACCGGACAGAACTTCACGAAACTTTCTTATTATAGTAACGTTTCGAAAATATTTATTGTATGTTATAATTATAAAATAATTTGCAAAGTTGTCAAGCAAGGAGTTAATGAATGGCAAAAGTTTTAGGTCTTGATATCGGAGTAGCCTCCGTAGGTCACGCGCTTTTAGAATTTAATGATAATGATTTTAATGGTGAATTTTTGGATTTAGGGGTCAGGGTTTTTACGGCAGCAGAACACCCTAAGACCGGTGCGTCACTTGCGCAGCCCAGGCGTGAGGCAAGAAGTGCCAGGAGGCGTCTGGCCAGACGATCTTGCAGGTTGTATAACATAAGAAAATTTCTGTTGGAAAACAATTTTATTACGCAAGCGGAAATTGAAGAGGTTTACAATTCCGGCGAGCCCAAAACTGATGTGTGGGATTTGAGAAAAGAAGCGCTTGAAAGACCACTTGATAATAAAGAATTTTACAGGATTCTTATTCATATAGCAAAGCGCAGAGGGTTTAAATCAATCAGAAAATCGGAAGAAGCCAAAACAGAAGGCGATTTATTAAAATCAATCAAAGAGGTTACGGAAGATTTTGAGCAGGGCAAATACAGAACCGTAGGCGAAATGTTTGCGCTCAAATATACTAAAGGAGAAGCCAAACGAAATAAAGCAGGAAACTATAATAAATCAATTTCCAGAGATTTACTGCGGCAGGAAATAGAAACAATTTTCCGTGTGCAGCGCAGTCTCGGGTCGAAAATTGCTGACGAAAAAATAGAAAACGGCTATAAAGAAATAGCTTTTTATCAAAGACCTTTGAAAACAATCGAAATTACAACCCCTTGTCCGTTTGAAGCGGGCGAGATGCGTGCGCCCAAATGTGCGTATACATCAGAAATTTTTACGGCACTCAACAAACTTGTAAATCTGCGGTTGACAAATGATTTAGGGGATACAAGATTTTTAGCTGCAGTCGAAATTAAAGACGCTCTCAATCTTGCGCATAAACTTGCTAAAGTAACATATAAACAACTCAGAAAAGAACTAAATCTTGATGATGATATTCGTTTTGCAAGTTTAAATTATGAGAAAAAAGATGCAAAAGGAAAAATTACAGACCCGGAAAGTGCGTTATTAATAGAACTAAAAAATTACCACGCGGTAAGAAAAGTTATTGAAAATAATCCCAACCTGGGTAAAGCCTATTTTGAGACAGTAAAAGATGATGAAGACTTTTTTAACACAATAGCTTACGCCCTGACATGCGAAAAAAGCGACGAGAGAATAACAGAAAGATTAAAAGCCGAAGGAATAGAAGATGATGTGATTGAAAGCGTAAAAGATCTTTCAATGAGTAAAACTTCACACCTTTCAATCAAAGCGATGAAAACGCTTATACCTTTGATGAAGGATGGCTTAAAATACACAGAAGCATGTGACAAAGCCGGTTACCATATAGAAATAAACAAAGATAAACAATCGCTGCTGCCGGTGCTTTCTCCGGAAGAACTTACAACAAATCCCGTGGTAAACCGTGCGATTTCACAGACAAGAAAAGTCGTAAATGCTTTAATAAAAAAACACGGTGCAATTGATACGATTATTATAGAAATGGCGCGGGATTTGTCAAAATCCGTAAACGAACGGCGCGATATCAGAAAAGCACAGGAAGAATTTCAGGCAGAAAAAGAAAAGGCTCGTCAAAGATGTCTTGAACACGGGCTTAACCCGGATTATCCCAAAAGTAATCTCTTGAAATTCAGGTTATGGGAAGAACAAGGCGGATTTTGTGTGTATTCCGGGAAATATATAGACCCAAAACGGTTGGCAGAAGCTGATTATGTAGACGTTGACCACATAATTCCGTATTCAAGAAGTTTTGATGACAGCTTGAACAATAAAGTTCTGTGTCTTACAGATGAAAACAGACAAAAAGGGAATAAAATTCCTTATGAATATATAGGCGACGCAAACTGGCACGAGTTTGTCCAACGCTTAAAATCTTACCATTTAAAGAAACCGAAATACGACAGACTCGTCAAGAAAAAATATGATCAGGAAGGTATGAAAACCAGAAACCTTAATGACACACGATATATCTCAAAATTTGTAAAAGATTACATAAAAGAGAATTTGGACTTTGGAAACAATTTGAAAGTTGAAACGCGAAACGGTTCCTTGACTGCATTTTTGCGAAACCAGTGGGGGTTAGTAAAAAACAGGGAAGAAAACGACAAGCATCACGCGCTTGACGCCGCAGTAATTGCATGTTCTACACAAGGTATGGTGAAATTCCTCTCGACAATTTCTGCAGCACTGGAAGGGTATAACTACACAAAAGATACAAAACCTCGTTTCAAAAGGCCATGGGCGACTTTTAACGAAGATTTGACGCAAAAGCTTTCGCAGGTTTTTGTCTCAAGAGCAGTCAGAAAATCCGTCAAGGGTGAACTCCACGATGAAACTATCAGAAGTGCCAAACATCTGGATAAAGGTTTTACAACCGTGAAAAAGCCTCTTGAACAAATCCATTTGAAAACGCTGGAGCAAATGTTTGACAAAGAAAGAAATTATAAAATATATAATCTTTTGAAAGAAAGGTTAGAAGAGTTTAATGACGATCCTAAAAAAGCTTTTGCAGAGCCTGTTTATATGCCGCTATCCGAAGCAAAAAGAACGGCAGGGCAGCTCCCTCATCAAATTAAAACAATAAAAATAAAAGACACAAGCACCTCCGGCATACTGGTCAGAGGCGGCTTTGCAAAAAATGCTTCTATGCCCAGAGTGGATGTATTCACAAAGAAAAATAAAAAAGGCAAGAATGAATTTTTCCTGGTGCCGATTTATGTTTCCGATTTTGGAAAAGAACTGCCGAATAAAGCTATCAACAAAGGCAAAGCAGGCTGGCTGGAAATGACAGAAGAATATCAGTTTTTGTTCAGCCTGTTTCCTGATACATTAATTGCAATCAACTCTACAGGCAAGCCGGAAGATGAATTTATGGGTTATTACAAAGGTTGCGATATTGACAGCGGAAGAATTGTATTAGATTCCGCGGACAGGTCACAAAAAGATGTTCGTTTTTCGACAAAAACCGCAGCTTATATAAAAAAATATCAGGTGGAAATTCTGGGCGATTACCATGAAGTCAAACACGAAAAACGCCTTGATATAAAAAAGAAAGGACATAAAAAACATGGGGTATAAAACACTTTTGTTCAGTACCCCGTGCAAACTTCGCGTAAAAAATTTTCAGCTTGTTTACCAGCCGGAAAATAATGAAGAAATAACAATTCCGCTGGAAGATATTTCTACTATAGTTCTTGAAAATATGCAGATAGAAGTTACAAACTATCTTCTGTCAATGTGCGGGGAATACAATATCACATTGTTTTCGTGTGACAAAAAACATCAGCCGAATGTAGTCTTAACGCCGTTTTACCAACACAGCAGAAATACTAAAATCGCATTTAACCATATAAATATGTCTGAACCGCTGAAAAAACGATTGTGGCAAAAAATAATCCAACAAAAAATTAAAAATCAATCAAATGTATTGAAACTTGTTTTGGAAAATGATTGTCTGGATATTTATTGTGACAAAGTGAAATCAGGCGATACAACAAATATAGAAGGTCAGGCGGCAAAACAATATTGGAGCCTGCTGTTTAAAAATTTTAAACGTCATACAGAAACAAAACATAACGCGGCGTTGGATTACGGGTATGCAATAGTAAGAGGAACTCTGGCAAAATTTGCTGCTTCAAGCGGGCTTGTGCCATGCTTTGGCATCCATCACTGCAATGAACTCAATTCCTTTAATTTGATAGAAGATTTGATAGAACCGTTCAGACCGTTTGTTGACCTTATAGTTTCCGGCATGCCTATCTTTGAAGATTCTGAATTAACAAAAGCTGACAAAGCCTCTCTCTTAAATATTTTGAACATGCAGTGCCAGTATAAAGGAGAACAAATTACAGTCCAAACAGCGTGTGAGCGTGTATGTCAGACATTTGTCAAAAGCATAGAGAAAAATGACAGCAATGTGTTGGAACTTCCGCAATTTATAGGGGCAAAATGAGCGTAAAAGGTGACGATATATTTATGAGATTATTTGTATTTTTTGATCTGCCTGTGACTAAAAAAGAACAGCGGAAAATTGCCGCAAAGTTCAGAAAAAATCTTTTGAACGAGGGATTTGTAATGCTGCAATTTTCGGTATATTGCAGATGCTGCCGCGGTCAGGATATAGTGGAGCGGGAAATCCGCAGGATAAAACAAATATTGCCGGAAGAAGGCAACGTGCGAATTTTACAAATAACAGACAAACAATACGGAGGCATGCTATTTCTTGCCGGAACCCCGAAAAAAGAAGAGATTTTGAGTTCAGAACAACTGCTTTTGTTCTGAATTTTTTTGATATAAAAATGTCGTTTTCCTTGAGCCTAAAGGCTTTCGGAAACCGACATTATACAATAAATACTTTCGAAAGGAAACTATAACTACGGAGAAAACAATGAACGCCCGCATTATATTATACAATAAATACTTTCGAAAGGAAACTATAACGAGTCCATTGTATTAAATAAAACCAATGCAATTATACAATAAATACTTTCGAAAGGAAACTATAACCAGGAGGTTTATTACAAAGGCAAAGACCCTATTATACAATAAATACTTTCGAAAGGAAACTATAACTAAACAAACCGGCTTCTTGCTTTGAGTGGATTATACAATAAATACTTTCGAAAGGAAACTATAACCATTTATAAATACAATTCTGCACTAAAGACATTATACAATAAATACTTTCGAAAGGAAACTATAACACAGCAAAGCGTATATTTGAAGAGATGGCAATTATACAATAAATACTTTCGAAAGGAAACTATAACATAACCAATGATATTAACTTATCCGGTCTTATTATACAATAAATACTTTCGAAAGGAAACTATAACGATTAGTCCTCTCCTTTCGCAAATGCATACATTATACAATAAATACTTTCGAAAGGAAACTATAACCAAAAGAAATCTAATAAATGTATGGACGAAATTATACAATAAATACTTTCGAAAGGAAACTATAACTTCCGTCAAAGATTTAATCATATCGTCAAAATTATACAATAAATACTTTCGAAAGGAAACTATAACTATATCCCCGTAACTCTGACAGGCGGAACAATTATACAATAAATACTTTCGAAAGGAAACTATAACGGTGCTTGACGTGCTGTGCTTAGGTTGCTCATTATACAATAAATACTTTCGAAAGGAAACTATAACAGTTCTACAGCAGTTATTTCGTGCTCATTTATTATACAATAAATACTTTCGAAAGGAAACTATAACATTGTACGAAATTAAAATCGAACCGAAAGGATTATACAATAAATACTTTCGAAAGGAAACTATAACGTGTTAGGTTTTGTTTACACATCTATGGTATTATACAATAAATACTTTCGAAAGGAAACTATAACGAAACGAAATTGTATTTTCAGCGGAACGAAATTATACAATAAATACTTTCGAAAGGAAACTATAACTTCCTGAATATTCCGAACCTGTGACGTTAAATTATACAATAAATACTTTCGAAAGGAAACTATAACCAGAGTTTACCCATATCGCCCCATACCCAAATTATACAATAAATACTTTCGAAAGGAAACTATAACATGGCGTCGCGCTCACTTACTAGGGTAATAATTATAAAATAAATGCTTTCAAAAGAAAACTATAACTATAACAATAACGCCGCAAGAATTAACCTTTCAAAAATTGTCACTCTATATTTATTTCCAATATACTTGAAAATTTCTAACATCTTCTATCGTCTTTTCGTAATCCCCGCTAAAACAAACCGTTCTGTCGTCTATGTATAAATATGCCGGGGTCTTTATATTTGTTACATCTTTAAAAAACTTATCCAAATCATTCTCTATCAGCCACTTTGACGCAAGCAGAAGATTTCTTGTTGTATACAAATGTAGTTCATATTCATTATTCAGTTTTTTTAAAAAACTTTTTGCACCCTTTTTTATCTTTGGAATAAAATTCTTGTCATAACTCCCGTTATATTCATTCAATACCCCGTCTAAGTCTATCAAAAGTATTTTCTTAATCATCATTCCTCCTGTTTTTGTCCGTGTAGCGGTTTGTTTATATTGTCATTATAGCGGACAATTTTAACATGGACAAGATTTTGCTGAAAAAGCTTGCAAAAAGAATTAAGGAATTGAGAAAAATAAATAATTATACGCAGGATGACCTTGCACATCTTGCGCAAATAGGCCGCTCTACTCTCGGCAATATCGAAACTGCGCAAAATGATATTACTTTTTCAAAATTAAACAGCATAGCAAAAGCTTTTAATATGTCCTTAGCTGAATTTATTGATTTTTAAATTATATTACAAAGCAGCTCAACGGTATGTCCTACGGTGTCGGCGGCGGGGTGCCGCGTCCGCGCTTGAAGAGATTTGATATCTTTGTCCCGAGGTTTTTCAGGCAAGCCGGCATTTTGATTTTAAACCCGGCTGCGCGGCCTATTATGTATAAAATTGACGCCGCTATTGTGCCCCCGAATAACCATTTTTTCCAGGAAGAATTTTTTACTATTTCGTCATCTTTTTTGTCGGTGTTTATAAATTCATCAGAGTTTGGGGTTACATTGAAAGGTGACATTTGGGGCATGTCTGGTACAAACGGAACACTCATCGGGTTCCCTGTATAACGCGGTTTTGTGCCCTGAACGTATGCCGCTGCATCAAAGTCCAGTACACCTGCCATCGCCAGATAATCTAAATCTGATATCCAAGACATAACCTTACCTTCTTTTTGTACACATGTATTTAAAGTTAATTTTTTATAAAAAATTGCGTTTTCAATATAGATTTGTTACATTTTATTAATGAATAAGATTTTGACTAATAAATATTTGATTATACTTTTTATTTTGACAGTTACTGCCGTTTGTTTTTTCTGCGGGCATTACAGTGAAATCCTTCTGGATTTCGGCCGGGAGGTGTATTATCCCGAACAGATTTTAGACGGGCAAGTTTTGTACAGGGATTTGTTCAATATTTACGGGCCGTTTTCGTATTTGTGGAACGCTTTATTGTATAAAATTTTTGGCTCGTCGCTGACTACACTTTATGTATCAGGCGGCATCTGCTCGATTTTAACGGTGTGCGGTGTTTATCTGATTGCAAGAAAATTTCTCACGGAATTTTTGAGCTTTGCTATCGGAATTTTCACGATTGCATCAGGAGTTTGCGCTGTTAATTTATTCTCTTACACATTCCCTTATTCGTGGGGAATGTTGTACGGGATTGTGGCGTTTTTGTATTCGTTTTTGTTTTTGATTAAGTACGTAAAAGAAGGCGGCGACAGCAAATTTTTATATTTGAGCGCGTTTTTAGGCGGGCTTTCGGCTACAAACAAGTATGACTTTATACCTTACCTTGCGCTTGTAATTTTTGCGGCGGCAAAGGGAAAAGATTGGAAAGTTATCCTGAAGACCCTTGGCGCAATGATTTTTGTGCCAATTTTTTGTATGGCGGTTTTGTTTGTTCAGGGAATGAGGATTGCGGACTTTATAAATTATCTTGCGATTGTTAAAAAAATGTCAGCGACCGAGACTCTCAGGTATTTTTACCTGACTCAGGGTGTTTATTTTAACAAAAATGCTATAGGCGTTTGGGTTATAAGCCTTGTCAAAACAGGCTTGACACTTGGCGGGGTTATATGGGGCGCATCATTGTTTGAAAAGAAAAAAATTCTTTCGGAAACATTGGTTGCTCTTTCTATATGCCTCGGGTTTTCTTTTATGTCGCCTGCGTCGTTTTCATTTTTCGTAATTTTAACAGCCGGATTAATGATGTTCAGGCTGAAAAATTATTCTCTCACAATCCTTGCTGGAGGTGCAGTGCTTTTGAGTCTCAAATCTTTCTGGGGGCTTTCTTATATGAACTACGGAAACTATTATCTTCCGGTAGTTTTGGTTGCATTTTTTGCGCTTTTATTTTCGTTTGTGCCAGAAAAATTTCAAAAAATCACTTCATTTTATGTTTTTGTAATCGCGTTTGCTGTTTTGTACGGGAATGTTCAGACTCTCAAAAACTTAGACTGCAAAATCAGCACCCCGAAAGGTACAATTTATACACAGCGAACTCTCGCAGAATCCGTCAATACACTTTTGGGATATGTTGACAAAAAGTTTGATAAAAATGCTGACTTTGTGATTTTTCCTGAGGGGTTGATAGTTAATTTTCTTACAGCGAGAAAATCCGAGGATTTTTATAATTCCCTGCTGCCTCTGTATGTTGAAACTTTCGGAGAAGAAAATATCGTTGATTATTTCCGCCAAAACAAACCGGATTACATAATTTTGAACAACAAAAATATGAAAGATTACTACTTTGAATATATTTGTCAGGATTATGCACTCGGATTCTGCGGGTTTGTGCAGGAAAATTATTTAAGCGAAAAAGTTATCCAAAACGGCAGCAATTTTTTAATTTTCAGAAAGAATTAGTTATATAACTGCCCTTTTTTGGTTTTATCCATAATATCCCAGAGGATATTATCAACCAATTGCAGTTCTTCTTGTTTTTCCGGCGGCTGCGCATCTTTCCAGGCAGCCAGCTCTTTTCTGAAAATTTCACCGTCAATCAGGCAGTCTCCGGTGCCTACAAGATTTGCGTATTTTTCCGTGAATTTTTGGTTAAAGTCTGCATAGTTTTCTGTTATAAAATCCGAGGCGGTAGAAGCGTTTTTCAGAATAATAGTTATATCGGCATCCATTGCTGCTTTTCTCATCGGTGACATTTGATTGTCAGTGGTATCAATATGGATTTTGCCGGTGTGTTTGCCGAGTCCCATTTCTGTTACCATAGCTTCTGCAAGGTAGGTTGCATTTTCCAAATCGCCGCTTATTCCGTATGAGCCGTCTATGTCAAAGAATTGGTGTTCTGCAGAGTTTCCGCCGTATGAACAAACAATGTTGGAGAAGAGTCTTTCAAAAGACTGTTCCGAATTTTTGTCTTTGTGATGATACATGGCACCTCCGTAAACTCCGCGCGGGTCAAGGGTTATGAAGTTAACTTTGTCAGGAATATGCCATGGTTTACCCATTTTTTTAATCATACTGTTCATAACTTCTATGTTTACGGCGTGACCGCATTCGTGGGAAGCTACTATTGTTTTTTCGTGCGGTTCAATATTTCTGTTAGCCGGTCTGCCTGTTGAAATTTGAAGATAGGCTTCCGTAAAATCATCTTTGCCGACAATTTTATGACCGCGTTCCAGAGCAACGGCTTGCGCGCGTTTTACGAAATTTTTCAAATATGTAAACGGAAATCCGTTTGTTGTCATTGCAATAGATTGTATTATATTTTCGCGTTCTTCTTTTGTTTTTGCGGCGAGTTTGATTTTGTTTTCTTTCAGGGTGGTTTTGATAACTTCGGCGCGTTCTTTGCTGCTAAAGGCAGGGGTAGTAACTTCAAGACGGTCAACAAATTTGACGGAATTTCTTGCGGCTTCGCCGAGAATTTGCGACCTTGAGATTGAACCAGCTACAAGGATATTAAATCCGGCTTTTTCAGCTTTGTCCATTTCATTTATCAATTGAGCCATAGCACGCTGGTGGTACCTGTTCAGGTACTCGCCCAAAATAAAGTTATCAAATTTGTCGATAAAAAGCACTGCGGCTTTATTCGGGTTTGCGTCAGCCTGAGTTGTCAGCAGCGAGAAAAGTTTTTTTACTGCAGCTTCTGGAGTCAGAGTGCTGGTTTCGCCAAATATATTGACACTTTCTGAGCCGAAGTAGTTTGCGTCAATTTCTACGTAAGGGACTTTTGCTTCACCGGCTATTGCTTGTGCCGTAAATCTTCTGCCGCTACCTGCCATCGGGTCTAATGAATAAAGAATTATGCCTTTTGTACCCATTTTGTTTGATTTAATCTGACGCACTACTGACATTGCTTCCTTTTTAGTGGCGTCTTTGCCTATAATATCTTTTATTCTTTTGCCTGTGTCAAAGATGATATCAACGGAACTGTCATCGTTTGTTTTTTTGAACAGGTCTTTTGCTTCATTGACGTATTCGGCTACATCTTTTTCGTTAATTTCACGTTTATCAATATAATAGCTTACGATTTTTTTCATCAGACGGATAGTTTTGTCAGGAAAAATTCCGTCAAGCATTGCTGAGGCTTCTACTGTTTTTTCCAGAGCGCCTTTTGTGAACGGCTTTTTGATATCTTTTCTCATAAGCGGCTGTTCTTTAAATTCTTTTACAACATCTTCCGTACTCAAAACAGGAATGGAGGCTTCTTCAAAGTTCTGGTACATATTCTGGATAACCGAGTTTTGCAGCTGGTTATACAAATTGTCTCTTGAATCAAACATTACAAATTTGACATTTGAGGGCGGATTTTTCATAAGATTCATATACTCCGCGGAGAAAAAAATTCTGCCGGCTTCATCTAATGCACCGGAATTTACAAGCATATTAGACGGGTACATAAATATAATGTGTGTTTTTGTTTTATCTTTTGCAAGATTTTTTACCTTTTCAAAAAGGTAGGTATCTTTTATTGCCGTATTAATTTCTACAATGTGTGTATTTTTCGCATTTAGGCTTCCAAATCCGTTGGCTTCATTTTGCAGCACGTGATAGAGGCTCGGAATAAAATACTGCGGTGTTGTTTTTTGCGGCTCGTAAGTTATATACATATTTGTGCCGAGTGAGAGGTTTTTCCATATATTGCGCGCCTTTTCATCGTATCTTCTAAAATGCGGCCTGTTTTTCAGAGTGTTTGTTTCCACCATCAGATTGTCATTCAGTTCATAAATTATTGAGTTAGTAAACTTTCGGACATCATCTTTGTTGCGTGCAAAAATTGCCGCGTTAACTATGTGGAAGTTTTCTATCGGAGTATTTGGTTCTTGTCTGTATGCGAGGATATCGCTCACAAGTCCTTTTGTGAACAGATGATCAGGATTAGGGTTAATTTCTTCTTTCGGAAGTTTTTTGATTATATTTTCTACTTCCCGCAATTTTTTCTGGACGACTTTTTTTACTTTTTTTCTTGCATCCTTATCCTTGAACATTGAATCTGTTGTATAGTTTTCAAACAAACCGATTATATTATTTCTGTCTAAGGCGTCATAGTCCACCTGCTCTTCATCCAGTGCTTTGATGACAGAGGCGACTTCTATCAGGGCGGATTTCAGGACGTGGTAGTGGTTAATTTCATTTTGACCTGATGCGTTGGCGATTTTTCTTGTCTTGTTGACAAAATCTGTTGCAGTGTCAGTTGCATAGAATTTTATTACATCTTCTTTGGTTTTGAATTTGCCTAAAGGAGAATCTTCTTCCTGCCCTTTAAAACTCAGGGCGTAACTTTTGTATGAATTTGCAAAATCTTTGTCCAATAACGGATTTTGTGTATAAGATTGGTTTAAACTCTGCGGGGTGGATTTTTCCTTTTTTGTGTCCTGCGGGGTAAACTTTACTGTGTTATATAACGATGTAATTTTATTTATCAAAACAGACTCCTTAGACTAAGGTATTAAAAAAAATATTTATTCTATTAAACCTCTAAAACAGAAAAATTTGTTACTTATGTAATAAATTGTTACAAAACAAAATATTTGAGCAATAAACAATGCACCAATGCAAAAACATCTGCACGCTTGCGTAAATGAGAATTAAAAACAAAATTCTTAGGGCTAAACCCCTCAGAATGACGGCACTGTTAACTGTTCATTGATAATTTATAGTATATGTCGGCATTCACTATATAAGACCCATTCTTATCATCTTTAAACCAAACTTATTTTGTTTTATGCAAACAGTTTTCTTTCGCACGCAGGGTATTGTAGTAGATATTGATTTTGTAATCCAACTTATCAATAGAACGCTGGATAGTATCACGTTTTTCAATGAGTTCTGCCCGCTGCTGTATAAGCATGCTGCGGCGTTCCTCAGCAGTCTCTTCGCCCTGTTCGCAAAGCGCTATATATTTGCTCAATCTCTCCACCGGCATGCCGGCTGAACGCATACATTTGATAAATTCTACTCTTTCGCAATCCATGTCGGTGTATTCGCGGATACCGCTTGAATTCTTTTTTATATTAGGCAAGAGCCCGGCTTTTTCGTAATACCTCAGGGTATCTATTGAAATATCGTACTTTTTGCTGACCTCTGAAATCTTCATTGCTTTCCTCCGATTTTATTTTACATTCTGGAGTCCACTCTAAGTCAAGCATATTTTGTTAAATTAATTTAACAAAAATAAAATTTCATAGCAAAAAAACTTTTTACGTGTTTTAATACCAGCATGAAAATACAACCCGTACAACAACAATACAGAAAGCCTTCATTTCAATCGCTTAGAATATCCGCATCAGTCTTAGGTCTAAAACCGGAAAACCAGGAAAAGTTAAGTGTGGTTAGAGATACTGCATGTAAACGTCCGGATATTGATTTTACTGTGGAATCGGATTATGAAGGCGACTTGCAGGTCACTATACAAAAGGCACACCCTTTGGACATGCTTTTAGCCTGCGGCATGATACAGTTTAATTCAAGAGAACACCATCTGATAAATTTTGTAAAAGCTGCTCAGCAAAAACACGATTATATTTACGATGTAAAACCTAAAACATATAAAGAGACCATACCGGCAGAGGTTACTAATGACGAAACCGCTTTTATTTTAGACGATATGGTAGATATTTTGTATGAAGAAATAGATAAACCGGAGGCAAATTAATGAGAGTAGACAAAGTAAGCTTTACAGGCTACGACGCGAGGAAATTAGACGGATTTGTAATGCAGTCTAACTACGGTAATGTGGCAAATGCAATGACACAGATTGGCAAAATTGAGGGGTTCAATGTTTATTTTGTAAAAAACAAAGATTACGACTCATTTGAACTTTCCAAAAATCAGTTTCAGCAGGAAGAGAAAACCCCGCCGATAGAGTTTCCGCAGGATAAAATGGACATACGCGGCAAAAATCTTTTGAGCGGGTTTGAGGACAATAGTATTACAGATGCCGTAAAATATCATTTCGGACTGAAAAAAGACCGTTTAGAAGTTCAAGCACGCAAAAAGCACCCGATAGATGCTGCGAAAGCAAAACTTGCAGAACTTATCAGCTTAAAACCGGTTATAATCGGCGGGGAAAAACAATACCTTTACAATGATTTGCAGACAAACAAAACAATTCCGCTGTCAGAAGAATATGTAGTGACTACATTCGGCAAGACAAAAGAATCTCTTGATAAAATGCTTGATAATACGCACCTGCGCGGCGGAAATTATTTTATCACGAAAAATAAATCCGGCGAGGATGAAGTTTTGATAGGCGCTGATGAGCTGAAAAAGTTTAATCACGAACAAATTCAACAGATGCTCAAAGTTGATAAAATCCATGTAATTCCGCAGATGGATAAAGATTTGGATATGTTTATCAGACCGCTTAACAACGGCAAAGTATTGATAGCTGACGATAACATGACTAAAAATGCAATGGCGGAAGGCTTAATCAAAATAAGGGAAACCGCACAGAAATGTGTTGCACGTAATGATTACGCCTCATACGAGAGACTGCGCCGTCCTTACAATATGCTTTCAATGATGCTTGATGCGTTTGATAACGTAGCGGCTGCCAATAAATTCGCAAAAACTGATGAGACAGCAGATGTTCTAGAAAAAGCAGGTTATGAAGTTATACGCGTTCCGGGCAGGTTGTGTTCCACTTCCCAAAAAGACCCTGACAAGCTGATACACCTGTATAATTTTATGAACGCAAATGTTCTTCTGAATAATGATAATGAACTTGTATACATAACAAACGACAGCATATTTGACAGAGCAACCCTCGGCATAACCAAAGATATAGAAAATATGACAGGTTTTAGCATGAAGAAAAGTTTCTTTAACGAGCTTGGAAAATATGTTAATTTAGAGCACGCATATACAATTGCCGGTGACAACAATGCGATAACCGAAACACTCCTTAATGACGGCAAAGGTATTCACAGCATGTGTGCGGAAGTATTGGAGCAAAAATGACAAAAGGTATCAGCTTCACAGGTTATGATGCAAGACCCCTCAACGGATTTCTTATGAAATCAAACCACGGCAATATTGCCAATGAAATGATTAATATCGGACAAAAAGAGGGATTTAACATATATTTTCTTGAACGTAACCCGGAAGATGACTCTTTTGAAATTACCACTAACAAAAAACAGCCGCCTTCAGAGCGCGTGGGCGGCTGGCCGCAGGACTTGTGGGGATTTATCGGCAAAAAACTTTTGACGTTTGAAAACAGTTCGCAATCCGACGCCATTATTAATAAATTTAAACTGACCGACGATAAAACCCAACAGACAATACGTGCACAAAAAAATCTTCCGCAATACTACGGTGTAATGGATACTCTGCTGAATATGCCGCATGTTGAACTCAACGGACATAGCGGATATCTTTTGGCAAACCCTGAAACAGGAGAGGTCTCTCTGCTGCCGGAAGAGGTTGTGCAGGCAGAATATACAAAATTGTCAGACGTAATAAAAGGCATCTTGCACAATACACACATTGAGGGCGGCAACTATTATTTTGCTAAAAACAAATCCGGTAAAGAGACCGCTCTTGTCGGAAAAAATGAGCTGGATAAATTTTCGCAGGATGAGATAAAACAGATGCTCGGAACAGATAACGTTGTATTCATTCCGCAGATGGATTATCACATGGATTTATATTTGAGACCGCTTGATAACGGGAAAATCTTACTTGCGGATGACAAACTCACAAAACAAATGCTCACTGAAGGCTTTAACAAAATTCAAGAAGCTGCATTAAAATTACAAGTCCAAAAAAGACCGGAAGAGCTGCGCAAATTAGAAAAACCTTTTGTACAAACCGGCGTGTACACAAATGGTATTGATGACGTGGTGAAGTCAAACAATTTTGCGCAGACGGAGGAAACAGCAAAGGTTTTGGAAGATGCTGGGTTTGACGTAATCCGTGTTCCCGGAAGGTTGTACGAAACAAGGACAAGCGGGCTGAAAAACGGAGTATTTTTGATACATCTGTTCAATTTTATGAACGCCAACGTGCTTCCGAACAAAAACGGCGAGCTTGTATATATAACAAACAAATCAAATATTGACGAAGAAGTTTTCGGAATAACACCAGAAATAGAAAAACTGACAGGTTTTAGTGTCCAAAAAAGTTTTGTTCAGGCGATAAAACCATATATCAAGCCGGAAAACATCTACTTCATCTCCGGCGACAATAACATAATGAGCGAGAACCTGAAAAGCTATCAGGGCGGGATTCACTGTATGTGTTCAGAAGTTCCGAAAGACTAGAACATCCCGGGCATCATACCGCCTTGCATCATCATCATACTGTTGCTGCTGTCGTAATTTTTCGGGAATTGTTCATAAGTCATAGGGATACGTTTGTCCATAGCATCAGCATAAGATTGCCCCGGTTCCATATCCTCATCGTTTTCATCTCTTACTTTAATTTGTCTTGCAGGGCGTGAAACTTTTGCCGGCGGGTCAAGCAGGACTTCGCTCTCGTCATCAGATGCTGCGGCAGGGGTTTTGTTTAATCCGTAATAATTTGTAGCTGAAGAAGAACCAAATCCGCCTGTGGAGGAATTGTAGTATCTTATAGATTCCGCACTCTGGGAATCAGCCGCAAACAACGGCAGCCCGCACATTAACAAACAAACTGCTAAAACTGTTTTTTTCATAAATTTTACCCCTGTTTTATAAGAATATACCCTACAACATTAATTTACCACAAATCACAATATTCATCAAATAATGTTAAGTGGAAGTTATATAGCAAATTCCGCATATACTAGCTAAAATTGTCACCCTGAACGATGGATTGACCTCCGTGTTTCAGGGTCTTGTCACCTTTCAAGTCCTGTGTTGGTTTTCCGTAGGGGCTTGTCAACGTGAAACATCTGCTTTCCGGTGGTAAGATCCCGAAATAAATTCGGGATGACATATTACTTTTTTGTCACCCTGAACTTGTTTGACTACTTTTTCCAAAATCTTTGATTTTGTGAAAAATATCCGGTTTCCCGCAGGGTCTTGTCACCTTTCAAGTCCTGTGTTGGGTTCCCGCAGGGTCTTGTCAACGTGAAACATCTGCTTTCCGGTGGTAAGATCCCGAAATAAATTCGGGATGACATATTACTTTTTTGTCACCCTGAACTT